>JAPLPD010000160.1 GCA_026400395.1 Alphaproteobacteria bacterium | reverse complement strand
AGCCCCACACGGTTCAGATACCCCCGCGCAAGACCAACCCCCGCGATGTACAACTCCCCAACAACGCCCGCAGGAACCGCAGCAAGATAAGAGTCCAAAACATACGTTCGATAGTTCGGAAGCGGACGGCCTATCGGGATGGGCGAACCGCTTTCATTGCCCAAGAGCACGTGCCCGGTCGCATCGACCGTGGTTTCAGTTGGACCGTAGAGATTGGTAATTTGTTTGATCTTGAGAGCGTTCGAAATCCGCCGGCCGAGTCCCGCGATCAATGCTTCGCCGCCGAGCACCAAGTGTTCGAGCGAAGCCGTTTTCGGAGCATCCAAAAGAACGGATTCAAAAAACGACGGTGTGCAGTTCAGCAGATTTACTTTTTGACCAACGACCTGTTCCCAGAAGTCCTGCGATGAACCGCGCATCGCCTCATCGATAACGACAATGGATGCACCGTGAAGCAGCGGCAGTGTTGACTGCTCAATCGAGGGGTCGAACGACGACGATGTGAGGAGGGCGACGCGGAAGCCGGGCCGGGCGCCGAAAAGATGACCCACGGTCATCATTTTATTGGCGAGGCTCGCGTGCTCGACGACGACGCCCTTGGGTGCGCCAGTCGAACCCGACGTGTAGATGACGTAGGCGGGATGGCGCGGATCGATCGTGACATCCGGCGTGGTGGCCGGTCGCAGCGTGATCGCCGGATCGTCAAACCTCGCGATCGCGGCATCGGGCAAACCATCGGCCAGCGAAGCCTGGGCCAGCACCATCGCCGCGCCGGCGTCGGCGAGCATGAACGCCTGCCGTTCGCGCGGCAAATTCGGATCGAGCGGCAGATACACGCCGCCGGCCTTGAGGATACCGAGCAGCCCGATCACCATCTCCGGCGACCGCTCGACGCACATCGCCACCACGACCTCGGCCCCCACCCCGAGCCCGCGCAGGTGGTGCGCCAACCGGTTGGCTGCTGCATCGAGCGCCGCGTAACTCAGCACGCGATCTCGGTGGATCACCGCCGGAGCATCGGGAGTTCGCGCCACTTGCGCCGTAAACAACGCAGGCAAGGTGTCGGGCCGCACAACCTCGGCAGTGTCGTTCCATTCGCGAAGAATGATCTCGCGCTCGACCGCATCGAGGATCGGCAGTTCCCCAAGCGGTCGGCCGGCGTCGGCAACCGCGCCCTCCAACAGCCGGATCAGCCGGACGCCGATGGATGCGACGGTCGCCGCGTCGAACAGGTCGCTCGCGTACTCCAGCACACCATCGATGCCCGCCGGCACGCCGCCCGCCCCGCGCCGTTCGGTCAGCCCGAGCGACAAATCAAACTTCGCGCTGGTGCTTACGATCGGCTGCGGTGTGACCGCCAGGCCCGGCAGATCGAGCTGGCCCTGCCCAGATGACTCCGTCTCGAACGCCAGCATCACCTGGAACAGCGGATGCCTCGACAGCGACCGCGCCGGGTTCAGCACCTCCACCAGCCGTTCGAACGGTAGATCCTGATGCGCGTAAGCGGCGAGGTTCTGCGTCCGCACCCGCGCAATCAATTCGTTGAAGCTTGGGCGCCCGGAGGTGTCGGTGCGCAGCACCAGCGTGTTGACGAAGAAGCCGACCAGATCGTCCAGCGCCGCGTCGGTGCGGCCCGCGACCGGGCTGCCGATGGCGATGTCGTCGCCCGCGCCAAGCCGGCTGAGCAGCCCGGCCAGCGCCGCCTGCAGCACCATGAACAGGCTCGCGCCGGCGCCGCGCGCCAAGGCCGCGAGCGCCCCGTGCAACTCCGGCGAGATGGCGACCGGCACATGCCCGCCGTGATGGCTCGACATCGCCGGACGCGGCCGGTCGGCCGGCACGTCGATCTGATCCGGCAGACCATGCAGCGCGGTCTTCCAGAACTGAAGCTGCCGCGCGATGGCGCTGTCCGGGTGAGCTTCGTCGCCCAGCACCGCCTGCTGCCACAGTGTGTAGTCGGCATATTGCACCGGCAGTGGCGGCAGCACGGCGGCCACGCCCTCAAAACGCGCCCGGTAGAACGCCGACAGATCGCGCCACAGCGGGGCGAAGGACCAGCCGTCGCCGGCAATGTGGTGCAGCAGCAACAGCAGAACATGGTCGTGCTCGCCCAGCTCAAACAGATGCGCGCGCAGCGGTATCTCGCGCGACAAGTCGAACCCGTGCGACGCCGCGGCAGCGAGCGCCGCGGGCAACGCCGCTTCATCGACTTGGACCACCTCGAATGGTGGCCGCGATGCCGACGGGTCCAGGATCAGTTGTGACGGAACGCCCAGATGGTCCGGGAATATGGTGCGAAGGCTTTCGTGCCGCCCGACCAAATCACCCAGCGCGTGTTCGAGCGCGGCCCGATCAAGCGCGCCGGTGAGCCGCACCGCCAGCGGGATCAAATACGTCCCGCTCACGCCCTCCAGCCGCTCCAGGAACCACAACCGCCGCTGCGCGAAGGACAACGGAATTGCCGCCGGACGGGTTTGCGTCACCAGCGGCGCGCGCGGCACCGCCACCTCCGATGACAACCGCGCCGCAAGCTCCGCGACCGTCGGCGCTTCGAACAGGCTGCGGATCGCAACCTCGACGTTGAGCGCGGCGCGGATGCGGCTGATCAGCCGCGACGCCAGCAGAGAGTGTCCGCCGAACTCGAAGAAGTTGTCGTCGACGCCCACCCGTGGCAGCCGCAGCACTTCGGCAAACAATTCGCTGAGGATGGCCTCCTGCAGCGTGCGTGGAGCGCGATGCAATTGCGTCGATCCAAGCTCCGGCTCGGGCAGCGCGCGGCGGTCGAGCTTGCCGTTCGCCGTCAGCGGGAGCGCGTCGAGACGCACCAGCGCCGAAGGCACCATGTAGTCCGGCAATCGGCGCGACAGCGCCGACCGCAGCGCCGCGGTATCGATGGTGGCACCAGCCGCCGGCACCACGTAACCCACCAGCCGCTGACTGCCCGCGCCATCGTCGCGGACAATCACCACGGCCTGCGACACGCTCGCATCCAGCAGCAACGCCGCTTCGATCTCGCCGGGCTCGATGCGGAAGCCGCGAATTTTCACCTGCGCGTCGACGCGGCCCAGGAACTCGAGCCCGCCGTCGGCGTGCCATCGCGCCAGATCGCCGGTCCGGTACATGCGGGCGCCCGGAACACCATGCGGATCGGCGACAAACCGTTCGGCGCTCAGCGCCGCCCGGTTCAGATAACCACGCGCCAGACCCTCGCCGGCCACATACAACTCGCCGACAACACCGGCGGGCGCCGGCTCAAGGCCGGAGTCCAGAACATAGACCTGCAGATCGGGGATGCCCCGGCCGATCAGACTGCCTGCGTTCGCGGCTACCGTCGCTTCGTCGAGCGCGCGATACGAGACGTGCACCGTCGTCTCGGTGATGCCGTACATGTTGACCAGAACCGGCGCGTCCTGCGGGTGCCGCTGATACCAATCGGTCAGTCTCCGCAGATCGAGGGCTTCGCCGCCGAACACGACCGAGCGCAACGACAGCGGATGTTTTTCGTCATCGCTTTCATGATCCGCCTGCATCAACTGATAGAAGGCCGACGGCGTCTGATTGAGCACGGTGACGCGTTCGCGCGACAACAGCCGCAGGAATTCCAGCGGCGAGCGGCTCGTCTCGTACGGCACGACAACCAGCCGGCCGCCATAGAGCAACGCGCCCCAGATTTCCCAGACCGAGAAGTCGAAGGCAAACGAGTGGAACAGCGTCCACACATCGTCTTTGCCAAAATGAAAATGGCGATCGGAGGTGGTGAACAGCCTCACCACGTTGCGGTGCGCGACCATGACGCCCTTCGGGCTGCCGGTGGAGCCCGACGTGTAGATGACATAGGCCGTGTGTCGCGCATCGATCGCGACCGGCGGCGCGGTGGCGGGCTGCCGCGCGATGGCTGCCTCGTCGGCGTCGAGCCTCACCACTTCGGCGCCGGCGGCCACGCCCTCGGGCAGCCGGTCGAGCAGCGCGGATTGCGTGACCAGCACGCGAGCGCTGGCGTCAGCCACCATGAACGCCAGCCGCTCGCGCGGATAGGCTGGATCAAGCGGGAGATAGGCGCCGCCGGCTTTCAGAATACCGAGGATGCCGGCCAGCATATCCGGCGAGCGTTCGACGCAGAGTCCCACGATGGTCTCGGGGCCGACACCCAGTCCGCGCAGATGATGCGCGAGGCGGTTGGCCTGCTCGTCGAGTTCCGCATAGGTGAGCGCGCGCCCCTCGAACGTCACCGCAACGGCATCGGGCGTGCGGACAGCCTGCGCGGCGAACAATCCGGGCAGCGTCGCATCCGAGGCAAACCCTGCCGCCTCGCCGACCGCCGGCACCAGCGGGTGATCGTTCCACTCGCGCAGGATGGTGCGGCGCTCTGCGGCGTCGAGAATGTCGATGTTGCCAAGCGCGCGGGCAGGATTTTCCGCCGCGTCGGCCAGAAAACGGACCAGCCGGGAGCCGAACGTTACGACACTCGCTTCGTCGAACAGATCGGCTGCATATTCCAGCACGGCTTCGATGCCGGCCGGCGCTCCATCCGGCCCGCGCCGCTCCGACAATGACAGCGACAGATCGAATTTGGCGCTCGCGGTGGCGACCGCCTGCGGGCGCGCATTCAGCCCCTGCAGGTCAATAGCGCCGCCACCCTCATCGGCGGCGAACACCAGCATCACCTGGAACAGCGGATGGCGCGCCATCGAGCGCGCCGGGTTGATCACCTCGACCAGCCGCTCGAACGGAAGATCTTGATGAGCGTAGGCCGCGAGGTTGCCGCGCCGCACCCGCGCGATCAGATCGCGGAAGCTGGGATTGCCGCTGCTGTCAGTGCGCAGCACCAGCGTGTTGACGAAAAAGCCGATCAGATCGTCGAGCGCCGCGTCGGTGCGGCCTGCGATCGGACTGCCGATCGCCACATCGTCGCCGGCGCCGAGACGGCTCAACAGCCCGACCAGCCCGGCCTGCAACACCATGAACAGGCTCGCGCCGGTTTCGCGGGCGAGCGACGAAAGACCCTTGTGCAGCGCGGGCGAAAGTTCGAACGCGACGCTGCCGCCACGATGGCTCGACACCGCGGCGCGCGGCCGATCGGTTGGCAGTTCGATCTGATCCGGAATACCGTCGAGCGCCGCGGTCCAGAATGAAAGCTGCCGCGCGATGGCGCTGTCGGGGTCGCTCTCGCCGCCGAGCGCCGCCTGCTGCCAGAGCGTGTAGTCGGCATATTGCACCGGCAGTGGCGGAAGCACCGCGGCCTGACCCGCGCAGCGCGCGCGATAGAACGCCGACAGGTCGCGCCACAGCGGCCCCATCGACCAGCCGTCGCCGGCGATGTGATGAAGCAGCAGCACGAGAACGTGTTCGTCTTCGCCGATTTCGAACAGATGCGCCCGCAGCGGAATCGCGTCGGCGAGATCGATCCCGCGCGATGCCGCCGCCGCCAGCGCCGCTGGCAATTCGGCTTCGCCGACGCTGCTTACTCCCAGCGAAGGCCGCGCCTTGGATGGCGGCAGGATCAACTGATGCGGCACACCCGACGTTTCGGGGAACAGGGTCCGCAGGCTTTCGTGCCGCGCGACAAGATCGCCCAGCGCCTGCTCCAGCGCCGCCCGGTGGAGCGCGCCGGACAGCCGCGTCGCCACCGGAATGAGATAAGCGCCGGTCGCCCCCTCCAGGCGATGCAGAAACCACAAACGCCGCTGCGCATAGGACAATGGAATTTCCGAAGGCCGCGGCATCGCCACCAGCGGAGCGCGCAACGCCTGTTCGGCGGAGCCGAGGCGCAATGCTTGCGCCGCCACGGTCGGCGCTTCGAACAGGCCACGGATCGAAACCTCCACGGAGAGCGCCGCGCGAATACGGCTGATCAGCTGCGTCGCCAGCAGCGAGTGGCCGCCCAGCTCGAAAAAATTATCGTCGATGCCGATCCGCGGAAGCCCGAGCACTTCGGCGAACAGCGAACACAGGATGACCTCCTGCGGACTTCGCGGACCGCGATAGGCACGCGTCGCGTCGCGGTCGGGCTCAGGCAGCGCGCGGCGATCGAGCTTGCCGTTCGGTGTAAGCGGCAGGCGGTCGAGTACGATCAGCGCCGACGGCACCATGTAATCGGGAAGCTGGCGTCCCAGCGTGGCTCGCAAGACGGCCGGATCGATCGCGGCGCCTTCGGTCGCGACAAGATAGCCGATCAGCCGCTTGCTGCCCGCGCCATCGTCGTGCGCAATCACCGCGGCCTGCGCAACGCCGGGCTCGCGGATCAGCGCGGCCTCGATCTCGCCGGGCTCGATGCGGAATCCGCGCAGCTTCACCTGGGCGTCGGCACGGCCCAGAAATTCCAGCAATCCGTCGGGCCGCCACCGGGCCAGATCGCCGGTGCGGTACATGCGGCTGCCCGCGATCCCATGCGGATCGGCGACGAAGCGCTCGGCGGTGATCGCGGCGCGGCGCAGATAGCCGCGCGCCAGACCCAGGCCCGCGACGTAAAGCTCGCCGACGATACCAGCGGGCACCGGCTCCAACCCGGAATCGAGCACGTAGGTGCGATAGTTCGCCATCGGATGGCCGATCGGAATCACCGGGCCGGATTCATCGCCGGTGATGCGATGGGATGCCGCGTCGATCGTGGTCTCGGTCGGCCCGTAAAGGTTGGTGAGCCGGCCGACGCTGACGTGGCGCGCGATCTCGGTGCGGAATTCGGCGGTGAACGCTTCGCCGCCGAGCGCCAGATGGTCGAGCGAGGCATCGGATGGAGCCTCGCGGAGAACCGACTCGAAGAACGACGGCACGCAACTGATGAACGTCACGCCGTCGCGCTGGACTTGTTGCCAGAACGCCATGGGCGACTCGCGAACCGCGTCGCTGACCACCACCGCCGCGCCGCCGCCCATCAAGGGTAGCAGCGCCTGCTCGATCGACGGATCGAACGCCGACGAGATCAGCAGCGCGGCGCGGAAGCGTTCGTCCACCTCGAAGTCGCGGCCGAGCGCGATCATCTTGTTGGTCAGGCTGCGATGCTCGACGACGACGGCTTTCGGCGCGCCGGTCGAACCGGACGTATAGATGATGTAAGCGGCGTGATGCGGGTCGAGCGCCAGCGGCGGTGCGTGAGCCGGGCGACGCGCAATCGCCGTGGCGTCAGCGTCGAGGCGAACGACGGCCGCCGCCGTCAGCGAAACCGGAAGCCGCTCCACCAGCGCGGATTGCGTCACCAGGACCGACACGCCAGCGTCGCCGAACATGAAGCCCAGGCGCTCCCGCGGATGGCCGGCGTCGAGCGGCAGGTAGGCGCCGCCGGCTTTGAGAATGCCGAGTACGCCGACCAGCATGTCCGGCGAACGCTCGACGCAGAGCGCCACCACGGCCTCCGGCCCGACGCCGAGGCTGCGCAGATGATGCGCGAGGCGGTTGGAGCGGGCATCCAACTCGGCGTAGGTCAGCCGGCCGGCTTCGCCGATCACCGCAACAGCGTTCGGCGTACGTGCCGCCTGCGCCGCGAACAGCGCGGGGAACGCGGTGAACGAGGCGGGCCGAGCGGTGTCGTTCCAAAGGTCGAGAAGGGTCTCGCGCTCGGCGCGTTCCAGCAGTTCGAGATTGCCGACCGGGCGCTCGGCGTCAGCGAGCGCCGTCAGCAACAGCAGGAAGCGCCGGCTGTAGCCGGCGAGATCGGCCGCCGTATGCAGCGCCGGATTGACGTCGAGATCGACGCGCAGCGGCTGGCCGTCGGCGCGGTCATACACCGAGATCGACAGATCCTCGACCGGCCCGAGCGAAAGATTATGCGCGGTGGCGGACAGCCCCGCAAAGCCGAAGGCGTAGTCGAACGGCATCACGTTAATGCTGAGACCGAACAGTCCGCGGGCATCGACGTCGCCACCGACGTCGCGACGCATGTCGGTGAGTTGATAGCGCTGGCGCGGCAAGGCTTCACGCAGCCGCTGCGCCGTCTGGTCGAGCACGGCGGCGGCGGTCATGCCCGGATGCAGCGCGAGCCGGAGCGCCACCACGTTGGAGGCCATGCCGGGCACCCGCCGCGACCCGTCGCCGCGGGCGGCAACCGGCACACCGATCACGACGTCGTCGGCGCCGTTGAGACGGTGCAGCAGGATCGCGGTGGCGGCCACCATGACGCGGGCGAGACTGGCGCGGCGGCGCGCCGCCAGTTGCCGCAGCGCCTGCTCGCAGGCTGGCGGCAGCAGCAGCGTTTCGCGCAGGAAGCTCGCCGAGCGCGTCGACGGCCGGTCGCTAAGCGTGAGGCTGCCCGGCTCCGGGCGCGCAGCCAGCGTTTCGCTCCAGAACCGCCGGTCGTTCTCGAACGGCCGCGACGTCCGGTACGCGGCGTCCTCGTCGAGCAGCGCCGCGAGCGGACCGAACGCATCGCCGCGCGCGGGCGCGCTCGCGCAGAGGCCCGTATAGACCTCGGCGACGCGGCGGGCGATCAGCCACATGCCGTAACCGTCGAGCACGAGATGGTGGTAGCGCGCGTACCAGAAGAACCGCGTGGCTGACGCCTTCAGCAGCGCGAAGCCGAATAGCGGTCCAGCCAGCGGATCGACCGGCCGCGCAAGGTCGGCCTGCATCCATGCCAGCGCCGCCGCACGCGGATCGGCCTCGCCGCCGACATCGACGATCGGCAGCGGCCAGGCGGCCTGCTCGGCGACAACCTGGCGCGGCTCGCCGGCCTCCTCGAAAAACCGCAGTCGCAACGATTCCGCTTCGCCGACCACCTGCCGCAGCGCCCGTTCGAACAGCGGCAGCACGACCGAGCCGCCGATCTCGAAGTATTCGCCGATGTTGTAGGCGGGGCTCGCCGGGTCGAGTTTTTGTGCGAACCAGATGCCGAGTTGCGGGCTCGACAACGCACGCGCTTCGCCGGCCGGCGCGCGCGGCCGACCGACCTCCAACTCCCCGGAACCCATACTCGGATCAGACACTGACGAAACGATCCCTGCTCACCGAAAGCCACGGTGCGAGGGGCCCACACCTTAATTCCCTCACCGGCGCCCTTAAACTACCTCAGCCGGAGCCCCGGCCAAAGCGGCAGAAAGGGTCGTTTACCATCCCGCTAGTCCTATGACTAAAAACAACAATTGGCCGTTTACGCAATTAAATAACACGCGTTGCACTGTTCATGCAGAATTTGTCTGAATTTTGGCCAACCGATTGAGTTACCACATATTTTTGCCGTTTCAGCCTATTGGGAAAACTCAAGGGGGAACCTCGGCGACCGGAATGAAGGCCAGGACCACCATGTGCGTTGCAGCGCAATGGCGGAACCGGACCACCCTCCCCTGCCGGACCACGGCGGTCCCATCGGTCAGGTTCACCTCGACGTCATGGTGATCCAGGAAGATGCGGTCGAGCGGATAGACCGCCTTGTAGATCGCCTCCTTGATCGCAAACAGCAGACGTCCCGCCAGCGGGTCGTCCTTCGCCCACTGCCGCTCGTTCGCGGTGGCGACGATATCGAGCAGGCCCGGCTCCAGTGGCTCAGCCGGCTCCACATCGACGCCAACGCTGAGAAAATCCCGCCGCGCCGCCATGGCCGCGACCGCGACCGTGTCGTCGTGCGCCATCGAACCGACGATACCGGTCGGCCAAAGCGGCATCCCAGCCGTGCCTCGCGGGATCGCCTGGGGCGGCTGCCCGAAGCGCGCCAACAACTGACGCGCGACGATGCGCGCCGCGCCGCTGGCGCGCCGCACCTTCGTCACGCTCGCCGCGAACGCCGGCATCTCCTCCGGCAGCAGGGCCCGCTCGTCTCCATCGGCGATCAGCCGGTGCTCGACAACGATGCCCGGGATGGACACGGCATCGACGGCGCGCGCGAGGGACGCAAAGGGCGAATGTGTTGCGTTCATCGCGGGCGTGAACTCATAGTGGCTCTCGTTAACCCGTGTCGAGCGATGCCCGCACTTTCACCAAAGCGGCCGCCCGAGTTGAGGTGCGAATCATCCGCAGCGAACGGAGTGCTTGAATCACGCGCTGCTAGCTCACCGATCACGAATGGGCGCGCCGTGGCTATGCCGCGTATCAACGAGCCCGCGTTCTAGTCCGGCGGCGCCTCGATCAAAATCTGCTTCAGGATTTCGACATCCGCCTTCAGCGGCCGATCGCCCGACGGGATTTTATTGAACCGCAGAATATACGTCACGATGTCCAGGTAGACTTGATCGGGAAGCTTCTTCTCCACCTTAGGCGGCATGGTTTCGCGAATGAACTCAAACCTCTCCGCGATGGTTTTGCCGATCCAGCCGAATTTGAACGATTTCTCGGTCAGATGAGGGATTTCCCGATCGGAACTGCGAAGCTCCGCCCCGTGGCAGGCGGCGCAGTTGGCGCTGTAAGCGGCGGCGCCTCGCTTGGCCTGTTCGTCGGTGAACACGCCGGCCGTGGTCGACTTCGGGGCCGGCTCCTGGGCAAGCAACACGCCCGTGCCGCAGATCAGCGCCAGGCCGGCCATCGAAATGCATTTCGTCATTCCTGCAATTCCTTGTTGAAATTTTGCGCCGATGGGGTCGTCGCCTCCGGAGGCTGATGTGGCAAAACGAGAACACGACGCACGATACCCCCCCCCGCCCATGGCACGTGCCGGCGGATCATAGCGCGCCGCGACGGTTTTGACCGCTCTTTGCCGCGCCGGCCACCGTGTGTCCGCGCGGTGATTCCGTCACAATCAAACCGGGCGGTCCGCCCGGTGTCCCGGAAGCGTTACGCACAACCGCACAAGGGCTTGGCACCCGCTGACACGATCTGTTATGACTCTAGGGCTGGCGCGGACTTTCGCACCTTCGATCGTGCGATCGACCCCGGCGGAGCGGCGACTGGCGACCTGAGGGGAATCCGAATCATGACAACCGAATCCTTTACTGCCGCCACCACACCGATGACCGAATCGGAGCGCGAAGAAGCCGCGTCCCAGCTGGTCGACCGGTTTTCACTCTGGTCGGGCGCGGCCGGCCTTATTCCGGTGCCACTGATCGACGTGGTCGCCGTCGGCGGCGTACAGATCCAGATGCTGCGGCGGCTTTCGGAAATCTACGGGGTGCCGTTCAACGACAACCGCGGCAAGTCGGTGATCGCGGGCCTCGCAGGCTCGCTCATTCCGGCGAGCACCGCGACGACGACGGCGATGACCTTCGGCAGCCTGATCAAGGGCATTCCAGGGATTGGATCGGCAATCGGCGCGCTGACCATGCCGGTGTACTCCGCTGGAGCCACCTACGTGATCGGCAAGGTTTTCATGAAGCATTTCGCCTCGGGCGGCACGCTTCTGGATTTCGATCCGCCGGACTATCGCGAATTCATCAAGGTGCAGCAGGCGAAGTTCAAGGCGCAGCAGGCGAAGTGGCGCGGAACGCCGTCTGATGCTCCGACCACCCCGGCGCCCGGGCCGAACTGAGCCAGCGGGCAACGGGCACCTGATCGTCAGGCGCTTGCCCGTGTCACGGGAACGCCGGCTCGAACGTCGGGCCGGCTGTGTCGAGGGAGACGTTGCGTCATGGTGTTACCGCTTGCTGTCCTGGCGGCCTATGTTGTGTTCGCGATCCTCGTCGGGCTCTGCGGTAGCCAGCGGCGGATGGGCTTCACCGGCACTTTTCTGTTGTCGCTCGCTATCACCCCGGTGCTCGGGTTGCTGATGCTGCTGATCACCGGCCCCTCGCGCCGGGCCGAGATGGCCCGCCGCGCCGAGCTGGCGCGGCAAACTGAATTGCTGCGCCGCGCACGGAGCAGCTAGGATGCCGTTGCGGGCTGCCGTGCTCAGCGTTCTCCAGGATCGGCGCCTCTTAGAAATCGAACGGGCGGCGTAGCGTTATGTCCTTTCTCCAGCTTGTTCGCCGCGAAATGGTCAGCTCGATTGGCCGGCTGGTGTTCGTATCCGCCATGGGCGGGGTCAGCACCACGGCACTGATCGGCGCGATCAACGCCGGCGCGGGCGCCGCCGACAAGGGCGAGATCAGCCTGTGGGCGGCCGGATTTTTCGTCGTCGCGCTGCTGCTGTTCGTGCAAGCGCAGCACTTCATCCTGATCACCACCACCGCCGAGATAGGCGCCATCATTCATAAGCTGCGGGTGCGGCTGATGGACTACGTGCGGCGCGCCGAATTGCTGCCGCTTGAGACAATCGGCCGCGCCGAGATCGTCTCCGCCATCACGGGCGATACCGCGATCCTGACGCAGGCCAGCAACATGCTGGCGTTCGCTGTGCAAGGCGCGCTGCTGATCACGCTGGTGACAGCTTATGTGGCTTACCTTTCGTTCACGGCGTTCGTGCTGAGTGTGGTCATCGTCGGCACCGGCGCGGCCATCTTCCACTCCAAGACCAAGCAGCATCAGGCAGAGATGCGGGAAGCCGGTCAGTGGGAAAACCGCCTGTACGACCGTTTGAGCGACGTGCTCGACGGCTTCAAGGAGGTGCGCCTCAACCGCGCACGCAGCGACGCCCTCTATGACCACGTCGTCGAAGTTTCGCGCACCGCCGCCAACATCAAGATTCGGGCCCAGAGTGAAACCTATCGCCGCATGGTGCTGCTGCAGACGTCGCTGTACATCCTGCTCGGCTCCGTGGCGTTCGTCGTGCCGCTGTTCTCCTCGGCGATCCAGGCGGGCTCGATCACCAAGGCGGTGACCGCGCTCGTGTTCATCGTCGGCGCATGCTCGGGCCTGGTGCAGTCGATCCCGATTATCGCCGCCGCCAACGCCGCCGCCGACCGTCTCGCACAACTCGAAGTCAAGCTGGCCGGCATCACCAGCCTCTCGGAAGAGTCGATCGAGCCGCAAAAGAAGTTCAGCAAGATCGAGGTGCGGGACGTCGAATTCCACTATCCGGGCAAGTCGGCCGATACCGTGTTCCGTGTCGGCCCGTTCAACTTCACGCTGAATTCCGGCGACATGGTCATGCTGACCGGCGGCAACGGCTCCGGCAAATCGACGTTCATGAAGATCCTCGCCGGCTTTTACCGTCCTTCCGCTGGCGAACTACTGCTCGATGGCACGCCGGTCGAGGGCGAGAGGTTCGAGCAGTACCGCAGCCTGATCACGGCGATCTTTCCCGACTTCCACCTGTTCCAACGGCTTTACGGAATCGACGATCCGGACCCGGCCGAGCTCGAAGCGATGCTGACGGAATACAAGCTGAAGGAAAAGACCCGCCTGACGCACGGCGAGTTTCGCACCACCGACCTGTCGAGCGGCCAGCGCCGCCGGCTAGCGCTGATCGTGGCGCAACTTGAAAAACGCCCGGTGCTGATGCTGGACGAATGGGCCGCCGACCAGGACCCGGAATTCCGCCGCAAGTTCTACTTCGAGTTCCTGCCGGCGCTGTATCGCGCGGGCGTGACCGTGGTGGCCATCTCGCACGACGATCGTTACATCGACGAGATGGACATTCCGATCCGCCGGCTGCGCATGGACGAGGGGCGTTTCACTGAGTTAAGTTCGGTGGAGACCGGCTGATGAAACCGCATCCTGAATCGCTGGATGAGAACCCGCCGCCGAAGCGTTACCGGTGGTGGCGGTTCGTCGAGCACAGCCTGCCGGTCATCATCATCTATCTGATGGTCGCCACGCTGGTGAGCTTCCTGATCGCTCCGAACGTGATCGTCACCGTCCCGACCGGCCATGTCGGGATCCTCTGGAAGCGGTTTCGCGGCGGCACCCAGCTCGATCCGCGCATGTTGAAAGACGAAGGCATGCGCGTGCTGCTGCCGTGGGACAAGCTGTTCCTGTACGACCTGCGCCTGCAGACCCACGATGACACCTACAACGCCATCTCCAAGGACGGCGTGAACCTGACCGCGACGATCGACATCCGGTTCCGGCTGAAGCACGACGCGGTGCCGCAGCTGCACCAGACCATCGGACCGGACTACATCAAGCGAATGCTCAGCCCCGAGATCGGCAACCGCGCGCGGGAAATTTTCGCCGAATACACCGCCGAGGAGATCTATTCGACCAAGCGCCAGGAAATCCAGAAGAAGATCCGCACCCACACCGAGGCCATGCTGGGCCAGAGCACGATGCAGCGGAACGAACTCGAAAGCGAGTACGGCGAACATTACAAGATTTCGCTGCAGGAGTTGCTGATCATCTACGACACGCTGGTGCTCGGGCTGGAATTGCCCGCGGCGGTGAACGCGGCGATCAACCGCAAGATCGAGCAGTACTATTTCGTGCAGGAGTACGGCTTCCGCGTCGAACGCGAGAAGAAGGAATCCGAACGCAAGCAAATCGAGGCAAACGGCATCCGCGACTTCCAGCAGACGGTGGCGCAGGGCATTTCCGATTCCTACGTGCGCTGGCGCGGCATCGAAGCGACCTTGCAACTCGCGCAGTCGCCGAACGCCAAGATCGTCATCATCGGCAGCGGCAAGGATGGCCTGCCGGTCATCCTGGGCAACGTCGATACGCCGTTGCAGCCCAATCCGGCGCCCGCCGCGGCGGGGCCGGCCGGCACCACGGTGCCCGACAACAGCGAGGCGGCACGGCAGCGGCCCGCCGGCGCCAGCCTGCCGATGCTGGAGCGGACCCCCGCCAGCAATCTGCCCGGACCATCCGAACGCCCCTCGCCGACGGCGGTGCCGCGCACGCCGACCAATGGCCCGCAGGCCGCCCACGACGCCCCGCCCGGCGCGTCGGCAAACAATACAGCAGCAGCCGGCGTTTCCCGCTCTTGGACCTGGACCGAGTTGCAGGATTTGATTTCCAAGACGGTGGGCTCGGGATCGGCCCCCGAGCCGCAGCCGCCGGGCGCCGCCGCAGGCGAGCCGCCGCCGCGCCCGCCGGGTGCACCCCCGGCGGGGCCTGCTTTTGCGGGACCGGCGCCAGCGCCAGAGCGCGCGCCGCCACGGCCGCCGGACGGTCCGCGCTAACTTTCGCTCGCCGCGGCCAAGTAAAGTTTTGGGATCCGCTGAGCATCGGTATTGGCGTGGCGAGATCCCTCGATAGTTCAGATTCGGCAATGTCGTTCCTTCGAGGCAGAACGTCGAAGGGGGTCTGCCAGCTCTGACTCAAGGGGATGGTGGCGGTTGTTGAGTGCGGCTGCGAGAGGTCGATGAAATCCGAGCGCGTGGGTAAGTGGACGGACAGGCGCACGGCCGTTGCTGCGCTGTGTTGTCTGCTGTCCGGGCCGGCGGCGGCCGACACGCTGGAATCGGCCCTCGGCTACGCCTACGTCAACAATCCGCAATTGAATGCGCAGCGGGCGTTTGTGCGCGCCACCGACGAAGGCGTGCCGACCGCCCTCGCCGGCTATCGGCCGCGCGCGGTGGCCACCGCCAACATCGGCATGCAGTCGCTATCGACCACGATTCGCGAGGTCGGCTCGACCACGCCGCTCAACGCGCCGCCGGTGTTCTTCACCCAGAGCGGCGTCAACAACCCGCGCGGCGTCGGCGCGACGGTGACGCAGACCCTGCTCAACGGCTTCCAGACCGCCAACCGCACCCGCGTCGCCGAAAGCCAGGTCAACCGCACCCGCGTCGCCGAAAGCCAGGTGCTGGCCGCCCGCGAGACCTTGCGCGGGCTGGAAGCGACCGTGCTGCTCAACGCCGCCACCGCCTACATGAACCTGTTGCGCGAGGGCGGCATCCTCGAATTGCAGCGCTCGAACATCGACGTGCTGACCGAGCAGTTGCGGCAGACCCGGGCGCGGCTGGAGAGCGGCAACGTCACCGCCACCGACGTCTCGCAGTCGGAGGCCCGCCTCAACGTCGGCCGCACCCAGTTGTCCACGGCGGTGGCCAACTACGCCAGCGCCCGCGCCGCCTACCGGCAGGTGATCGGCCTCGATCCGGGCAAGCTTTCGCCGGCCGCGCCGGTCGACCGCTTCACGCCGAACACGCTGGCCGCCGCGATGGCCGCCGGCATCGCGCAGAACGCCGCCGTCTCCGCCGCCCAGCACAACGTCGATATCGCCCTGCATCAGGTCAAGGTCGCCGAGGGCGCGCTGCAGCCGACGCTGTCGCTGCAGGGCTCGGTGCAGAAGAACTACGAGACCGCGCTGAACCAGCAGCAGTCCTTCACCGCCGCCGGCACCGTGCAATATTCGGCGCCGCTCTATCAGGGCGGCGCCGAATACGCCGCGATCCGTCAGGCCAAGGAAATTCAAGGCCAGAAGCAACTCGAACTCAGCGTCGCGCGCGATCAGGCGCGGCTCGGCGTTCAGCAATCGTGGGCGCAGCTCGAAGCCGCCAAGCGCTCCATCGAGTCGACCCGCAACCAGGTGAAGGCGGCCGAAGCCGCGCTGAACGGCGTGCGCGAGGAGGCCCGCCTCGGCCAGCGCACCACCCTCGACGTGCTCAACGCCCAGCAGGAACTGGTCAACGCGCGGATCGCGCTCGTGGTGGCGCAGCGCGACCGGCTGGTGAATTCCTACGGATTGCTTGCCGCCACCGGACGACTGTCGCCGCAGGTGCTCGGCCTCAGCGTGCCGACCTACGATCCGCAGGTGCATTACCACCAGATCCGAGACGCATGGGTCGGCGTCCGAACCCCGGACGGACGCTAGCTAACGGCGGTGCCTGAGCGGAATGGGCTGGGCTGGCTGCTGCTGAAAAAGAGATCCAAGAATGACTGCCAGACTATCACCCCACGTCGGAGCGATGACGACGCCCGGGCGCCGGAGCTCCTTGGCCTTGCGGCGTGACAGCTTAGCCAGTCGGCCGCATTCCGATCGTAACGCAAAGCCTCGGCGCTAAAAAACTGGTCGAACCTATCCATTTGAAGCCCCAATCCTTCCAACTTGCCGTCACACTCATTAACGACCGAACCCGGCTTTGGTTTCGTCGGCGGGAACAAACAGTGGGGGAATATCCGTGCCGTTAAAAAAAGGCTTGTTTCCAATGCCTTATATTCTTATGGTTAATTCACGTTAAGAGTTGCAACTGCTGGTAATATGGTTTCGATGGCGGCGCGACAAATCGTTGATGTCGTCGCGAAGGATCATCGTCGATGCGGCAACCCGTTCGGCGGCCCAACCAGCAACGCTCCGAGCTCGCGAACGCGCTCGCCGCTTGCCGCGGGGCCTTCATTTCGATCGGCCTGATGAGCGGGATGAGCAACATCCTGATGCTCACCGGCGCCATCTTCATGCTCGAAGTCTACGACCGCGTGCTGCCGAGCCGCAGCATTCCCACGCTGATCGGGCTGGTGATTCTGGCGACCGGTCTCTATGCGGCGCAGGGCCTGCTCGATTTCATCCGCGGTCGCATCCTCGTGCGCATCGGCATGCGACTCGATGAAGCGCTGAGCGGGCGGGTCTATGAAACGATCGTGCGGCTGCCGTTGAAGCTCGGCAATCGCAATGACGGACTGCAGCCGATGCGGGATCTCGACAGCGTTCGGTCCTTCCTGTCCGGCGCCGGCCCAAACGCGATGTTCGATCTGCCCTGGCTGCCGATCTATCTCATCATCTGCTTTTTGTTCCATCCCTACATCGGACTGGCCGCGCTGTTTGGAGCCATCGTTCTCGGCATCATCACCATGCTGACCGAAACCATGACCCGGGAGCCGACACGGGCCGCGACCCAGTTCGCGATGGCCCGCAATTCGCTCGCCGAAACCAGCCGCCGCAACGCCGAGGTGCTGACGGCGATGGGGATGACCAGCCGCATTGCTGCGAAATGGGGCACAGCCAACACCCAGTATTTGGCGAGCCAGCAGCGGGCGAGCGATGTCGCCGGCGGCTTCGGATCGGCGGCCAAGGTGCTTCGCATGATGCTGCAGTCGGGCGTGCTCGCGGTCGGCGCCTATCTCGTGATCTATCAGCAGGCGACGGCGGGCATCATCATCGCCGGCTCGATCCTGAGCGCGCGGGCGCTGGCGCCGGTTGATCTGGCGATCGCCAACTGGCGCGGCTTCGTCGGCGCGCGCCAGGGCTGGAGGCGCCTCACCGACCTCCTCGGCCTGTTGCCATCGCTACCCCCGCCGATGCCGTTGCAACCGCCGTCGCGCAACGTGGTGGTCGAGAGCGCCGCGGTCATGCCGCCCGGCAGCGAAAAGGCTGTCGTGCAGGACGTCAGCATTACGCTGCAGGCCGGCAACGGGCTCGGCATCATCGGCCCAAGCGGCTCCGGCAAGAGTTCGCTGGCGCGGATGCTGGTCGGCGTATGGAAACCGGCGCGCGGCCGAATCCGTCTCGATGGCGCCGCGCTCGACCAGTGGTCGCCGGATTCGCTCGGCAGGCACATCGGCTATCTGCCGCAGGACGTCGAACTGCTGGCCGGAACGGTGGCGCAAAACATCGGCCGCTTTTCCGAGCCGCTCGATCCCAAGGCGGTGATCGCGGCGGCCACCGCGGCGGGCGTGCATGACCTGATCGTCGGCCTGCCCGATGGCTACGAAACGCAGGTCGGCGAAAGCGGCACCGCGCTGTCCGCCGGACAGGCGCAACGCGTGGCGCTCGCGCGCGCGCTTTACGGCGAACCGTTTCTGGTCGTGCTGGATGAGCCCAATTCAAACCTGGACTCGGAGGGCGATGAGGCGCTGAGCCGCGCCATCATGAGCGTCCGTGCCCGCGGCGGCATAGCGGTCGTGGTCGCACACCGGCCGAGTGCGATCGCTTGCGTCGATATGCTGCTGATGATGAGCGGCGGACGCGCCCAGGCGTTCGGCGCGAAGGACGAGGTACTCGCGCGCGTGCTACAGCAGCGCGAAGGCGCCTCGGCGGCATCGCGCTCGCTCAAGTTGGTTCCGGAAGCGGGAGCGGTCAAGTCATGAGGGGCCCGTCATGAACCCCCAACTCCCCACCCCGGCGCGCCCTTGGAACACCCGGCAATCGATCAGCCGGCACACCCTGGCGGGGCTCGCGATCGTCATCGTATTGGCCGGCGGCGTCGGCGGCTGGGCCGGCACCATGACGCTGTCCGGGGCGCTGATCGCCCAAGGCTCGGTCGTGGTCGACAGTAACGTGAAGAAGGTCCAGCACCCGACCGGCGGCATCGTCGGCGAGCTTCGCGTGCGCGACGGCGACCGCGTCAAGCAGGGCGACATCGTGGTGCGCCTCGACGATACGGTCACCCGCGCCAACCTTGCCATCGTCACCAAGGGTCTGGATGAATTAAACGCGCGAAAGGCGCGCCTTGAGAGCGAGCGCGACGGACTCGGCCTGGTCAAGTTTCCAGCCGACCTTCTGGCCCGCGCCAGCGATCCCGACATCGCGCCGATCGTCGACGGCGAGCGTAAGTTGTTCGAGTTGCGCAGCTCGGCGCGCACCGGCCAGAAGGCACAACTCCGGCAGCGGATCGAACAGCTCAACGAAGAGGTGCGCGGCCTCAAGGCCCAGCGCGAGTCCAAGGAAAAAGAAACCAAGCTGATCGACCGCGAAAAGGAAGGCGTCTACGACCTGTGGAAGCAGAAGCTCGTTCCGCTGACGCGGCTGACCGAGCTTGAGCGCGCCGCGGTGCGACTGGAGGGCGAAGCCGCGCAGTTGATCGCGCAAACCGCTCAGGTCGCCGGCAAGATTTCCGAGACCGAGTTGCAGATCATCCAGATCGACCGCGATCTGAGCAGCGAGGTGGCCAAGGAAACCCGCGAGATCGACGGCAAGATCGGCGAGTTCGTCGAGCGCAAGATCACCGCCGAAGACCAGCTCAAACGCATCGAAATCCGCTCGCCGCAGGATGGCATGGTGTTCCAGTCCAACGTGCACACGGTCGGCGGCGTCATCACCGCCGGCGACGCCATCATGATGATCGTCCCCGACGCCGATAACCTGACGGTGGAGGCCAAGGTGAATCCGCAGGATATCGACCAGGTGCGGCAGGGACAGCTAGCGCTGCTGCGCCTGTCAGCCTTCAACCAGCGCACCACCCCGGAAATCTACGGAACTGTCACCCGCATCTCCGCCGACGCCTCCACCGACCAGCGCACCGGGCAGACCTTCTACACAATCCGGATCGCCATGCCGGCCGACGAAGTGGCCAAGCTCGGCGAACTCCGTATGGTACCGGGGATGCCGGTCGAGGCGTTCGTTCAGACCGGGGACCGGACGATGATTTCCTATTTTATCAAGCCGCTCCATGATCAACTGATGCGGACGTTCCGGGAGAAGTGACGGGGGACGGGCACGCCCGCAGGCGTGCGTTCGAGGCGGTGCATTATGAAATGGCTCAATAATCTGAAGCGGTGGCTCACATCCGCCCGCGCCTTGTGCGTCGTGCTGCTGCTTGCCCTCTTGTTCATGCGCGTCTCCGATCCCGGCCCGCTTGAAGAACTTCGCCTGCGAGCTTTCGATATTTTCCAGGTCATCCAGCCGCGCGTCGCCACGCAGCGGCCGGTGGTTATCGTCGACATCGACGAGCAAAGCCTGCGCAAACTCGGGCAGTTTCCGTGGCCCCGCACCCGCATCGCCGAAATGATCACGCGCCTGACCGAGCTGGGCGCCGCCGCCATCGGCTTCGACGTGATTTTTGCCGAACCCGACCGGCTGTCTCCGGCGCTCGCGGCGGACGTCTATCGCGACCTTGACGAGGAAACGCGCAACAAGCTGCGCGCGCTTCCCAGCAACGACCAAATCATGGCGGATGCCCTCAAGCGGTCGCGCGTGGTGCTCGGCGTAACCGGACTGCCGACACCGGTGCCGCAGACCGAAGGCCAGCCGCCGATCGGCGGCGTGGCGGCCCGCGGCGGCGATCCGAAGGCATTTCTGTTCAGCTTCCCCGGCCTGCTGCGCAACGTGCCGGTCCTGGAACACGCCGCGTCCGGCCGCGGCCTGTTCAGCATCCGCACCGAGCGCGACGGCATCGTGCGCCGTATTCCGATGGCCATGCAGGCGCAGGGCAACATCATGCCGTCGCTGTCGTTCGAGATGTTGCGGGTGGCGACCGGGGCCAGCACCATCCTGATCCGGATGGACGGAGCCGGGGTCACCAGCGTGGCGCTTCCCGGGTTCGAGATGCCGACCGACCGCAACGCCCAGCTCTGGGTGCATTTCGCGCCGCACGACAAGGCGCGCTACATTTCGGCGCTCGACCTGATTGAGGGGCGCGTCCCCGCCGACCGCGTAGCGCAGCGACTGGTGCTGGTCGGCACGTCGGCCGCGGGCCTGCTCGATCTGAAGACGACGCCGAACGATCCCACCATGCCTGGCGTCGAAATCCAAGCGCAGGTTCTGGAAAGCATTCTCAGCAAATCGGTGCTGTCGCAGCCGAACTACGCGGTCGCGGCCGAACTCGGCGCGGCCGCTGTGCTGGGCGCCCTCATCATCATCATCGCGCCGATCCTTGGCCCCGTCTATCTGCTGCTGTTCGGCGCCCTGATGATCGCGCTACTGGTCGGCGGCTCGTGGTACTTTTTCTCCGAACTAAAGCTGCTGCTGGATTTCACCTTTCCGCTGCTGTCGAGCCTGCTGATCTACGTCACGCTGGTGTTCACCAATTTCGTCAAGGAGCAGGCGCAGCGGCGCCAGATTCGTTCGGCGTTCGGACAATATCTCTCGCCCGCCCTGGTCGAGCAGCTCGCGCAGTCGCCGGAGAAGCTCGTGCTTGGCGGCGAGGCGCGCAACATGACGATCATGTTCAGCGATGTCCGCGGCTTCACCACCATCTCGGAGGTCTACAAGGACGACCCACAGGGCCTGACGGCGCTGATGAACAGCTTCCTGACCCCGCTGACCAACGCCATCATCGACCGCAAGGGCACCATCGATAAATACATGGGCGACGCCATCATGGCGTTCTGGAACGCGCCGCTCTCCGACCCGATCCACGAACTCAACGCCTGCGAAGCCGCGCTCGACATGCTCGAACGGGTCGACCGGCTCAATCGCGAGCGCGAGGAGGCGTCGAAGGTCAACGGCTCGCTGTTTCTGCCGATCAACATCGGCGTCGGCATCAACACCGGCCGTTGCGTGGTCGGCAACATGGGCTCCGATTTGCGCTTCGACTATTCGGTGCTGGGCGACAGCGTCAATCTCGCCTCCCGCCTGGAAGGCCAATGCAAATCCTACGGGCTGCCGATCATCATCGGCTCACGCACGGCAAGCGTTGCGAAGGACAAATTCGCGCTGCTGGAACTGGACTTCATCGCAGTCAAGGGCAAGAAGGAACCGGAGGTCGTCTATTCCATCGTCGGCCGCGAAGACATGATCAACTCGGAACGCTTCCAGCGCTGGCACGAACTCAACGTGAGAATGCTCTCACATTATCGCAGCCGGAACTGGACAGGCGCGCTGGCGGCGATCGAAGAAGGGCTCGCGGCCGGCGGCGAGCACAGCTTCAGAACTCTTTACGAGATCTATTCCAAACGGGTCCGCCATTTCCAAGTCACTCCGCCGCCGGACGACTGGGATGGAGCGTTTGCGCTGGAGTCAAAATAGCCGAAAGGCCAGCTCCCCGCCATGATCCTCGTCGTAACCATCTGAAAATAAAAGAGAAAAGCGTTGTGTGACGTTTCGCACTTCACGCGCCGGGCTTTTCGCATGATGGTGGGCTGCACAATACCGCTCCGGGGGGACGTACATGGACTGCGCTCACATGACGATGACGGCATCAGTTGGGGGCCTGCGGTTGAGCGATGATCGCTGACTGGCGGTTGCGGCTGCGTAAAATCCGGGGCATGGAATTTCGGTAATGGCATTGGATGAGGCGGCGGCGCAGTCACCCTCGTTTTCAGTTCGATTCTGGGGTGTCCGGGGAAGCATTGCCTGCCCCGGGCAGGAGACGTGGCGATATGGCGGCAATACCTCATGCGTCGAAATCCGTTGCGGCAAAAATATCCTGATCTTCGATGCCGGCACCGGCGTCCGCGCCCTGGGCAACGCGCTGGTCAAAGAGGCCAACACCCCCGCCTACGACATCTTTCTGAGCCACGGCCATATCGATCACGTCGTCGGCCTGCCTTTCTTCGCACCGCTTTTCGTGACTGGCCAGATGGTGCGCGTCTGGGCCGGCAATTTGCGGCGCGTCGGCGGCGTCCACGAGGCGGTACGCAAGCTGATGAGCTTTCCGCTGTTCCCGCTGCAGGTCGATGCGTTGCATGCGGAACTCGACTTTCGCGACTTTCATGCCGGCGAAGTGCTTGAGCCGCAGCCCGGCATCCAAATCCGAACGGCCCCGCTCAACCATCCCGGCGGCGCCATCGGCTACCGGATCGATTACGGCGGCCGCTCGGTTGCCTACGTCACCGATATCGAACTCGGCGACGGCCCCATCGACGAAGCGCTGCTGGAACTGACCAGGGGCGTCTCCCTGATGATCATCGATGCGACCTACACCAACGAGGAATTGCCGTCCCACGCCAGCTGGGGCCATTCGAGCTGGCAACAGGGCGTGCGCGTCGCCAACGCCGCGGGCGTCGGCCAGCTCTGTCTGTTCCATCACGATCCGGAGCACGACGACACCTTCATGGACCGCATCAAGGCCGATGCAAACGCGGCGCGGGCGGGCACCATCGTCGCCAGCGAAGGTCTGCGGGTCGACGTCTGACGAACGAACCCGCGGAGGCCCACGGGTCAGCCGGGGGCTTTCGCGCCGGCCTGCGCCGCCAGCAGTTTAGCCCGGTGCGCGTCGAGGCTGCCTTCGAGACGCCCGATGTTCTGCATCAGGCGCTCCGTGGTGAGACGCAGGAAGTAATAACCGAAATCGGGATTCTGGAAATAAAGCTCAAGCAGCCGGTCGTAGGTGATGAACAGCACCTCGCCGTCCTCCAGGCTTTCGACCGTGCCGGTCCGCCGGTTCTTCGGATCGATGAAGCCGAGTTCGCCCATGATCCGCCCCGGCGGCAGCTGGATGCCGATCTCCTTGACCAGGAACATGCCGCTGACCGTGTAGAACATTTCCTTGGCGACATCGCCCTTGTGAAACAGCACCTCGTTTTTCTTGCACTTTCGCGGCGTCATGAACGGCCGCAGCCATTCGATCGACAGGTCGCCCTGGGCCGACTCCCGCGCCTTCTTGGCCAGGACGAGCATCTGCCGCAGGCGAAAGACGTTGATCGGCAGCGACAGCAGATACATCAGCAGCGTCGCCATTGCGCCGGCCAGCGCGCCGTAGGCGATGAAGAACACGATGCTGATGATGCCGATGACACGCAGCGGCACGATGGTGCGCACCAGCAAGGTCGCGACGTAGAACGCCGCTCCGACTAGCGCCAGCATATTGACGAACGTCAAGTTCGCCAGCGCGATGTCCAGCAGGCGGTTGAACACCACATCGTAGGTGATGTTGGCCGGATCGAGCCCCAGTTGAAGCAGCAGCTTCTCAACCCGCAGATTCTGCGCCGCATAGTCGAGAATGCGGTTCAGAATTGCAGCCGGATCGATCATGGCGCTGCGCATGCCGGGCTCGCCGATCTATTTTATCGGTACGAACTGCTTGGTCAGGATGGTGTCGTCGGTGGGCGTTTCCTTCAGGAGCCCCATGTCGAGGAACGAAGCCTTGAGCACCGCCACCGCCTTCGGATCGAAGGTGCCGTCGGTGCTGAAGTTGCCGATCTGCTCGTCGTAGGCGCGCGCGGCGACCGATGGCGGCACGTTAATCACCTTGGAGGTGATCTCGACCGTCTTGTCCTTGTTCGCCTTCATGAAAGCGATGGTTTCCATCCAGCCGCGCAGGAAGGCTTTCACCATTTCCGGCTTCTTCTGGATCAGTTCCTCGCGCGCGAAGAACACATGGGTGATGAAGTCCTCGACGAACGGCGTGGCGCTGGTGATGACGCGCCACTCCTTCTGCTCCTCGAGCGCGTAGCCGCTTTCAAGCGCGCCAATATAGCCGTCAATCTGTCCGGTCTTCATCGCGGCGCGCGCCGGCGGCATGCCGCCGATCGGCACCATGGTGATGCCGGATGAGCCCCAGCCTTTGACCTGGTTGATGCGCCCGCCGATCCAATGGGTCAGCGATCCGACGGTGGTGCAGCCGAGCTTCTTGCCCTTGAGGTCATCGACCGTCTTGATCGGCGAATCATAGGCCACCATCACCGCCATATTCTTCGGCACGCCGTACATCACGGCCACGGTCTTGGCCGGGACCCCCTTCGCCATGAAAGCCATGCCGGGACCGCTGCCGATGCCGATGTCGGCGCTGTCGGCAGTCAGGGCCTGCTGCAATTTGGCGTCGCCGGCGGCGGCCGACGCCTCGACCTCAAGGCCGTGCTTGGCGAAGATGCCGGTCTGGATGCCGACGTCGAGCGGCGTGAAGGTCCAGGCGAACGCCACGGCCTTGACCACGCGAAGCTTCTCGGCGGCCACGGCGGGCGTCACCGCAAGCACGGTCAGACAGCACAAAACCGCACGGAACATTCCTCGCATGGCGTCCTCCTGATCGCCGCGCGCCGCGGCTGTTTGGCCGAAACATTACAGAAAACGCCAACTTATGCCATGCGCCGGGGGCGCGGCGCTGTGGCGGTTTCTTGACTCGAATACCCCCAAACACTATCGTCCGCGCGGCTTTTTGGGATGGCAGGTTTTACCTGGGTTTGCGCGCAACGTCGGTGTCAAAATAGGGCCGCGGAAACATGGCCGGCGACACGGACGGAACGGGCGGGAACAGGGGCCGATCAGCCGAAGAGGCCGCTCTCTCCGCGAGGCTTCAGAGTCTCGGCAAACGGCTCGCCCATCAAAAGGGGCCGGGTCCGGAGGTCGAAACTCAGTCCGGTTCGAAGAGCGATCCGTCGGCAATCGCCCGCGGGTTCCGCCTTTCCACCGAACTGGTCGCCGGTGTCCTGGTCGGTGCGTTCGTCGGCTGGGTGCTGGACAAGTGGCTCGGAATTTCGCCGTGGGGGATGATTGTGTTTCTTTTGCTGGGATTCGCTGCCGGCGTGCTCAATGTGATGCGCGCCGCGGGTGTTTCCAGCGGACCGGGACAGAAGCCGCAATAGTTTCGCGAACAGGACTGCAGGAATCTCCCGGCGATGGCCGATCCAATTCACCAGTTTGAGATCACCAAGATCGCGACGCTCGGCCATATCGGCGGGCACGAAATCGCGTTCACCAATTCCGCGCTGTTCATGGCGATCACCGTGGTCGGCATCTGGGCGCTGCTCATCGGCGGCAGCACGCGCCGGGCGATGGTGCCGGGCCGGCTGCAGTCGATCGCCGAACTGTCCTACGAGTTCGTAGCCGATACGCTAAACAGCACCGCCGGCAAGGAAGGCATGAAGTTCTTCCCGCTGGTGTTCACGCTGTTCATGTTCATCCTGACGGCGAACATTATCGGCCTGATTCCCTACACATTCACGGTGACGAGCCACATCATCATCACCGCCTGCATGGCGCTGATGGTGTTCTTCACGGTGCTGTTCTACGGCTTCTACAAGAACGGCCTGAAGTTCTTCAACCTGTTCGTCCCGCATGGAATTCCGATATTCGTGCTGCCGCTGATCGTGATCATCGAGGTGCTGTCGTTCCTTTCGCGGCCGCTGTCGCACAGCGTCCGTCTGTTCGCCAATATCCTGGCGGGCCACATAACGCTGAAGGTGTTCGCGAGCTTCATCACGCTACTCGGCGGCCTCGGCATTTTCGGCATCTTCGGCGCGGCCCTGCCGCTCGGCCTCGTGGTGGCGCTGACCGCGCTGGAACTGCTGGTCGCGTTCCTTCAGGCCTACGTGTTCACTATCCTGACCTGCATCTATCTGAACGACGCCATTCATCCGGGTCACTGACCCATCTCAATCCAGCAAATCCAACCTCAAAGGAGTTTTCTCATGGATCCAGTCGCAGCCAAGTACATCGGCGCCGGCATTGCCTGCATCGGCATGGGCGGCGCAGGCGCCGGCGTCGGCATCCTGTTCGGCAACTACCTCTCCGCCGCGCTGCGCAATCCGTCCGCGGCGCAGGGCCAGTTCGGCAACCTGATCTTCGGGTTTGCCGTGACCGAAGCGCTCGGCATCTTCTCGCTGCTGATCGCGCTGCTGCTGCTGTTCGCGCTCTAAGCAAGCATCGCGGCGATGGCGACCGGAGCGCACACCGAACATACAGGCGGGAAGCCGCTATTCCCGCCGTTCAACAAGGAGACATTCGCGTCCCAGCTCGTCTGGTTCGCGATCTTCTTCGTTGCGCTTTACGTCATCATCTCAAAGCTGGCGATCCCGCGACTCGGCGGGATCATCGAGGCCAGGCGCGGCCAGGTTGAAGGTGACCTCGCCGAGGCCAACCGGCTCAAGGAGCAGTCCGACGCCGCGTTGGCGGCCTACGAAAAGTCGTTGGCCGACGCGCGGACCCGGGCGCAGACGCTGGCCAACGAAACCCGCGACACGCTCAACGCGCAGGCCGACGAGGCCCGCAAGAAGCTTGAGGGCCAGCTCAACGCCAAGCTCGCCGAAGCCGAAAAGACCATCGCGACGACCAAGACCTCGGCCATGAGCAACGTCCAGGGCATCGCGGTCGACACCGCCTCGGCCATTGTTCAACGGTTGCTCGGCACCGCGCCGGCCAGCAGCGCGGTCGAGGCCGCTGTTGCAGACGCGCTGAAGCGGTAGGAGCCCGGCGATGGAAATGATCAAAGAGCCGGAATTCTGGGTAGCCGTCGCCTTCGTGCTGTTTATCGTCCTGCTGATCTACGTGGGCGCGCACAAGAAGGTCACCGACGCGCTCGATCACCGCGCCTCCCGCATCAAGACGGAACTCGACGAGGCCCGCCGCCTGCGCGAGGAGGCCAGCAAGCTGCTGGCGGAATACAAGCGCAAGCAGGGCGAGGCCGAACGTGAGGCCGAAGCCATCGTCTCCGACGCCAAGGCCGAAGCCGGCCGGGTCGCAGCCGAGGCGCGCGTCAAGATGGAAGAGTTTGTCGCCCGCCGCACCAAGCTTGCCGAGGCCAAGATCGGTCAGGCCGAAGCGCAGGCACTGGCAGACGTGCGTGCCGCCGCGGCCGACGCCGCCGTCACCGCGGCCGAGAAAATCCTGCGGGACACCGCCAAGGGCAAGGTCGCCGACGATCTCATTGCCCAGGGCATCGCAGACGTGAAGGCTAAGCTCAACTAGCCTCAATACCCCTACGGCAACACGGTTGCTGACCGTGCCGCGGCGCCTCTCCAAGGGGCGCGCGCGAATCGTTGTGCAAAACCAGTGCAAAACGGCCGCGGTTCAGGCGACCGCATTACTTTGCCGATAGCCAGCGTCCATAATCCAACACTCGAATCAACATAGGCACGACAGCGGCCGAGCGAATCGGACGCATCGGGGATATGCCGTGTTCATCTTTGATTGCAACGGCGTGCTGGTTGACAGCGAATCGATCGTGGCCAACGTGGCAGCCACCGAGCTGACCCGTGCCGGATTCGCCGTTTCGCCCGACATCATCGCCCGCTTCTTCGCCGGCCGGCGTCCGACCGACATGATCGCCGACATCGAAACGGCGACCCAACGCAAGCTGCCGGAGAATTTCGCCGCGTCTCTCGCGGCCGCCACGCTCCAGCGCCTGCGGACCGAACTTCGCGCCACCGCCCATGTCGAGCACGCGCTGACCTGGCTGCGTGGGCCGAAGTGCGTGGCGTCATCCTCCCCGCTCGATCGTGTCGGCATCAGCCTCGAGACCACGGGGATTCTGCGGTTTTTCGAGCCCTACCTGTTCTCGGCGAGCAACGTCGCCCTCGGCAAGCCGGCGCCCGATCTGTTTCTCCACGTCGCGGCCAAGATGCGGGTCCAGCCCGCCGACTGCATCGTGGTGGAGGATTCGCCGGCCGGAGTTTCCGCAGCCCATGCGGCGGGAATGGTGCCTATCGGCTTCATCGGCGGCAACCACACCAATCCGAGCCTCGGCGCGCAGCTCACCAAAGCCGGCGCCCGCGCCGTCATCGCCGACATGCGCGCGCTCAAGAGCACTGTGGTCGCGCTCCGCGGCTTCTAGACCTTTCGATGGCTTGAATATCGCTCTAACCGGTCGGGCGGCTGGCCTTCGGCTTGCCCTTCGGAGCTGGCTTCCTTTTCGGCTCCTGATCAGCGGCCGCCGAATCGAAACCGACATAGACCAGGTAATTGTCGATGTCGCCCCCGCGCGGCATCGGGAACTCAAGCCCCTCGGTAACGTGCGAAAACAGCACATTGGTGTCGTTCGGCGGCATCGACACCGGAACGCGGTCGAGCTTGGTCGTGATCACCTGGGTCTCGACAGTTTCGCGCACGACGGCAAACCGCACCGGCACGTTGACCAAGCTGGGGTTACCGCCCTCAGGGCCGAGAATGACGCGGCCCTGCATGCCGACCTTCATGATGACCGAATTGCCCGGCCCCATCCGGCATTCGCGCGCCGTCGTGGTGATGGTCACCTGATACCGCAGGTTCGTGGCAGTCGGTTCGGCCGCATTGCCGGAGTTGGTCAACGTCGAAGCGCCCGGGCGCACCTGCACCGGCGGACATTCGAAGGTTGCCGGCAGCGCCGGGCCGCCGACCGCCGCCGCGTTGGCGTTGGAGCCGCTGGAGCTGAACCAGGAGGGCATGGACGGCATCGAAGGAATCGCCGAACAGCCGGCCAGCATCGGGATCAGCAGGGCCGACGCCGCGATAAGAGAACCGCGCGGAAATTTGGACTCAGGCACAAACACCCCACACACCCCACGCTCAGTCCGCCCACGCTTAGGTCCGCAATGGCTAACGTCCCGTAAATCCAGCGGCATTTTATAGCAGATCGAACGTGGCGGCCCCAAGGCGGGTATCGAGGCGCGCCCCAGAAGGCGCAATTCAGCTGCGGGGATCGGTCGGCAGCTTGGCGAACAGCAGATGATCCTGCCATATCCCGTTGATGCACAGGTAGGACCGGGCATAGCCCTCCCGCCGGAAGCCGGTCTTTTCCAGAAGCCGCACCGACGGCAAATTGGTCGGAATGCAGGCAGCCTCGACCCGGTGCAGCCGCAACAGTTCGAACGCGGCCGGGACCAGCGCCCGCACCGCCGCCGTCATGTAGCCGCGCTGGCTATGGGGCGCGCCGACCCAGTAGCCCAGGCTAGCGGCCTGGGCCACGCCGCGGCGGATGTTGGCGAGCGCCAGCCCGCCGATAAGGGCGTTGTCCTCGCTGCGATACAGGAAGAACGGATAGGCTTGATCGGTCCGCATGTCCTCGGCATAGCGCCGCAGCCGTTGGCGAAACGCCGGCCGTGTCAGATCGTCGGCCGGCCAGATCGGCTCCCACGGCGTCAGGAATTTGCGGCTCGCCTCGCGCAACTCCGCCCAGGCGGGAAAATCCGTCATCTGGGGCGAACGCAACACGACGCCTTCGCCAACGATCGGCGGAAGCCGCCCAGGTGCGCTCAGCGTACGAAACAACGCCATCGGTGAGACTTCAGGCTGCCCGGCGGGTCAGACTTTCCACGATTGACGCTGCTCCCTCAAGCCCCTTGCTCGGGCCGAGCGCGGCGATCGCCGGCCGCGCGCGCGCCATCAAGGCGGTGCCGGCAGCGCGGGTGCTCTCGACCGTCACCTTCTCGATCCGCGCGACCATCTCCTCCACCGGCAGCGGACGGCCATAGATCAGAATCTGGTTGGCGAGTTGGCGGGCGCGGGCGCCCGAGCTTTCCAGCGCCATCAGCAGGCTGACCTTGATCTGGGCCTTGGCGCGATTGACCTCGGCCTCGGTGATGTTGGCGGCGGCGGCCGCCGTCTCGTCCACCGCGACGTTCATCAGTTCCTTCACGTCTCCCGCGTCAGTGCCGGCATAGATGCCGAACATGCCGGTGTCGGAATACGGAGCGTGGAACGCCGAGATCGAATAGCAAAGGCCGCGCTTCTCACGCACCTCCTGGAACAGCCGCGATGACATGCCGCCGCCAAGGATGATCGTGAACACCTGGAGGTTGAAATAATCGATGTGCTTCTGCGCCAGCCCCTCAAGCGCCAGCGCGATATGGACCTGCTCCAGATCGCGCGCTTCGAGCTTGATGCCGCCGACGAAGCTTGCCGGCTGCGGCAGCGGCGCCGCCGGCCCGCTGAAATGGCCGAAGCGCCGCTCGGCCTCGGCGACCACCAAGACGTGATCCACAGCGCCGGTCGCGGCCACCACCATGTCGGGGGCCCGGTAGTTGCGCGCCAGATAGCCGCGCAGGTTTTCGTCCTTGAACGAGCACACGGTTTCCCGCGTGCCGAGAATCGCGCGACCGAGAGGCTGGTTCGGGAACGCGGTCGTTTGGAGATAGTCAAACACCAGATCGTCGGGGTTGTCGTCGGCCGCGCCGATCTCCTGCACGATTACGTTCTGCTCGCGCTTGAGTTCGGCTGGATCGAATGTCGGATTCGCCAGGATGTCGGACAGTACGTCGAGGGCGAGCGGCACATCGGTTTTCAGCACCCCGGCGAAATATGCCGTGGTCTCGGAACTGGTCGCCGCGTTGAGATCGCCGCCGACCTGCTCGATCTCCTCGACGATCTGCCGCGCCGAGCGCCGCTTGGTGCCCTTGAACGCCATATGTTCGAGCAGGTGCGAAATGCCGTGCTCGTTCGGCTCCTCGTCGCGGCTGCCGGACCCGACCCACACGCCCAGCGAGGCCGTCTGGAGATGCGGCATGCTGTCGGTGATCACCGTCAGTCCGGACGGGAGGCGAGTGACTTCAACGCTCATGCCGCGGCTCCTTCACGCGCGGCACGGCTTGCCGCCAGGATGAATTTCTCGATTTTCGCCTGATCGACCGGCATCGAAGCCGTCCGTTCCGTCCGTTCAGTTAAGCCGGAAAGCCAGTCCGGCAAGCCCGGTCGAACGCCGCAAGCCGCTTCAACCGCGTCGGGGAACTTGGCCGGGTGGGCGGTGCCGAGCACGATCATCGGCATCGCGGGATCGCGGGTTTCCTTTTCCGCGACAGCCAACGCCACGGCGGTATGCGGGTCGATCAGCCGCGAGGTTTCGCGGAGCGTCGTGCGGATGGTGGCCGCGGTCTCTTCCTCGTCGGCTCGGTCGGCGCTGAACAGCGCGCGGATGCGCGACAGCGCCGGCGTCGACAGCGAGAAGGAACCGGACTGCGTGAGCGAGGCCATCTGCGCCCGAACCTCGGCGGCGTCGCGGCCGTTGGCCTCGAACAGCATGCGCTCAAAATTCGACGAGACCTGAATGTCCATCGACGGCGAGGCGGTCGCCACCACTTCGCGCACGTCATAGGTGCCGGTGGAGATCGTCCGCGCCAGAATGTCGTTGACATTGGTGGCGATCACCAGCCGGTCGATCGGCAATCCCATGCGCTGCGCCACATAGCCCGCGAAGACGTCGCCGAAATTCCCGGTCGGCACGGTGAACGCGACCTTGCGATGCGGCGCGCCGAGGGTCGCCGCCGCGGTGAAGTAGTACACCACCTGCGCGACGACTCGCGCCCAGTTGATCGAGTTGACGCCCGACAGCCGCACCCGGTCGCGGAACGCGTGATGGTTGAACAGACCCTTCACCAGCGCCTGGCAGTCGTCGAAGGTGCCGTCGATCGCCAGCGCATGCACGTTGTCGTCGTTGGCCGCGGTCATCATCCGCCGCTGCACGTCGGAGACGCGGCCATGCGGATAGAGCACGAACAGATCGGCCCGCTCGCGGCCTCGGAAGGCTTCGACCGCCGCGCCGCCGGTGTCGCCCGAGGTCGCCACCACGATGGTGGTGCGCTCGCCGCGCTCCGTCAGGGCGTGGTCCATCAGCCGCGCCAGAAGCTGCATCGCGACGTCCTTGAAGGCGAGTGTCGGACCGTGGAACAGTTCGAGCAGGAAGGTGTTCGGTCCGAATTGAGCGAGTGGCGCCACCGCCGGATGCCGGAACGTGCCGTAGGCTTCGCGCGCCAGCCGGGAAAGATCCGCCTCGGCGATGCTGTCGCCGACGAACGGGCGGATCACCTCGACCGCTACCTCGGCGTAGGGCCGGCCAGCGAAGCCCGCGATGGTCTCCGGCGAAAGGCGTGGCCAGGTTTCCGGCACATACAGTCCGCCGTCGCGGGCCAGACCCGCGAGCGTGACTTCCATGAAGCCAAGCGGCGGGGATTCGCCGCGGGTGGAGATGTAGCGCACGAGCGTCCTTTGAACGTGACTTTGAGCGACCTTTGCGACCTTATGCGGATGCCCGTGGTTTCACAAGGAAACCATAACTTGATGAATTTACTATGTATTATTCGATTTTTCGCCGCCGGTCTCGCGCCTTCTGCGGGCCAGCCAGAAGGCGAACATGACCACCAGAACGGCCGCCAGCCCATACCAGGTGATGGCGTATTGCAGGTGATTGTTCGGCAGGCGCGGCTTGAGCGGCGCCGGATGCGGCAGGCCGCCCGGCGGCACCGGGGCCTCCTGCTCGATGTAGAACGGCGCGACCGCCCCCCAGCCCTTCAACGCCGCCATCGCCGAAGGGTCGCGAACCATCCAGACGTCGCCGGCCGCGTCGTGCTCCGAAACGAACATCGATGGCGGCTCCGGCCAGCGAAGCGAGCCTGTGATCTCGGCCTCCCCCTTGGCCGCCGGATAGCTCCGGTCCGGCACGAACCCGCGATTGACCACGACCTGCCGGCCATCGGGCAGCCGCGCCGGCGTGAACACGAAATAGCCCGAGCCTTTGACGTCGTCGCGGATCGACGAACCGCCGGTGTAGACGAGCGTGTCGCCCGTGCCCGCGAACGACGCGCGCAGGCGGACTCGGGTGAACTCCGCATTGTCCGGCGTCATTGCGGACCAGGCGTCCGGCGGCGGCATGGCGACCGGCGCATTGCTCTGCCGCTGCTCCAACGTCGCGACCAGGGCTTCCTTCCAACCCTTGCGCTCGAGTTGCCAAGTGCCGAGCCCCAGCAGCACCGCGACGGCCAGCAGCATCACGACGCCCGGGATCAGCAGGCCCCCGCGCCAAGCGGTCATTGCAGGCGGCCCTCGGCGGCCTTGTGGTGGTATTGCAGCTCGACCATCAAGCCCTTCATCGAACGCAGCGGCAACAGCGTCGTTGCCAGGATCAACGGTAACCAGAGCACCGCGTGCAGCCAAAGCGGCGGCTCGTATTTGAATTCGGCCACCAGCGCGCAGCCCACCACAATGAAGCCGGCGATCAGGATGATGAACACCGCCGGGCCGTCACCGGCGTCGGCGAAGCCGTAGTCGAGGCCGCACACATCGCAGCGCGGCCGCAAGTCAAGGAAGCCCTGAAACAGCGGTCCCTTGCCGCAGCGCGGACAGCGGAAAGTCAGGCCGGCTCGGATCGGAAGTTTTGATGGCTCGGTCATCCGTTGGTGATAACGCAAAAGGGGCGGCTTGTGGCCGCCCCTTCGCATCGAATCCGAATTTAAACGATCAGTGGGCGAGTGGCGTTCCGCCGCCCCAGACGTAGATACAGGCGAACAGGAACAGCCAGACCACGTCGACGAAGTGCCAGTACCAGGCGCAGAACTCGAAGCCGAGATGCTGCGTCGGCGTAAAGTGCCCAGCATAGGCGCGGATCAGGCAGACGATCAGAAATGTAGTGCCGATCAGCACATGGGCGCCGTGGAAGCCCGTCGCCATGAAGAACGTGGCGCCGTAGATGTGGCCGGAATAGGTGAAGGCCGCGTGGGCGTATTCGTAGCCTTGCACGCAGGTGAAGATAGCGCCGAGGATGACGGTGATCCAAAGGCCGTTGATCAGCCCCTTGCGGTCGCCGTGCAGCAGCGCGTGATGCGCCCAGGTCACCGTCGTGCCCGAGGTCAGCAGGATCAGCGTGTTCAGCAGCGGCAGGTTCCACGGATCGAAGGTGCCGCGGAACGAGCCGTCTTTGGCGGGAGCCGGCGGCCAGACACCGCCGATCAGTTCGGTCCGCGCAAAATGGTGCGCGTCGTTGGGGAACAGCGCGACGTCGAAATAGGCCCAGAACCAGGCGACGAAGAACATCACCTCCGAGGCGATGAACAGGATCATGCCGTAGCGGTGAGATATCTGCACCACGCGGGTGTGATAGCCCTCGTGCTGAGCTTCCCGGATCACGTCGCGCCACCAGCTCATGAACGTGTAGAGCACGCCGATCACGCCGGCGCCGAACACCAGCGGCGCGGCGGCGAACATGTGGTGCATCCAGGTGATCGCGCCGACCGCCATCACAAAAGCCGACACCGAGCCGACCGCCGGCCAGGGGCTCGGTTCGACGAGGTGGTAGTCGTGATGCGGTTTCGCGTGCGCCTCGGCCATTTCGGTCTCCTAGCCCTTTTCAGTAAATCGATTTCGTCTGCCCGGTCGGCGTAGCTTCAGCCAGCGGCCGCGACGGCTCGCGCTGCTGATAGAACGTGTAGGACAGCGTGATGGTGTTGAGTTCGTTGCCGTCGGGATCCTTCACCATGGCGGGATCGACGTAAAACACGACCGGCATCTCGCGCTTCTCACCGGCCTTCAACGTCTGTTCGGTGAAGCAGAAGCAGTTGATCTTCTGGAAATACGACCCGGCGTTCAGCGGCGCGACGTTGTAGGCCGCGGTGGCCGTGATCGGGCGGGCCGCCTCGTTGATGACGAGGTAGTTGACGGTGACCACCTGGCCAAGCTTGACCTCGATCTGGTTCTGCTCCGGCTCGAACCGCCAGGGCAGGCCCCGGCCGGTGTTGGCGTCGAACCGAACGATCACGGTGCGGTCGATCATCCCGGCGGGCCCGGCGATCGCAACCTTGGTCCGGCCATTGAAGCCGGTGGTGCGGCAGAACCAGTCGTACAGCGGCACCGCCGCATAGGCAGCGCCAACCATGAAGGCAACGCATAGCCCGCAGCTCATCGCGACGACGGCGTCGCGGCGGCGGATGGGTGAAGCCAGTTGATCGTTCATGTGGTTCACAACGGGCGAATCATGACACCGGGTCCCTTGACCAGGGTCACGGCGAAAATCAGGGCGACAAACACGGCGAGCGCCACGGCAAGCGCGATGGAACGGCTGCGGCGGCGGCTCTTCTGCTCCGCCGAGAGGACGATGCCACGCTCGCTGGACTGCTGATCCATCACCAGGCTCATGCAAACACACGTCCGAACGGGATGCCGAATTGCTGGAAGCCGAGCGCATGCTCGACCATCAGCGCCGCGAACAGCACGAACAGATACAAGATCGAGAAGGCGAACAGCCGCTTGGCGGTGCGTTTGTCCGGCGCGCGATGGAGCTGCCAGGACAGCGCGACCATCACCGCGCCGCCCGCGATGGCGATGAAGCCGTAGGCCAGCCCCGCGGTGCCGAGCAGCCACGGCAGCGCGCCGACTGGCGCCAGCAACGCGCTGTAGATCAGGATCTGCCGGCGGGTCTCGTCCAGCCCGGCGACCACGGGCAGCATCGGCACCCGCGCCCGGCGGTATTCCTCGACGCTATAGAGCGACAGCGCCCAGAAGTGCGGCGGCGTCCAGAAAAAGATGACGAGGAACAGCAGGATCGATTCCAGGCCGATGCCGCCGGTCGCGGCGGCCCAGCCGATCATCGGAGGAAATGCCCCGGCCGCTCCGCCGATCACGATGTTCAGTGGCGTCCAGCGCTTCAGCCACATCGTGTAGATCACGACGTAGAAGAAAATCGTGAAGGCCAGCAGACCGGCCGCGAGAAGATTTATCATCAGGCCGAGGAACACGACCGAGAAGCCGGCCAGCACGAGGCCAAACGCCAGCGCCTCGCCCGGACGGACGCGGCCGGCCGGAACCGGACGATCCGACGTCCGCGACATCACGGCGTCGATATCGGCGTCGTACCACATGTTGAACGCGCCGGACGAGCCGGCACCCACCGCGATGCAGATGAGCGAGAAGCACGCCAGCACCGGATGCATGTGGCCGGGCGCAACCACCAGTCCAGCAAGCGCGGTGAACACCACGAGCGACATCACCCGCGGCTTCATCAAGGCGAGGTAATCGCCCGCGCCCGCCATGCTGGGCTCGGCTTGGGAGCCCGGCAATGGCGCGGCGAGACTGGCTCTTTCGCTCAACAGCGACATTACTTGATCCGCGGCAACTCGTTGAACTGATGGAACGGCGGCGGCGACGACAGCGTCCACTCCAGCGTGGTGGCGCCCGCTCCCCACGGATTGTCCGCCGCCTTCTCCTTGCGGATGAAGGCCTGCGCAAGACCGATGAAGAACACCAACAGGCCCAGAGCCGAGAGATACGAGCCCACCGAGGACACGTAATTCCAGCCGGCATACGCATCCGGATAGTCGGCGATGCGACGCGGCATACCGGCCAGGCCGAGGAAGTGCTGCGGGAAGAACACGATGTTGACGCCGACGAAGGTCGTCCAGAAGTGTAGCTTGCCCCAGAACTCGGAGTACATGTAGCCGGTCATCTTCGGGAACCAGTAGTACCAGCCGGCGAACACAGCGAACACCGCACCGAGCGACAGCACGTAGTGGAAGTGCGCCACCACGTAATAGGTGTCCTGCAGCGAGCGGTCGACGCCGGCATTGGACAGCACAACGCCGGTCACGCCGCCGACCGTGAACAGGAAGATCAAGCCGACGGCGAACAGCAACGGCGTCTTGAACTCGATGGATCCGCCCCACATGGTGGCGATCCAGGAAAATATCTTCACGCCGGTCGGCACCGCGATCACCATGGTGGCGGCGATGAAGTAGGCCTGCACTCCGCTCGACATGCCGACGGTGTACATGTGATGCGCCCACACCACGAAGCCGATGCCGCCGATCGCGACCATGGCGTAGGCCATGCCGAGATAGCCGAACACCGGCTTACGCGAGAAGGTCGCCACGATCTGGCTGACGATGCCGAAGCCCGGCAGGATCAGGATGTACACTTCGGGATGGCCGAAGAACCAGAAAAGGTGCTGGAACAGGATCGGGTCGCCGCCGCCGGCCGCGGTAAAGAACGTGGTGCCGAAGTTGCGGTCGGTCAGCAGCATGGTGATCGCGCCGGCGAGAACCGGCAGCGACAGCAGCAGCAGGAACACCGTGACAAGCTCCGCCCACACGAACAGCGGCATCTTGTGCAGCGTCATGCCGGGCGCGCGCATGTTGAAGATCGTGGTGATGAAGTTGATGGCGCCCAGAATCGACGAGGCGCCGGCCAGATGCAGCGACAGGATGGCGAAGTCGACCGCGGGGCCGGGATGGCCGCTGGTCGACAGCGGCGCATAGATCGTCCATCCGGCGCCGACGCCAGGCGCGCCCGGCTCGCCTTCGACGAAGGCCGAAGTCAGCAGTAGCGCGAACGAGGCCGGCAGCAGCCAGAACGAGATGTTGTTCATGCGCGGGAACGCCATGTCCGGCGCGCCGATCATCAACGGCACCATCCAGTTGCCGAAGCCGCCGATCAGCGCCGGCATGACCATGAAGAAGATCATGATAAGGCCGTGCGCCGTGGTGAACACGTTGAACTGATGGCTATCGTGGAACACCTGCAATCCGGGGAACTGCAACTCCATGCGGATGGCGATCGACATGAAGCCGCCGATCACGCCGGCGCACATGGCGAACACCAGGTACATGGTGCCGATGTCTTTGTGGTTGGTCGAATAGACGAAGCGGCGCCATCCGGTCGGGATGTGATGTTCGTGAGCCGCGTGGTCGTCGTGTGCGCCGTGAGCCGTGGTAGCCATTATCAGTACCTCGAACCTGTCGTTATCGCCCGCTGATTGCTTGTCGCCGGTGTCCTACTTTGCCGCGATGACGTTCGTCGCGGGACGGCTGTCGTCGGTGGCGTACTTCTTCTTCGCCTGATCGAGCCAGGCGGTGTAGTCGCGGTCGCTCACCACCCGCACCGCGATCGGCATATAGGCATGATCGCGGCCGCAAAGCTCGGAGCACTGGCCGTAGTAGACGCCTTCGCGTGTCGCCTTGAACCAGGTCTCGTTCAACCGGCCCGGAATGGCGTCGATCTTGACCCCGAACGAAGGCACGGCGAAGGCGTGGATGACGTCGGAGCCGATGACCTGGACCCGAATCACCTTGTTGACCGGCACCACCAGCTCGTTGTCGACCGCCAGCAACCGCGGCTGATCGGCCTTGCGCTCGTTGTCCTTGAGCATCAGCGAGTCGAACTCGAACTTGGCGTCCGGATAGCTGTAGCTCCAGTACCACTGCTTGCCGGTGGCCTTCACGGTCACATCGGCGGGCGGAATGGTGAGTTCCAGGAACAGAAGCTTGAACGAAGGCACCGCGACCGCCACCAGGATCAGCACCGGCACCAAGGTCCACACCACCTCGATAAGGGTGTTGTGGGTGGTGCGCGACGGCGTCGGATTGGCGCGCGCGTTGAAGCGCACAATGACGATCACCAGCAAAACCAGCACGAAAATCGTGATCGCGGCGGTCAGGTAGAGCAGGAAGTCATGGAACCATATGATGTTTTCCATGACCGGCGTTGCCGCCTGCTGGAATCCCAGCTGCCAGGGCGAAGGCTGCCCGGAACCGGCCAGCGCCACATCGCCCCAGGAAAGTCCGGGAATCACCGCAGCCGCCAGAGCGGCCAACCGCTTAAGCACCAGCATCGCCGTCTTTGCTCCTTCGACGAAAACAATCGTGACGCGTCCTGGCCGCACCGGGCGTGTCGTTGCAGATCGAAACCCGCTCCCGGTCAGGCGCCCTGAAGGGGCCGCTCTTCTCGGCAGACGGTGCGGCGGGAGGGGATTTCCCTGCTTTCTCAAACCATAATTCTGGCGCACTCGCAATGTGCATGGGCCTTTGTCCGCTGCGAACAATCCAGGTATTTTTTCATATACCGCCGATCCAAGTCCGCCACACGACACCACACGGCGATGGGTGGTGCAGATGTCGGTCTGCATACCGGCCGGAATTGCCATTTGGCGGTGACTTCCCATCGCCCCTGGCGGTCGGCCAGTAGCTCAGACAGGCACCACAATGGTATCCAAGAAGGCGCGATTCGTGCACATCCGCCTGGATTCGAACCGGTCGGGAACGGAATGATGGGCAAATTCGGCAGCCATTTGCTTCGAGCGCGCGGATTTGGCGCGGGTTCGCGTGCAATCGCTCTCGCCGCCACAATCGTGGCGGTCATGACGTCATCCGGTAGCGCCCATGCGCAGGGCACAGTTCGCTCTGTGCATGGCGACTGGCAGATCCGCTGCGACACGCCTCCAGGCGCCCAAGCCGAGCAATGCGTGCTGATTCAAAGCGTCACCGCCGAGGATCGGCCCAATATCGGCCTGACCGTGATCATTCTGCGAACTGCGGACCGGAAAAGCCGGATCATGCGGGTGATTGCGCCGCCCGGCGTCCTGCTACCATCGGGCCTGGGGCTGAAAGTCGATAACACTGAGCTCGGCCGCGCCGGTTTCGTGCGCTGCGTACCGAACGGCTGCGTCGCCGAGGTGGTCATGGACGACACCCTCATCGGCAAGATGCGGACCGGCCAGTCCGCGACCTTCATCATCTTCCAGACGCCGGAAGAAGGCATCGGCTTTCCGATCAGTCTCAAGGGACTCGGCGAAGGCTTCGACAAGCTGCCGTAGGCCGACCTGCCCGTTTTGCACGCCAGTCCTCCAAGTCATGCCCGGTCTTGTGCCGGGCATCCACGTCTTGCTTAGCTACGCAAATCAACAAAAGGCGTGGACGGCCGGGCCAAGTCCGGCCATGACGCCGCGGCGATAGGGGGGCACTGGGTGAACATCGGATTTGTCGGGCTTGGCGCCATGGGCGCGTTGATCGTGCCCCGCCTGATGGAGGCCGGCCATAAGGTCACCGGCTGGAACCGCTCGCGCGACAAGGCCGAGCCGCTGATGGCCGCGGGCATGGCGTTCGCGGCGACACCGCGGGCGGTGGCGGAAACCTCCGACATCGTATTTTCGATCGTGACCGATTCGGCGGCGGTCAAAGCCGTCGCGCTCGGACCCGAAGGCGTCGTTTCCGGCCTGCGCAAGGGCGGCATCTACATCGACATGAGCACGATCGAGCCGGACGTCAGCCGGTCGATTGCAGCCGAATTCGCCAAGGGCGGAACGTTCATGCTGGACGGCCCGCTCTCGGGCAGCCCGGTCACCGTGAAAGCCGGTCAGGCGTCCGTGATGATCGGCGGCGACGAAGACGCCTTCGAACGCGCAAAGCCGGTGCTGCTGGCGATCGGGCCGAAGGTCACCCGCATCGGCGGCAACGGGCTCGCCTGCCAGATGAAGATCGCGGTCAATCTGCTCCTGATGGTCGAGGTGATCTGCTTTGGCGAAGCGGTGGCGCTCGCCGAAATCGGCGGCGTGTCCCGCGAGGCCGCCGTCGACGCCATCCTGAAAAGCGTGGCCGCTTCGCCGGTGCTCGGCTACCGCGGGCCTTTCATCCTCGAGGGCAAGATGCCGTGGGTGCCGCTAGCCGACGTCACGCTGCAGCAAAAGGATATGCTGCTGGCGCTCAATCTCGCGCGGCAACTCGGTAGCCCCACACCGCTGGCCGCCGCTGCCAACGAGATGATGAACGCCTGCCGCGGTCTCGGCATCGACGGCAACGATTTCGTGGTGGCGCATCAGGTGTATCGCCGATTGGGAGGACAGACGTGACGGGACAAGGCGAAAAGATCGGCGCGGCTCTGGCCAAGGCCGTAAAGGCGACGACGGGGATCACCTCGGCCAAGCTCGGGCCTTCGATGTACCGCACCAACATCCGTAACGTGCCGAAGGTCGAGGGCCTCAAGCGCGACGACGGCTGGATCGACATGCAGGTGCAATTCCTGATCGACAAGAAATCCGCCGGCGCCGACCACGTCGTCGGCTGGACCGTGCTCAAGCCGGGCGCGAGCCACGAATGTCACCTGCATCGCAACTGCGACGAGTTCTTCATCGTGCTGAAAGGCCAGGGCCACATCATCACCGACAAGGGACTCGATCCCTCCGTTGAGGGCGACGTGGTTTATTCGCCGCGCGGCGTCTGGCACGGCTTCAACAACACGTCGAACGACGACGTCGTGCTGGTGTGGGGCTGGATGGGCGCAGGCTCGATCGAAGATTCCGGTTACGAAAATCCGCCCGGCGGACACAAATGAGCGACACGCTGAACGACCCGCGCATCGCGGCGGGGATGCGCGCGCAGATGGAGCTGCGCCGCAGGCTGCTCGAGGGCGGCGCCCGCCAGATCGGATGGAAGGTCGGTCTCGGCGCGCCGGCCATGCAGATCAAATGCGGCCTCACCGCGCCGATTGTCGGCTTTGTGCTGGACCGCGCGATGCTATCATCAGGCGCGGCCGTGTCGCTCGCCGGCTGGAGTAAGCCGGTCGCCGAAGCGGAGATCGCCGCCTACATCGGGCGGGATATTCCCGCGGACGCCGGCCCCGACCAAGTCCGCGCCGCCATCGCAGCGCTCGGTCCGGCCATCGAACTCGCCGATGCCGACGGCCCGATGGATGACATAGAGGCGGTGCTGGCCGGCGACATTTTCCAGCGCCATGTGATCCTCGGCCCGCGCGACGACACGCGCGCGGGTGCCCGGCTCGAAGGACTGAGCGCACGCGTCAGCCAAAGCGGCCAGAATGTCCCCGTCCCCGCCGATCTGGAAACCAACATCGGCGAGTTGATCGGCATCGTTCGTCACGTTGCCGATGTGGCGGGAACGGTCGGCGGCGGTTTGCGCGCCGGAGAGTTCATCATCTGCGGTTCGCTCACCCCGCCGATGTTTCTGGAACCCGGCGAGCGCGGCGTCGATTATTCGCTCACGCCGATCGGCGGCGTTTCGATCGGGTTCACGGCTTAAAATTCGGCCGGTTGACGCAATCCGGAGGCGGGAACATTCCGCCGCCGCTGGCTTTACCCTTGTCTGATGTTGATGAGGGCCGCGATGCCGATACGCCATTTCGTTTTGAGTTGCGTTGTCGCAAGTTCCGTTGGCGCGCTGCATTCGCCGGTGCTGGCGCAATCGGGCCCGCCCCCGCTGCCCCCAATCAGCGACACTTCACCCGCCCCGCAAAACCTGAAGTCTCCGGCAGAGTTCGATACAATCGCGGACAAGGATGCGCGTTCGCGCGCCTTGTTCACCGAGATCGGTAAGGTGCTGACTCATCTGCGCTGCATGAACTGTCATCCCGCCGGCGCGCATCCACTGCAGGGCGCAGGCCGCGAGCACAATCCGCCGGTGTGGCGCGCGGATACCCAAACCGGCGCGATCGGCACCACCTGCGCCCAGTGCCACACCCAGGCGAATGTCCCGCTGCATGAAGCAGCCACTTATAAGAGTGTCCCGGGACATCCCCGCTGGGGTCTCGCGCCGCTATCGATGGCGTGGGAGGGAAAATCGGTCGGCGACATCTGCCGGCAGATCAAAGACCCGAAACTCAACGGCGGACGCGACCTCGCGCTGCTGCACGAGCATATCGCCAAGGACGATCTGGTGGCCTGGGGCTGGGACCCCGGTGCCGGCCGGCAGCCTGCCCCAGGCAACCAAGAAACCACCGGAAAGCTGGTGCAGGCGTGGATCGACACCGGCGCGCAATGCCCCGAGAACACCGGCGCGCTGGAGGTGCCGCCGCAGCGCTGACGCTGCGGGAGAGCGCCGGGCTGTCCCATTTTGAGAATTCATATCGAAAAAATATCATTAAATTCATAGACATATATGGTTAACGGCGGTGTCTTCGGCTAACATTTGCGGCAGATGCGGCGTACATGCGGGAGAGATTTCCCATGATGCGCATAACGATCGCTGCGTATGCTTTGTGCGCGGCGCTGCTGATGGCAATCGGGGTGTCCAGTTCGACACCAGCGGAAGCCGGATACTATCGGAACGGCTACCACGGAGCGGCGTACTACGGCGGCGGTTACCGCGGTGGTTATCGCTCTGGCTACTATGGTGGCCGCGGCTACGGCTACCGGACCGGGTATTACGGTGGCCGTGGCTACTACGGCGGTCGCGGCTATTACGGCGGCGGCTACCGCAACGGTTACTACGGTGGCGGATACCGTACTGGCTACTACGGCGGCGAATACAGCCGGCCATACGGCTACAGCTCCGGCTATGACACCGGCTACTACAATGGCGGCTATAGCAATGTCGGCTACGACGTTGGCTACTCCGATCCAGGGTATGGCGGTGGCTTCTACCGCGGCGGTTATGGTGGCGGCTACGGCTATAGCGGGTATGGCTATGGCGGTGGCGGTTGCCACACCGCGTACATCCCCTACGGATGGACGTGGTATCGCGCGACGAACTGCTATGGCGACTGCGGCGCGCCGCGACATCCGGGCAAGTCTAGGCATGCCCGGGGATCGTGGCTCTCGCTCTCCAAGTCGGAGCCGGCGGCGCGCCGTTTCTCTTTCCCAAGACTTCCGCCCTCTTAATGCCTTCGCTGTGCAAATGTGGCGCGGTTTCCGCCGCAAATCCGCGATCTATCCAGACGGCCGGCAGCTTCCTATTTAAAATGCTGCGCCACTGGAGATTCCCGATGAATCCGAACGCCTCCCTCCTGGACCGCGCCGGCCTCGACACGGTTCGCGTCGGTAAGCTGATCGATCGCGGCCTCGAAGGCGCCGATGACGGCGAACTGTTCCTCGAATACAAGCAATCCGAAATGCTGACGTTCGACAACGGACGGCTCAAGCAGGCGACCTACGACACCAATCAGGGATTCGGCCTTCGCGCCGTGAAGGACGAGGCGGTCGGCTACGCCCATGCGTCCGACGTGTCCGAAGCTGCGATCTCGCGCGCCGCCGACGCGGTACGCGCGGTCAAGGGCGGCCATTCCGGCAAGTACGCCGAGGCGCCGGGCCGCACCAACGTCAAGCTCTACAGCGACGACAATCCGCTCGAGACGCCAGGCTTCGACGCCAAGGTTAAGCTGCTGGAAACCATCGACGCCTACGCGCGCGGCAAGGACCACCGCGTCAAGCAGGTGACCGCGAGCCTGGGGGCATCCTGGCAGGTGGTCGAGATCCTGCGGCCCGATGGCCAGACCTACCGCGACATCCGCCCGCTGGTGCGGGTCAACGTGTCGGTGGTGGCGGCATCGGGCGACCGCCAGGAAAGCGGCTCATTCGGCTACGGCGGCCGCGAGGGCTATCAGAATTTCATCAGCGCCAAGACCTGGGAGCACGCCGTCGATGAGGCGGTGCGGCAGGCGGTGCTCAATCTCGACTCGATCCCGGCACCGGCCGGCGAGATGGACGTTGTGCTCGGCGCCGGCTGGCCCGGTGTCATGCTGCACGAGGCGGTGGGCCACGGCCTCGAAGGCGACTTCAACCGTAAGAAGACCTCGGCTTTCGCCGGACTGATGGGCCAGCAGGTGGCCGCGCGGGGCGTCACCGTGGTCGATGACGGCACCATCCAGAGCCGCCGCGGCTCGCTGTCGATCGACGACGAAGGCACGCCGACCAGCCGCACCGTTCTGATCGAGGACGGCATCCTGGTCGGCTACATGCAGGATCGTCAGAACGCGCGGCTGATGAACATGAAGCCGACCGGCAACGGACGCCGCGAGAGCCACGCCCATGTGCCGATGCCGCGCATGACCAACACCTACATGACCGCGGGTGACCGCGATCCGGCGGAGATCATCGCCTCGGTGAAGAACGGCTTCTACGCCGCCAACCTCGGCGGCGGTCAGGTCGACATCACTTCGGGCAAGTATGTGTTCAACGTCACCGAGGCCTACAAGATCGAGAACGGCAAGCTCGGCGCGCCGCTGAAGGGCGCCATGCTGATCGGCAACGGCCCGACCGACCTCATGCGCGTGGTCATGGTCGGCAACGATCTCAAGCTCGACACCGGCGTCGGCACCTGCGGCAAGAACGGCCAGGGCGGGCCGGTCGGCGTCGGTCAGCCGACGCTGCGGATGGAACGCATCACGGTCGGCGGCACCGGCTGACAAGCGGCCCGGCGGCAGCGCCGGACCTCGGAGGCGAAGTTCTAGCGCACCACGCCGGACACGCAGCAGGGCCGCCGCCGTGGCGCCGTGAGTTTGTCCTTGAGATAGCACCGCGCTGTCGGCCCGCCGTAGCCCGCGCGCGCGAACGACCAGGCGCGGCAGCGGTTTTCGCCTTCGCACGCCTGCTTGCAGGCAGCCGAGTCCTGATTGGCCGGAACCTCGAAATTGCGATAGTCGCCGCCGATGCGGTCGATCGAATTTTCCACCGGGCCGGGCCGCGTCTCAAGCAGCGCAGCGCCTTTGACGCCCGAGGTGCAGCATCGATTCTCCACCAGCGGCTTGACCTGGTTCTTCAGCCAGCAGGTGGCGGCGTTGCTGCCGCCGAGTGCCGCGGTCCCCGGATACGAAAACGTCCAGGCGCGGCAACGGCCATCGCGGTCGCAGCGCTGCGAGCACACCTCGGGATCGCCGGATGGAACGGCGAAGCGGGAATAGTCGCCGCCGGGCCGGTCGAATCCGGTCTGCGCGTGCGACGGCATGGCGGAGAGTACCGCCAGCACGAGGCCGACCAGACCGCCGAGGATGAATCGCATCAGGGCCGCCTTCCGATCGATCGCCTGACGGCATGTTAGAGCATCATCGCCACCGGTGAAATCCGTTTCCGGACCAAGCCCGCCCCCAACCAACAGCCCAGTGCAAACGAATGCGCCCGCCGGGGGACGGCGGGCGCATCATCCGAAGCGCGGGAGGGAAAAACCGCCGCTCCGGACGGTTGGCCGACGGGGACCGGCCAAAGACTTTCAGCGGCAGAGCGAAGCCGGCAGATTGCCGAACAGCTCCGACGAAACCGTCGGGACGATCACGCACGACCCCTGCGAGCGCCGGGGGCCCCGCCGTTCGGCGGCGCGGCGCGCCAGCAGATCGCTCGGATCGCTCCACGGCGGCGCCGCATAGGCATCGCGCAAATCGCTGCGGTTCAAGCCGATGTCGGCGAGCATCCGGTCATCGAGCTCGGCAAGGCGCTTGGCGTCATGGCGGTTCTTCAGCCGGGCGATAAAGCGCTTGAGGCCGATCCTCGCGCGAACCGCGGTCGTAATCGCAAGGGCTGTAAGGGCAGGCATGACGGGCTCCATTTTCGGCTGGGCGATGCGGTGGGCGCACCGTGGGCCGCCGCGAACTCGCGGAAGCCGTGCGGATGACCACCCCACTTCCCTGAACGATTGAATATTTAGGCCGACCCCATTGATAAGTGAAACGAATGTTTTTAATGTAATCAATCGCATATGGTGATGTATGGGCCGGTCCCCAGGGACGGCCTCCAGCACAGGAAGCCCCATCCCAGTCCGCCGTTTCTATGCACATCAAGCGGCTGGAGGAGCGGCTCGGCAAGGCGATCTTCGCCCGCGATGGCCGCGCCTCAAAGCTCACCGACGACGGTGACCGGCTGCTCGATTACGCGCGGCGAATCATCAAGCTCAACGTCGAGGCGCTGGCCGCCTTCGACGACAAGGAGCTGCACGGCCGGGTGCGGCTCGGCCTGCCCGACGATTACGCCGACCGCTACCTGCCTGAGATCATGGCGCGGTTCTCGCGCGCCTATCCGAGCGTCGAACTCACCGTGATGTGCGAGCCATCGGTCGAACTGGTCAAGCACATCGACGCCAACGAACTCGACCTCGCTATCATCACCGACTGCGGATCTTCGCGCGCGTCCGAGATATTCCGCCGCGAGCGACTTCTGTGGGTGACCTCGAACCGCCACTCCACCCATCTGGAGGAACCGCTGCCGCTGGCGCTCGGACGTCCGAGCTGCGGCTGGCGGCGCGCCGCGATCGATTGCCTGGAGACGATCGGACGGCCGCACCACATCGCCTACACCAGCGCCAACGCAAGCGCGGTGGCGTCCGCCGTGCTGTCGGGTCTGGCGATTTCGATTTTTCCTGAATCTGGATTGCGCCCGGGCATGCGCGTTCTCAACCCGGCCGATGGCTTCCCGGAACTGCCGGCATGCCGCGTCGGCCTCATCCGCAATCCGCACGAGAGCTTGGCACTCGCCGATGCGCTGGCCGAGCACATCATCTCGTCGCTCGACAATCTGTCGGAAGCAACGCAAGCGGCGGAGTAGTACCTTACCGCGTTCTGTCCTGAATTGTCCTCTCCACGTCACGCCCTGCCTTATGCCGGGCATCCACGTCTTTCCTTCCTGCCAAGCAAGGCGTGGATGGCCGGGACAAGCCCGGCCATGACGAACGCCAGTTCCGGAAATCGCGGACCGAGCTAGGCCATGAGCTCGAGCGCCGTCGCGTCGAGCAGCTTCACCAGTTCGCCCGGCGCGATCTCGATCTGCAGGCCGCGACGACCGCCGTTGAAGATGACGGTCGAATACGCCAGCGCCGCCGCCTCGATGAAAACACGGACACGCTTTTTCTGGCCGAGCGGCGAGATGCCGCCAACGTGGTAGCCGGTGAGGCGTTCCGCCTCCGCCGCCGGAAGCATCGCGGCGTCCTTGGCTCCCGCCGCCGCGGCAAGCTTTTTCAGGCTGACCTCGTGGTCGCTGGCAATCAGCACGCAGACCACCGCCCCGCCCGCCTTTGCCATCAGTGTCTTGAGCAGCCGCGACGGCGATACGCCGAGCGCGTCGGCCGCCTGCATGCCGATGCGGGCGGCGTTGGGGTCGTAATCGTATTCATGCAGCGTGAACGAGACGCCGGCCTGTTCCAGCGACACCGTCGCCGGCGTGCCTCTGGCCATGGTTCAATACGCGTATTCGTCGAAGATCGGCTCGACCGAGCCCTTCCACGGGCCGTGGAATTTCTCAAGCAGTTCCTCGGCCGGCGTGATTCCGCGCGCGACGATCTCCTGCAGCGGCCGCAGATAGCGCGTCTCGTCGCGGCCATTGCGGTCGAGCTTGGCGCGGCGGACCAGCCCCTTCTCGGCCAGCCGCAGCAACTCCAGCGCGATGTCGAGGAGGGTCTGATGGCGGATCGTCGCCCGGAAGCCCAGCCGCGGCACGTCATCGCGCAGCTTCTGGCGCTCCTCAGCGGTCCAGTCCTTCACGATCTCCCAGCAGGCGTCGAGATTGGCGTCGTCGTAGATCAGCCCGACCCAGAACGCCGGCAGCGCCGGCAGGCGGCGCCACGGCCCGCCGTCGGAGCCGCGCATCTCGATGTAGCGCTTCAGCCGGACCTCGGGAAAGATCGTCGAGATGTGATTGGCCCAGTCCGAGATCGTGGCGCGCTCGCCGGGCAGCAGCTTGCCCGCGAGATGGTCGCGGAACGATTTGCCGGAGACGTCGATGTACTGGTCGCCGCGCTTGACGAACCATGCCCGGCTCGAAGGCGAAGGGCAGCATGCCGGAACGGTTGTTGTCGGTGTCGCGCCAGATCTCCGAGCGGAACGAGACCAAGCCGTTGGGCTTGCCTTCGGTGAACGGCGAATTTGCGAACAGCGCGGTGCCGACCGGCTGCAGCGCCAGTGTCACGCACAGCTTTTTCACCATGTCCGCTTCAGACGAGAAATCGTGGTTCGTCTGCACCGTGCAGGTCCGGTACATCATGTCGAGGCCGTAGCGGCCGACCTTCGGCATGTAGGCGGTCATGATCTTGTAGCGGCCCTTCGGCATCACCGGGATGTCGGCGCGGCTCCAGTTCGGCGTCATGCCGAGGCCAAGGAAGCCGATGCCGAGCGGCGCCGCCACCTCACGCACCTGGGCCAGGTGGGCGAACAATTCGCTCGCGGTTTGATGCACGCTCTCGACCGGCGCGCCGGACAGTTCGAACTGGCCGCCGGGCTCGAGCGAGATCGCGCCGCCGCCGGTGACGTCGGCGAGGCCGATGATGTTCTCGCCCTCCATGATCGGCTCCCAGCCGAGCAGGTGCTGCATGCCGTCCAGCAGCGCGCGGATGCCGCGCGGCCCGCCGTATGGCACGGGCCGATGGCCGTCCACGGTGAAAACGAACTTCTCGTGTTCGGTGCCGACGCGGAACTCCGACTTCGGCTTGCAACCGGCCTCGAACCACGCGACCAATTCGTCACGCGAGTTGATTGGCGTCATATCGACTTGGTCGCGGGCCATTCGGGATTCCGGCGAAAAAAGGTCGCGACCTTAATCACGGGTGGGGTGAAAGGGCAATCAGGGGTCCGGCAATCAGGCCAGCCGCCCCAGCAGATCGCAGAGTTGGGCAGCATCCTTGTTGGAAAGCTTGGCGCCCACGTGCCGTTCGATGGCGCCGGAATAGGTGTCCCACATCTTCTTTTGCAGGTTCCGCCCGGCCTGGGTAATGGCCACATATTGCCCCCGTCCATCGATGGGACAGGTCATTCGCTCGGCCAGCCCCGCCTCGGTCAGGCGGTCGACTAACCGGGAGGTGGAATATTGCGGCAGCAGCATGTGCTTTTCCAGTTCGACCGGGCGCAGCATCCCATGCTCGGCGCGCGACAGTTCCAGCAGCGCGTCGTACCAGGACAGCGGCGGAAAGCCGGCCTGCTTCAAGTCCTGCTCGACCGCCGCCAACAGTCCTTGCTGGACGCGAACCAGATTCGCCCAGGCCGCGGTGATTTCCTGCGAGGGTTTGCGGGTCATAATTATTTCTCTCCCGCAGGGTAGCAAATTCATGCACTTGCATCAACCTTGACATGTTCATGCAATTGCATTTATCTTCATGCAAGTGCATTAACGCACTGAATTAGCCCCTGAACCGGAGTTCCCACCATGAAGCTCTATTACATGCCCGGCGCCTGCTCGCTCGCGCCGCACATCGCGTTCCGCGAAGCCGGATTGCCGTTCGACCTCGTCAAGATCGACCGCAGCAAGAAGACGGAGGACGGCGAGGACTATCTCTCGATCAACCCGAAGGGCGCTGTGCCGGCGATCAAGCTCGACAACGGCGAAGTGATGACCGAAGGCGCGGTGATCCAGCAGTACATCGCTGACAAGGCCCCGGCCAAGAAGCTCGCCGCCGCAGCCGGGACGCCGGAGCGCTATCGCCTGCAAGAGATGCTCAACTACATCGCCAGCGAAGTTCACAAGGGCATCGGCCAGTTGTTCAACCCGGCCATGCCGGACGACTTCAAAGAGGTCGTGAAGAAGGGCCTCGCGGCCAAGCAGTTCCCGTTCATCGAGAAGGCGCTCGCCGGCAAGGATTACCTGATGGGCGACTTCACCGTGGCCGATGGCTACATGTTCACGGTGCTGAACTGGACCAAGATGCACAATATCGACCTGTCGGCCTTTCCGAACATCACCGCTTACATGAAGCGCGTCGCGGCGCGTCCGGCGGTGCAGGAGGCGATGAAGGCGGAAGGTCTACTGAAGGCGGCGGCTTAGTTCCCACGCGCGTTGTTGCAAACACGCTTCACCCTCCCCTCCGGGGGAGGGTGAAGCGCAAAGCGTGCGCTGCCGCTAATTCGGCTTTTGAAACTTCAGCACGAACTCGTCCACCCGCACCTTCGGCTGGAACACGCGCTCGTCGCGCGGGTCTTCCGGATGCCGCAGCCAGTCGCCTTCGGCGACGAGCTTGAACCCTGCCGCCTCGACCTCGCCGCGCAGCGCGCTCTCCTCGATGCGGTGCAGGGTCTTGCCCACCGACGTGCCGGCGCCGGCCTTGGCCGAATGATCGGCCACGATCAGCAGCCCGCCGGGCTTCAGCGCCGCGAATAGCTTCTTGTTCATCGCCGTGCGATCGACCGTCATATAGGTGGTGTCGTGATAGAAAAAGAAGAACGTGATCAAGTCGAGATTGCCGACGCCCTCCGGCAGCGGATCGTCGAACGGGCGCGCCAGCACGACGACGTTCTTCATCGCGTCGGATTTCATGCGGGCTTCGAAGCGCTCCTTGGCGCGCGCGCCGCTCTCGTAGTCCTGGCCGAACACCCGGCCGTCGGGACCGACCGCGCGGGCCATCAGTTCGGTGCTGTAGCCGCCGCCGGCGCCCATATCGAGCACGGTCATGCCGGAGCGCACGCCGGTGAAGGCCAGTAGCTTGAGAGGATCGCGGCGCTGGTCGGTCTGACGATCGGACTCGGCGCGGTCGGGCGCGGCGATGATGGCGGCATAGTCCTGCGCGAACAACGGCGTCGCCGCGGCAAACGCCGCCGCCAGCGCCAGCGCGAATATGTTTCGCATCACGCCGCCTTTTTTCCCGGCGCAAAGCGCCCGTAGAAGCTCTCGCCCTTCTGGGCCATCTCCAGCAGCAGCTTCGACGGCGCGAACCGCGCGCCGCATTTCTTCTCCAGCCGCTGGCACAGTTCGACGAAGCGCTTCACGCCCATCATGTCGATGTAGGACAGCGTGCCGCCGGAGAACGGCGCGAAGCCGAAGCCCAGGATCGAACCGACATCCGCCTCGCGCACGTCGGTCAGCACGCCCTCCTCAAAGCAGCGCGCGGTCTCCAGCGCCTGCATGGCAAGCAGCCGGTCCTTGATCTCCTGCACATCGACGGTGTCCGGGTCGAGCTTGGTCTTCTGCATATCGGCGAGACCGGGCCACAGCTTCTTCGGCCCCTTCTCTGGATAGTCGTAGAAGCCCTTGCCGTTCTTGCGGCCGAGCCGTTGCTGCTTCTCGACCATGAACTCCAGCAACGTCTTCTGCCGCGCATCGATGGCGTCCGCTCCGAGATCGGCCTCGGTCGCCTTGACGATCTTCCAGGCGAGATCGACCGCCACCTCGTCGTTGAGCGAGAGCGGCCCGACCGGCATGCCGGCCATGCGGCCGACGTTCTCGATCATCGCCGCCGGAATTCCCTCCGCCAGCATCAGATGGCCCTCACGCAGATACGTGCCGACCACCCGCGAAGTGTAAAAACCGCGCGAATCGTTCACCACGATCGGCGTCTTGCGGATGGTGCGGACGAAGTCGAGCGCCATCGCCAGCGCTTCGTCGCCGGTCTTCTTGCCGACGGTGATCTCGACCAGCATCATGCGGTCGACCGGCGAAAAGAAGTGGATGCCGACGAACTTCGCCGGGTCTTTCGCATTCTCCGCCAGCGATGTGATCGGCAGCGTCGATGTGTTGGAGCCGAAAATGACATCCGGCACCACCGCCTGCGCCTTGGCGGTAGCCTCGGCCTTCACCTTGCGGTCCTCGAAAACCGCCTCGACCACGAGATCGACCCCGGCCAGCTTGCCGTAGTCGGGCGTGGCGGTGATGCGGGCGAGCACCGCGTCGCGCGCCGCCGCGGTCGAGCGGCCGCGGTTGACTTGTTCGGTCAGCGACTTCTCGACGTGGTCCTTGCCCTTGTCGGCGCTCTCCTGGTCGCGATCGATCAGCACCACATCGAGGCCCGCCTGGGCGCTGACCTGGGCGATGCCGGCGCCCATGAAGCCCGCGCCGATGATGCCGACCTTCTTGATCTGCGCCGGCGGCACGTTGGCCGGCCGCCGCGCGCCCTTGCTGAGATCCTGCAGCGACACGAACAGCGAGCGGATCATCGCCGCGGCTTCCGGCGAGCGGAGAATCTTGGTGAAATAGCGCGACTCCACCGTGAGCGCGCGGTCGATCGGAAGCTGCAAGCCCTCGTACACCACCTGCAGCATGGCGCGGGCGGCGGGATAGTTGTCGTAGGTCTCGCGGCGGTAGATCGCGTTGGCCGCGGGCCACGTCATCATGCCGCCCTTGGAATAAATCGCGCCGCCCGGCGCGCGGAAGCCATCGGTGTCCCACGGCGCCTTGGCCTTCGGATTGGCCTTGGCCCAATCCTTGGCGGTCTTGATCAGATCGGCCGCCGGCACTACCGCGTCGACGAGGTTGGCCGCCTTGGCACGGGTCAGATTGAGCTGGTCGCCTTTCAGCAGGAACTGCAGCGCGTCGCCCGCGGCCATCATGCGCGCGATCCGCTGAGTGCCGCCGGCGCCGGGGAACAAACCGATCTTGACTTCGGGCAAGCCGAGACGGGTCTTGCCGTTGTCCGAAGCGATACGCTGGTGGCAGGCGAGGCAAAGCTCGAAGCCGCCGCCGAGCGCGGTGCCGCCGATCGCAGCGACAAACGGCTTGCCGCAGTTCTCGATCCGCCGGTAGAGCTGCGACAGCTTGCGGCTTTCGGCGAACAGCGTCGTAGCCGCGGCCTCCTCGCCCTTGGTCATCGCCATCTGCCGGAAGGTGCCGGTGAGCGAATCCAGCATGGTGAGATCGGCGCCCGCGCAGAACGTCTCCTTGCCGGACGCGATCACCGCGCCCTTGATCGCGGCGTCGGCGGCGACCGTCTCGACGAGCCCCGACAGCTCCTGAATCACCGCAAGGTCGATCACGTTCATCGACCGCCCGGGCATGTCCCAGGTGATGAGCGCAATGCCATCGGCATCGACGTCGAGCTTGAAATTGTCAGCCATCGTAGTGCCCTCGTCTCAGGTCCGCTTCGGATACGGTTCGCCATTCTTGCGCGAATAGACAAAGCCGCGCTCGTCACGCTCGACTTTCATGTCGATGTCGGAATAGGTGGCGCGCTCGGCCTGCGCCCGCGTGCCGACCTCGAGATAGACCGCATCGCGCTGCGTGCGGTTCTGCAGGCAATGGCCGTTGCCGGTGTTGGACTTGAAGCCCGCACAGTCGCCCGGCTTCAGCACGGTCTCGCCTTGATCCTCGCACAGCACGATCTCGCCTGCGAGGACATAGACGAACTCATCCTCGTTCTCGTGCCAGTGCCGCTGCGAAGACCAGGCGCCCGGCTTGAGCGTGGTCAGGTTGACGCCGAACTGGGTGAGCTCTCCGGCATTACCGAGACGACGGCGCTCGCGGCCGACGATCGGCTTCCAGAACGGATCGGGATAATTGGTCCCGGTGTCCAACGGCACTTTCGCGATATCGATCTTGGGCATCGCGCCTAGACCCTTTCAATGATCGTTGCGGTGCCCATGCCGATGCCGATGCACAACGTCACCAGCGCGGTGTTCAGATTGCGCCGCTCCAGTTCGTCCAGCACGGTGCCGAGGATCATCGCGCCGGTGGCGCCCAGCGGGTGGCCCATGGCGATGGCGCCGCCGTTGACGTTGATCTTGTCGTGGCCGATGTCGAACGCCTGCATGTAGCGCAGCACGACCGACGCGAACGCCTCGTTCAGCTCGAACAGGTCGATATCCTTGACGGTCATGCCGGCCTTCTTCAGGACCTTCTCGGTCACCGGCACCGGCCCGGTGAGCATGATCGAAGGCTCCGAGCCGATGTTGGTGAACGGGCGGATGCGCGCGCGGGGCTTCAAGCCCGCCGCCGCGCCCGCGCCCTTGTTGCCGATCAGCACAGCCGCCGCGCCGTCGACGATTCCGGACGAATTGCCCGGCGTGTGGACGTGGTTGATGGTCTCGATCTCCGGATAGCGCTGAATCGCCACCGCGTCGAAGCCCGCCATCTCCCCCATTTGCACGAACGATGGCTTGAGCTGGCCGAGCGACTGCATGTCGGTTGACGGCCGCATGTGCTCGTCCCTGTCGAGAAGCGTGAGCCCGTTGATGTCCTTCACCGCGATCACCGAGTTCTTGAAGCGGCCCTCCTCCCAGGACTTCGCCGCGCGCTTCTGGCTCTCCACCGCGTAGGCGTCGACGTCGTCGCGCGAGAAGCCGTACTTGGTGGCGATCAGATCGGCGGAAATGCCCTGCGGCACGAAATACGATTTCAGCGCGCTCGACGGATCGACCGGCCACGCGCCGCCCGCCGCGCCGATGCCGACGCGGCTCATCGATTCGACGCCGCCGCCGATGGTCATGTCGTGCTGGCCGGACATCACCTCGGCCGCCGCGAAGTTCACCGCGTCGAGGCCCGAGGCGCAGAACCGGTTGATCTGCACGCCCGGCACCCCGTTGCCGAAACCCGCCATGATCGCCGCCACGCGGGCAATGTCGCCGCCGGCCTCGCCGACAGGATCGACGCAGCCCAGCACGACATCGTCGATCAGCGACGGATCGAGCTTGTGCCGCTCTCTGATAGCGCCGAGCACCTGGCTTGCGAGATTGAGCGCCGTGACCTCGTGCAGCGAGCCATCGGCCTTGCCGCGGCCGCGCGGAGTGCGGACGGCGTCGTAGATGAATGCGTCCGTCATCGGCGTTTCCTTCTCTTACCCTCTCCCCTGGTCGGAGAGAGTGGCGAGTTGCGAGCGTTGCGAGCAACGAGCCGGGTGAGGGGTCGGCGTTTCGCTGAGAATCCGACCCCTCACCCGCCCTGGTTCACTTCGTTCACTCGGGCACCCTCTCCCACCAGGGGAGAGGGAAAGAAAGCAGGCTACAAACTCCTGGCGATTACCAGCTTCATGATTTCGTTCGTACCGGCATAGATGCGCATGACCCGCGCGTCGCGGTAGATGCGCGAGATCGGATATTCGTCCATGAAACCATAGCCGCCGAACAGTTGCAGGCAGCGGTCGGCGACCTTGGCGAGCGAATCCGTACTCCAGTATTTCGCCATCGCGGCGGTTTCATTGTCGAGTTCGCCCTTCAGGGAGCGCGCGATGCATTCGTCACAGAACACCTTGGCGACGGTCGCCTCGGTCTTGCAGGCTGCGAGCTCGAACTGGGTGTTCTGGAACTCGATCAGCCGCTTGCCGAACGCCTGGCGCTGCTTGACGTAATCGAGTGTCAGCGCGACCGCGCGCTCCATCATCGCCACCGCATGGTAGGCGACGATCATCCGCTCCTGCGGCAATTCCTTCATCAACTGGACAAAGCCCTGCCCTTCTTCCAGGCCGAGCAGGTTCTCCGCCGGCAGCGACACTTCCTCGAAGAACAGCTCCGAGGTGTCGGCGGCATCGAGGCCGAGCTTCTTCAGCTTCCGGCCGCGGCGGAAGCCCGGCGCGTCGGCGGTTTCGACCACCATCAAGGAGACGCCCTTGGCGCGCTCCTTCGGGTCGGTCTTGGCGACCACGACGATCAGGTCGGCGTGCTGGCCGTTGGTGATGAAGGTCTTCGAGCCGTTAAGCAGATAGCGGTTGCCCTTCCGCACGGCGGTGGTGCGGATATTCTGCAAATCGGATCCGGCGCCGGGCTCGCTCATGGCGATGGCGCCGACCATTTCGCCGGACGCAAGCTTGGGCAGCCAGTGCTTCTTCTGCTCCTCGGTGCCAAAGCGCAGAATGTAGGGCGCGACGATGCCGGAGTGCAGAGGCGCGCCGAACGCGTCCATGCCGGCGAGGCTGTAGGCGCGGTTGATCACCGTCTCGTGGGCGAACGTGCCGCCCGCGCCGCCGTACTCCTCGGGAATCATGGCGCAGAGCAGGCCCGCCTGCCCGGCCTTGGTCCACACCTCGCGCGGCAGTATTTTCTCTTCGTGCCACTTGTCGACGTGCGGCGTGAATTCCGCTTTCAGGAATCGATCGGCCTGCTCTTCGAGGAGCACAAGCTCCTCCGTCATCCAGGCCGGACGCGGCAGGTTAAGTGGGTTCATGGTGAAGGCGATCCCGGTCTTGGCGCACCATAATAGCCGCGCGAGGGCGGCAGTGCGAGGTCCCTATCGACCCGTCCCTATCGACCCGACCCGGCCCATCATAAGATTGAGCAAAACGCGGGAGGAAATTGCAATGCACAAATCCATGCGATGGATGCTTGCGTCCGTGCTGCTGCTGATGGCCAGCCCGTCCGTCGCCCAAGGCTGGCCCGACAGGCCGATCAAGTTCATCAGTTCCCAGGCCGCCGGCGGCGGCACCGACATCATCGGACGCGTCGTCGCCGACCGGCTGTCCGCCCGCCTGGGCCAGCCGGTCCTGTTCGAGAACCGGCCCGGCGGCGGCAACGTCATCGGCACCCAGGCCGCGGCGCGCTCGGCGCCCGACGGCAACACATTCTTCTTTGCCAGCGCCGCGGCTTTGGTGACCGACCCCTACACGTTCAAATCACTGCCCTACGATCCGATGAAGGACTTCGCGGTGATCTCGCGCATCGCCGAGGTCACATTCATGGTGCTGGCGCATCCGGACGTGCCGGCGAAGAATCTGCCGGAGCTTGCCGCTTACGCCAAAGCCAATCCCGACAAGCTGGCCGTCGCCACCGACGGGCCCCGACGCTTTTCCGGCATGATCGCCGCGTGGATCAGCAAACTCGGCGGCATGCCGATCGCCTACGTGCCCTACACGAACATGACACAAGGCATTCAGGACGTGATCGCCGGCCGCGTGCAACTCATGATCCTCGCGGTGCCGGCCGCCAAGGGCCACCTTGCCGCCGGCAAGATGAAGGCGCTGGCGGTGACGTCATTGGCCCGGCTGCCGGAATTCCCCGACGTGATGGCGGTGGCCGAGTCCTTCCCGGGATTCGATTTTCCGGCTGGTGGGTGCTGGCGGCGCCCATCGGCACGCCCGACGCCATCGTCACGCGTGTCAACCGCGAGATGGACGTCGTGATGAACGACGCCGAGGTGATCGAGAAACTGCGGAACGCGGGCTTCCGCACCCGCGGCGGCGGTACGCTGAAGGAGGTCAACGATTTCGTTCAGGGCCAGCACGCGGCGTGGGGCACGCTGGTCAAGGAGATCGGGCTCTCGCCGGAATAGTCACCTACTTTGGACGACACTCAAGTTCGTCATGGCCGGCTTGACCCGGCCACCCACGTCGTTCCTTTTCGCAAAGCAACACTTGGATGCCCGGCACAAGGCCGGGCCTAACGAGCATCCATGACGAGCATCGATGTCATTGCAATTGAGCATCAGCCCGCGCCGAGCGCGACCGCCACCTGATAGGTGATCAGCGCCGCCACATAGGCCAGCACCAGCATGTAGCCGAAGGTGGCGAACATCCAGCTCCAGCTTCCGGTCTCGCGCTTGATCACCGCGAGCGTCGACGCGCATTGCGGCGCGAACACGTACCACGCAAGCAGCGCCAGCGCCGTCGCCAAACTCCACTTGCCGGCGAGCGCCTGGCCGATCTGCTCGGCCGCCTCCTTGCCGCCCTCGATGGCGTAGACCGTGCCGAGCGAGGCGACCGCCACCTCGCGCGCCGCCATGCCGGGGATCAGCGCGACGTTGATCTGCCAGTTGAAGCCGATCGGGGCGGTCAGCGGCTCCAGCCATTTTCCGATCATGGCGGCGAGGCTATAGTCGATCGCCGGGCCTTCGGCGCCCGCCGGCAGACGCGGGAACGAGGCCAGGAACCAGATCAGCACCATCATCGAGAAGATCGTGGTGCCGGCGCGCTGTAGAAACATCATCGCCCGTGTGTAGAGACCGAGGGCAATGCTGCGAAGCTGCGGCAGCTTGTAGTCCGGCATTTCCAGCATGAACGGCGGCGTGGCGTCGTCGCGCAGGACGAAGTGCTTGGCGAGGAACGACACGCCGAGCGCGCCGAAAATACCCGCGGCGTAGAGGCCGAACATCACCAGCCCCTGCAGGCCGATGAAGCCCCACACCTCGCGCTCCGGAATGAACGCGGAGATGATCAGCGTGTAGACCGGGATGCGTGCCGAGCAGGTCATCAGCGGCGCGACCAGGATCGTGGTCAGCCGGTCGCGCTTGTTGTCGATCACCCGCGTCGCCATGATGCCGGGGATCGCGCAGGCGAAGCTCGACAGCAGCGGAATGAAGGCGCGGCCATGCAGCCCCGCGCCGCCCATGATGCGGTCCATCAGGAACGCCGCGCGCGCCATGTAGCCCAGGTCTTCCAGCAGCAGGATGAACAGGAACAGGATCAGAATCTGCGGCAGGAACACCAGCACGCTGCCGACGCCGGAGATCACGCCGTTCTGCACGAAGCTCTGCAGCAGCCCCTCGGGCAGCGTGTCATGCACCAGCACACCGAGCCATTCGAAGCCCGCCGCGATCAGATCCATCAGCGGCTTCGCCCAGGCGAACACCGCCTGAAACATGACGAACAGCAGGCACAGCAGGATCAGCAGTCCGGCAACCGGGTGCAACAGCACGCCGTCGATCCGCCCGGTGACCGTGTCGGGCCGCTTCGGCTCGCTGACAGCCGACTTGATGACGCGGTCGGCCTCGCGCTGCGCGGCACGCAAATCAGAAACCGACGGCGACGCCCAGGTGCTGGCCACCGACTTTCCCGCCGCGCTGGTCGCCAGTTCGTCGATCCGACTTAGCAACTCCTCGGTGCCGCCGCGGCGCACCGCGGTCGAGGTGACGACCGGCACCCCAAGTTCGGCCGAGAGCTTTTCAATATTGATGTCGATGCCGCGCCGCCGCGCGATGTCGATCATGTTGAGCACCAGCAGCATCGGCCAGCCGACGCGCTTCAGTTCAATGACCAGGCGGAGCGCGATGCGAAGGTTGGTGGCGTCGGCGACGCAGAGCAGCAGGTCCGGCGCGTTCTCACTGGCCACCTTGCCAAGTACGACGTCGCGGGTGATCTCCTCGTCGGGGCTGCGCCCGCGCAGCGAATAAGTGCCCGGCAGATCGACCAGAGTGATGTGATAGCCGGACACCGTGTGCAGCAGGCCGGCCTTGCGCTCGACGGTGACGCCCGGATAGTTCGCCACCTTCTGCCGGCTGCAGGTCAGCGCGTTGAACAGCGCGGTCTTGCCGCTGTTCGGCGTGCCGACCAGGGCAAAGCGCCAGGTCATGGGTGCGGCCGCGGCGGTCATGACACCAGAATCGCCATCGCCTCGCGGCGGCGCAGCGCGATCGTGCAATTGTTGACGCGCACCGCGATCGGGTCGCGGCCCAGCGGTCCCTCGTGCAGGATTTCAACCGTGGCGCCTTCGACGAAGCCCAGCTCCAGCAGGCGGCGCTCGGTCTCGGCAGACGATGCGCCGATGGTCTCGGCCCCGGCGTCGATGACCGCAATGCGGCCGCGGAACCCGCGCTCGGCGAGTCCCAGCGGGGTTCGCTCCTGCGCATCCACCGACGGCTGCGGATCGGCCATTTTTACTGGTCCACGCTAGAATTGTTACTGTGTTCAAGTGAGCCAATCGCCGCAGCCGGTCAAGGCAAACAGCTCTGAGCGTCAGCAGGTTAGAACAATTGTAAATGTGTCATTGCAACACAGCCGACGGCGGCCGCATGCCGGCACCGGCGGATCGCAGTGTTCAACGGGCCCGATGGGTGACACCCTCTTGCCGGGGTGGCACGACAGGGGTGTCCGATGACGGGTTCTCCGGTTCGGCGGCAGACAGTGATAGCAGCAGTCTGTGTCGTGGCGGCCGGTTTTTCCGCGCGCGCCCACGCGGCCGGCGCCGCCTATCAAGTCGACACCGCCGAAGTCTCCGAGCCCGGCGCGTGCAAGGTGGAATCCTGGATTTCATCCGCCTCCAATCACGATGTCATCGCGTCGGTGTCGCCCGCTTGCGTGCTCGATGTAGGCCGGCCTGTCGAGGTGAGCTCGCAGTTCACCCGCTCGCGCGCGGATGGCGAATGGGGCACCGGCGTATCGCCCAAGCTGAAGACCAACATCGTGCCGACCGCGATCGGCGCGTGGGGCTTCGCCGTATCGGCGACAGCGTCCTACGATCTGATCACAAAGGAAAACACTGCGCTGTTCGTGACCGTGCCCGCCACCATGCGGGTGTCTGAGCCGGTCCGCATCAATCTCAACGCCGGCTGGCAGTTCGACCGCTCCGTCAACCGTCATTATGTCACCTACGGCGCGGGCTTCGATTGGCGCACCCCCGACAATGTCTGGACCCTGACCGGCGAGGTGTTCGGCCAGGCCGGCACCGCCACATTCTCATTGTGCGTTGACACATTCTCATTGTGCACATTCTCATTGTGCGCTAAAACATTCTCATTGTGCGTGACAGCACGGACCGATCGGACTACACTCCAATTGCCGCAGGCGGGCCGGGAAGGCCTTCTCGTCAAGGGAGAACCTCATGGCAATCGAAGCAATTCTCATCATTCTGATTGTCGGCGCCGTCGCTGGCTGGCTCGCGGGCCAGATCGTGCGCGGCATGGGCTTCGGCCTGATCGGCAATGTCGTGGTTGGCATCGTCGGCGCATTCATCGCCGGCTGGCTGCTGCCGCAGATCGGCGGCGGAATGATCGCATCGATCATCAACGCCACGATCGGCGCCGTTGTGCTGCTGGTCATCCTCGGCTTGATCAAACGCGCTTGATCCGCGCCGCCGTCCGTAGCGCCTCGTACAACTCAGCCGGCGAAGCGGGCTTGTGCAGGTAGGCGTCCATGCCCGCCGCCCGCGCGGCGTCCGCGTCGCGCGGCTCGGTGCGGCCCGACACGCCGATGATCGGAATGCGCCCCGCCGGCGCGGGCAGCGCGCGGATGCGCTTGGTCGCCTCGATGCCGTCGATGCCGGGCAGCGCCACGTCCATCAGCACGGCGTCGTGTTGGTTGGCCGCCACCGCCTCGACCGCCGCCTAGCCGCTGCCGACGAAACTCACCCGATGGCCCAGTTCCCGCAACACCGCGCTGTGCACGATGCGGCCATAAGGATTGTCCTCCACGCAGAGCAAGCGGAGACCCTTCACGAGCTTGGCGCTTGGCGCGCGCCGCTCTGGTTCCGGCGGCATGTCTTTCATCGCCACGGTCAGCCGGAACGTGCTGCCGCGTCCGGGCTTGCTGGTCACCGTCAGATCGCCGCCCATCGCCTTGGCGATGCGCTTGACGAAGACCAGACCGAGCCCGGCGCCGCCATAGCGTCGCGCCACCTCCTCGCTCGCCTGAGCGAATGGGCGAAACAACCGCTTAAGATCGGCGGCAGTGAGACCGATGCCGCTGTCGGATACGGTGAACGTCAGCCGGCTGCGTCCCCGCCCGGCCCGCGCCGACGAGGCGGCAAAGCCGACGCTGCCGCGTTCGGTGAACTTCACCGCGTTATCGATCAGGTTTTCCAGCGCGCTGCGCAACCGTACCTCGTCGCCGCTGAGACGCGCGGGCATGGTTTTGGCGATCTCGATATCGACGCCGAGCCTCTTGCCATCCGCGCGCGCGGTGAGCGAGCCCGCCGCGGCGTCGGCAAGCTCGCGCGGCGAGAACGGCTCGTCGCGCAGCACAAGACCGGTCGACTCCGCCTTGGCGGTATCGACCACGAGGGTGGTAAGCCGCGCCAGATGGTCGGCGGCGCCGCGGATCGCCTCGGCCCAGCCGCGTTCGCGCTCGGGCAGATCGGAGGCGGCGAGCAGATCGGCCAGCGCCAGGATGCCGGTCAGCGGTGTGCGGATGTCATGGGCGAGCGCCGCCAGCGCGATCTCGATTGCGCGCGGACCTTGCTTGCGGACGCGTGCTTGCGTCCTGCGCTTGGCCTTCGCCATGAGTTCCCCATCCCCCGACGGCAACCATGCCACGCCGGGAAGGTCCAAACTACAGCGCCACGTTCACAAGTCTGCGAACGTCGGCCGGCGTGACGCCCTGCGCGCGCAGTTCGCGCAGCCCGGTGGCCGCCGTGGATTTGGAAAGTTTGCGGCCATCGGCATCGAGCACCAGCCGGTGATGGTGATACTCCGGCGCCGGCAGATCGAGCAGCGCCTGCAGCACGCGGTGCACGCTGGTAGCCCAGAACAGATCCTGGCCGCGCACCACATGAGTCACGCCCTGCAACGCGTCGTCGATCACCACCGACAGATGATAGCTGGTCGGTGTTTCCTTGCGGCCGACGATCACGTCGCCCCAGGCGGCGGGATCGGCGGCGATCTCGCCGCGCTCGCCGCCGGGCCCCGCGCCGGTCTCGTTCCAGCGCAGCGGGCCGACCCATTCCATCGCCTTCTCGATATCGAGGCGGATCGCGTAAGGCTCGCCGCGGGCAATCCGCGCCTGCCGATCGGGTTCCTTCATCTGGCGCGCCGCGCCGGGATAAAGCGGCACACCGTCCGGATCGCGCGGCCAGCGTTCGCGCACGTCGCGGTCGCCGACCAGATGAATCAGTTCGGCCCGGCTCTCGAAACTCGGGAACGTCATGCGGATGGCGTCGAGCTTTGCAAGTGCGGCGCGATATCTGGCGAAGTGTTCCGACTGGCGGCGGACCGGCTGCTCCCAGGAAATGCCGAGCCACGCGAGGTCTTCGAAGATCGCCGCCTCGAATTCCGGCCGGCAGCGCGCGGTGTCGATGTCCTCCATGCGCAGCAGCAGACGGCCGCCGGCGGCGCGCGCCAAGTCGAAGTTCAGCAGCGCCGACAGCGCGTGACCGAGATGCAGATGGCCGTTCGGGCTCGGCGCGAAGCGGAAAACGGGTTGCGGCATGACGGGTGGAAGGATCACTTGCGAGACGGCGGTGGCTTTGCGACAAAACCCTAGAGCATGACTCACATCATTCACACCCAGGCCGAGTTGGAAACCGCCATCGGCGTTCTCGTCAAACAGGACCCGCGGTGGGAACCGGTGTTTGCCACCGCCGGCATGCCGGCTCTGCGCCGCCGCGAGGGCGGCTACGCGGGCCTGTGTTCCATCGTCTGCGGGCAGCAGGTGTCCACCGCCGCGGCCGCGGCGATCCGCGCGCGGCTTTTCGCGGCGTTCGAGCCGTTCCATCACGACAGGGTGCGGCTCGCGCGCGCCGACAAACTCGCGCGGCTCGGCCTGTCGAAACCCAAGATCAAGGCGGTCAAGGAAATCGGCAAGGCGATTTCCCGGGGGCACATCGATCTCGACGCGGTCGCTGCGATGGACGCCGACGCCGCGCACGCGGCGTTGACCGCGCTGCACGGCATCGGGCCCTGGACCGCCGATATTTATCTGCTGTTCTGCCTCGGCAATGCCGACGCCTGGCCGGCCGGCGATCTCGCATTGCAGGAGGCCGCCCGCATCGCTTTCGGCCTCCGGACAAGGCCCGACTACAAGGCAATGGTGAAGCTCGGCGAAAAATGGCGGCCATGGCGCGGGGTGGCCGCGCATCTGTTGTGGGCCTACTATCATGTGGTGAAACGGCGCGAGCGTGCGCCGGTGCAAGCGACCTGGCCCGCCGTGACCAAAAAGCAAAAAGCGAAGAAAACAATCGGAGCCGCCAATGGCTGAACTCGACGGACCGCGACTCGAACCGCAGGGCGGGCAGCCGGCCAAGCGGCTGGTGGTTTTCCTGCACGGCTATGGCGCGGACGGCAACGACCTGATCGACATCGGCCGCGCCTGGCAGGGCCTGCTGCCGGACACCGCATTCGTGTCCCCGCACGCGCCCGAGCCGTGCGGTCAGGCGCCGACCGGGCGGCAGTGGTTTCCGCTGTTCACCCGCGCCCAGAATGAGCGCTGGGAGGGCGTCAACAAGGCCGGCCCGGGGCTCGAGCAATTCCTCGAAGCCGAACTCGCCCGCCGGAAGCTGCCGCCCACAGCGCTGGCGCTGGTCGGATTCTCCCAGGGCACCATGATGTCGCTTCACGTCGGGCTTCGCCGCGCCGTCGCGCCCGCCGCGATCGTCGGATATTCCGGCGTTTTCGTTCTGCCCGACAAGGCCAAGGCCGAAGCAATCGCAGGCGAGATTAAAACCAAGCCGCCAGTGCTGTTGATCCACGGCGACCGGGACGAACTGATCCCGGTGCAGGCGCTGCGGCAGGGCGCGCAGGATCTGGCGGCGCTCGAAGTGCCGGTGGAGTGGCACATTTCGCAAGGCATCGGCCACGGCATCGACCAGGAGGGGCTGCGCCACGGCGGCTCATTCCTGGCTCGTCGATTCGGCCTGCGCTCCTGACCGAGCGGCCCGCGCCGGCGCATGGGTGCCACGATTCGCGCACACCCTGCACAATTCCAGCGCTTCACAATGCCGTCACGCTCCCTATAGACTGTGTGCATGCCGCCGCTGCGGCGCGCGGTTTTCGGGGGTGTCGAGGGACCTCGCCTTGAACGTGCACGTACCACCTGGGAACGGTTTTCCCGCTCTGGTGTTGAACGCGGACTTCCGTCCGCTCAGCTATTACCCGCTGTCGCTCTGGTCGTGGCAGGATACGATCAAGGCGGTCTTCCTCGATCGCGTGAACATCGTCGAGCAATACGATCACGCGGTTCACAGCCCCTCGATGGAAATGAAGCTGCCGAGCGTGGTCTCGCTCAAGACTTACGTGAAGCCTTCGACCAACCCCGCCTTTACCCGCTTCAACGTGTTCTTGCGCGACCGCTTCTGCTGCCAGTATTGCGGCTCGCGCGACGACCTCACCTTCGATCATCTGATGCCGCGCTCGCGCGGCGGCCTGACCACCTGGCTCAACGTGGTCGCGGCCTGCTCGCCCTGCAATCTGCGCAAGGGCAACATGACCCCGGCCGAGGCGCGGATGTTCCCCTCGCAGACGCCGATGCAACCGAGCGTCCAGCACCTGCACCGCAACGGCCGGTCGTTCCCGCCGAACTACCTGCACGGCAGTTGGCTCGACTATCTCTACTGGGATACCGAGCTCGATCCCTGAGACGCGGCTCCGCGCCGCGTGGCCAGCGAACCCGGCGCGTTCTGCCGTGGGGAACGGACTTCATATCCCGAAGCCACCCCGTGGCGATCAACACGCGTCTCGCAAGAACGAACATGCCATGGCAAAGAACACGATCTGCGTCTGGTACGACAAGGATGCCGAAGCAGCAGCCCGCTTTTATGCCGAGACCTTTCCCGACAGCTCCGTGGGCGCCATCCACCGCGCGCCCACCGACTATCCATCCGGCAAGAAGGGCGACGTGCTGACCGTCGAGTTCAAAGTCGCCGGCGTCGCGTGCGCCGGCCTCAACGGCGGCCCCATGTTCAAGCATACCGAAGCCTTCTCATTTATGATCACCACCGAGGACCAGGCGGAGACCGACCGCTATTGGAACGCCATCGTCGGCAACGGCGGCCAGGAAAGCGCGTGCGGCTGGTGCAAGGACAAGTGGGGCATCTCGTGGCAGATCACGCCGCGGGTACTGTTGGAGGCGATGGCGGCCGGCGGCGACGAAGCCAAGCGTGCGTTTGAAGCGACGATGACCATGCGCAAGATCGACGTCGCAGCGATCACTGCGGCGCGCCGAGGCTGAAGCCGGCTTCTACTCGTCGTCCGCTTCGGCCGGCATCGCCCTCACACCCAGCGCGCCCCAGGCAGCGATCGCAGCCAGCGCCAGCGACACCAGCACGTTGTAGCCGGCAAGCGAAAGGCCGAGGAACCGCCACGCGGCCTCGTCGCAGCGGACCACGCGAGTCCGCGCGATCTGATCGAGCAGGCTGCCGCCGGCACTGAAGTTCGGCGTGGCGCCAGAGCAATCCGTCGGGCCGGGCCACCAGTGCCATTCGACGCCGGAGTGGAAAACACCAAGGCCGGCGTTCCACAGCATCGCGGCGGCGATGGCGAGCAGCGCCAGCATCAGCACCTTGCGCGACGAGCCGACCGACAGCCCGAGCAGGATCATCGCGGCGAGCGGCACCGACACGTAGAACGCGTAGCGCTGCTCCAGGCACAGCGGACAGGGCGGATAGCCCAGCACGTACTGGAAGTAGAAGAACCCCATCATCGTCAGGACGCCGATCACGGCGATGGCAATGGCCGCCGCGGCGGCGGGCTGGGTTCGGAAGAGTGTGATGGCCGGTGCGAGCATTGGGTTCCTGGGGTTCGGACGTCGCATAGCCTTCCGCCGCAATTGTGTCGACCCACAACACCGTGAAACTGGCGATTCGCGGCGGCATGGACTATGATTCGGCCATAGCCCCTGTGGCGGAACTGGTAGACGCGCCAGACTCAAAATCTGGTGATGGCAACATCGTGCTGGTTCGAAACCGGCCAGGGGCACCAGCCACAGCCGCCATGCGGCGCCGGCCGGCAAGCCAATCGTTCCGCCTTACAAATCGTAATCGCGTCGCTTCTGTCGCACCGACGGTGCGGCGGCGATCCCTCCCCGTCTCCGGGGGGGACGATGTGGCATCGTCTCGTGCTAGCGCAAAGCCCGCCGCTCGCGTGCGCCGATACGCTCACGCCCCCGATTCAATCCACCGGTCAATTCTTCGCGCGTACGCACTTCTTCTCCAGCCGCGGCAGCACCTCGTCGCGGAAGAACGGCAACTCGTCGAGATAATTGATCATCGAGAAGGCGATGCCGCGCACGCCGGAGCGGCTCAGGTCGGCAAGCTCGTCGGCGATGCGGTCGGGCGTGCCGACGAACGGATAGCCGCCGAGCGCGCGCGAAGCGAAGTACATGCGCTTCTCGGCAAAGGCTTTCTCGCCGAGCGTCTCCGGGGTGAGGTTCTTGATCTCCATCATGCGGTCGACCGCGCCCCAGTCGGCCATCTCGATGGTGGCGTGGCGGTAGTAGTCCTCGGCCTCCTTCTGGGTCGCGCGGCAGACCACCTGGCCGACGGTGAAGACCTCGATGTCGCGGCCGAGCGCGCGGCCCTTGGCCTTGACGTCGATGATCATCTCGGCGGTCTTGTCGACGCCCTGGCGCGAGCTTGAGGTGGCGGTGAAATAGGCGTCGCAGTTGCGCATGGCAAAGGCTTCGCCGGCGCCGGACGAGCCCGCGTTCATGATCAGCGGCCGGGAGCCACCATAGGGCTTCGGCTTAGCGCGGATTTTCCGGAGCTTGATGTGCTCGCCATCGAAGTCGATGTCGTCGTCCGGGCCCCACGCCATCTTGATGGCGTCGATCCACTCCTGGGCGTAGGCGTAGCGCGCCTCGTGTTCGCGCTGTTGTACGCCGAACATTTCGAACTCGCCCTCGTTCCAGCCGGCGACGACGTTGAGGCCGAAGCGGCCCTCGCCGACGTGATCGGCGGTGACGCATTGCTTGGCGGCGATGATCGGATGGAACAGCGGCGCGTGCACGGTGCCGAAGCAGGTGATTCGCGAGGTCGCCGCCAGCAGACCGGTGGCCCAGGTGATGGTCTCGAGCGATTCGCCGTGCAGGTCGGTGTCGCCGCTGTAACCCTTCCAGCGGCCGATCGGCAGCATGAAGTCGATGCCGGCGGCATCGGCCATTTTCGCCAGCGCGAGGCAGTCCTCCCAGCTCGCCGACCAGCGCTCCGGCACGCGGGTGGCCGCCCGGCCGGACGAGCAGTTGGCGCCAAACAGGCCAAGCTTCAACGCATTGGCGTTGTACATTCCGAGGCGGTCGCGCTGCGACGAGGCGGTGCGGTCGAGCAAGGCATTCCTCCGGGCATTTCTTGGCGCACAATCTATCAGGCTGAGGGAAACTCTCCACCGTCATTCCGGGAAGGCCACCCCGGCGCGAAGGGCGAAGCCGCGACGAACACGGAACCATAACCGTCCCCAGCAGTATGGATTCCGGATCGCGCCGTGGGCGCGTCCGGAGTGACGCGGAGGGTTCCTCCAGAACACAAAGCTGCACCGCTTGTGGGCATCTGCCGGATCGCACTATCCTCACGCATGACCGACATCACCACCGAGACCGGCGTTCTGGCGGCGCGGGCGGCGCACGCGCCGGAGGATTCGCGGTGGCGGGTGATCTGGCGCAACACCTTCCCGTTCATCGTCGTGTTCTCGATCTGGGAGATCGTGGCGCGCAGCGGCACGTTTCCGCCGAAGCTGTTCCCTTCGCTGGTGACGGTCGCCGAATCGTTCGTGTTCCTGACCATGAACGGCATTCTGCCGCATCATGTGTTCGATACCGTGCTCCGACTGCTCGCCGGATTTGCGCTGGCCGCGGTGGTCGGCGTCACCCTCGGCATTCTGATGGGACGCTCGCGCCGGTTCGAGGACATCGCGCTGCCGCTGGTTTCGATCGGCGCGCCGATCCCCGGCCTCGCCTACGCGCCGTTGTTCCTGTTGTGGTTCGGCCTCGGCAACAAATCCGCCGTGCTGCTGGTCGCTTTCGTCTCGGCGTTCCCGATCATCTTCAACACCTGGACCGGCGTGACGGCGGTGAAGGAAATCTGGGTGCGTTCGGCGCAGGCGATGGGCGCCGACGACCGCCGCCTGTTCGTCAAGGTGATCGTGCCGGGCGCCTTGCCCTACATCCTCACCGGATTGCGGCTCGGGCTGGCGCAAGCGTGGCGCATCCTGGTCGGCATCGAGATGCTGGCCGCGGTGCCATGGGGGCTCGGCTGGATGATCTTCGGCGCCCGCGAGTTCCTGAACACCGACGTGATGCTGGCCGGGGTGTTCGTGATCGGCGTGATCGGGCTGGCGCTCGAAAAGCTCGTGTTCCAGAAGATCGAAGAATACACCGTGATGCGCTGGGGCATGATGACATGACCGCCGTATCCGCCCGCACCCGCTCGACCCTGCGTGCCGCCGTCACCATCGCGGTGGCCGCGGCGCTCTACGAGGCGGTCGCGCGCACCGCCTATTTCCCGCCGGCGCTGATGCCGACCTTGCCCAAGGTCTGGACCGCGCTGATCGGCTCGCTGCTCGACGGCACCATGATCGTGCACGCGGCCAGCACCCTCTACCGCGTGCTGGTGGGCATGGCGCTGGCGGTCGGCATCGGCCTGCCGCTCGGCATCCTGATGGCGCGGTGGAAGCCGATCGAGCATTTCTTCATGCCGCTGGTCAGCGCGCTGATGCCGATCCCGTCGCTCGCCTGGGTGCCGATTTTCATCCTGTGGTTCGGGCTCGGCAACACGGTGGCGATCCTGATCGTGTTCTACGCGGCGCTGTTTCCGATGCTGCTCAACACCTGGTCCGGCGGCCGCGCGGTCAATCCGATGTGGCTCCGCGCCGCCGGCGCCATGGGCGCGGGCGAACGCGCGATGTTCTGGAAGGTGATCGTGCCGGGCGCCTCGCCGTTCATCATCACCGGCCTGCGGCAGGCGTTCCTGCGCGCCTGGATCGCGGTGATCGGCGCCGAATTCCTCGCCGCGTCCGACTTCGGCCTTGGCTGGGTGATCTTCGACGCCAAGGAGTTCCTCAACGCGCCGCTGATGATCGCCTCGCTGATCGTGATCGGCGGCATCGGGTTTGCGTTCGAGCGGCTGGTGTTCGGTTCGATCGAAAAGGCCACCGTGCAGCGCTGGGGCATGGTACGGATGGCCAAAGGATAGACATGACCGCACGCCGTTTCGCCCTTCATGCTGCGATCGCCTCGGGCCTTCTCGGGGCCATCGGCGTACCGCCGGCGAGCGCGCAATCCGTCCAACTGGTGCGCGATTGCCTGACCGAAACGGTCGCCGCCCTGCGCATGAGCGATCTCGCCAAGGCGATCGCCTCGTGCGACGAGATCGCCAACAACACGGCAACCTCCCGGGATCTGCGCGGACAAGCGCTCGGCCAGCGCGGGCTGCTCTATGCCAAGCGCTGGTCGTTGGTGGAAATCCCGCAGGATGCGCAGTTGGGCATTACGGACATCACCGATGCGCTGCAGGCCCATGCGTTTCCGAAGGACAGGAAGCAGCACCTGCTCACCATCCGGGGGCAACTCTATCAGGCGACCGGCCAGACCCGGCGCGCGGTCGACGACTTCAAGGCCGTCCTTACCGAGGCGCCAAACAACGAAGCCGCCCGCGCGGGACTGCGGAAAGCCGGAACGCCCGACAGCTATTGAGTCTGGCACCCTACCACAACCGCTGGGTCGCCAGCCGCGCGCCATCGGCGAGCGACGCAAGTTTCATCCAGACGATCTTGCTGTCGACCTGCACGCGGCCGGCGAAGGTGCCGAAGCCGCAATCGACACCGGCGATCACATTCTCCCGGCCGACGGCGTTGGCGTACTGCACGATGCGGTCGGCCACCAGTTCCGGATGCTCGACGAAGTTCGAGGTGGAATCAATCACGCCCGGAATAATGGCCTTGCCCGCCGGCAATTTGACGTCCTGCCATAGCTTCCACTCGTGGCCGTGGCGCGGATTGGCGCCGGGAAACGACACCGCGGCGGGTTTCGCGGTGAGGATGATATCGACGATATCTTTCAAGGGCACGTCGCCGTGGTGCGGCCCGAGCGTCGAGCCCCAGCACACATGCATGCGCATGCGATCGGCGGGCAGATCCTTGACCGACTGGTTGAGCGCCTCGACGTTGAGCGCGATGATCTTGCGGTAATCGCCCATGCCGATGCCGGGATAGAGCGCGTAGGACATCGCCAGATCGGGACAGTCGAGTTGCAGGATGAACCCCGCTTCAACGATGGCGCGATACTCGCGCGCCATCACGTCCGCCAGGGTGAACAGGTATTCCTCGACGGTCTTGTAGTACGCGTTCTTGAGATAGCGCGCGATCTGGCCGGGCGACGGCGAGGTCATGAACGCCTCGGCGACGCCGGCCTTGCTCATCGCTGCCTTGGCGCGGGCGATGTCGGTCTCGGCCGCGGCCCAGTCCTTCCAGGCGATCGGCCCCGAGCAGGCCGGACGATGCTGGAACGGCGAGGCGAATTGCTTGAGCAGTTCGGCCAGTTCGGGAAACTCCGGTTCGCCGTGACCGCGCGGCACGTCGGTCTGCCCTTCGAAGCCGGTCAGCCGGTCGATGACATGCACCGTGTAGTCGGTGCGGCCCTGCTCGCCATCGTTGATGATGTCGATGCCCGCCGCCTTCTGCTTAGCGATCACGCCGGCGACCGCTTCATCCACCGCGGCGTCGAGCGCCGGACCACTGCGCCGGCCGGCCAACAATTGCTCCACCACTTTGGCGGGGCGCGGCAGGCTGCCGGTGTGGGTGGTGAGTATCCTGTCGGTGCTGCGCTGCATCGCGTTCCCTGCTTCGTCCGGCACTTTGCTGTCAGCCAAGAGCCGCGACTCTCACTCCACCACGATGTTGTTCTTCTTGATCACGTCGCCCCAGATGCGCGCCTCCTCCTTGATGAAGGCTGCGGTCTCCGCCGGCGTGCCGCCGCCGGTATCGACGCTCAGCGCACGGTACTTCGCCACCACGTCCGGCATTTTCAGCACCTCGATGAAATCGCGGGCGATCTGATCGCGCAGCGCGGGGGCCATCTTCGGCGGCCCGGCAACCGCGAACCAGCCGACCGAAACGAGATCGGGCATCCCGGCCTCGGCGGTGGTCGGCACATCGGCCATCTGGGCTGAGCGCTTCTTGTCGAGCACCGCGAGCACCTTGATCTTGCCGTCGCGCCAGAGCGCCAGACCGGCCGATACATTGCCGAAGAACAGATCGACGTGGCCGCCCAGGATATCCTGCAGCACCAGCGTCTCTCCGCGATACGGCACATGCACCATGTTGGTGCCGGTCATGGCCATGAACATGTTGGCCGTGAGGTGCGGCGTCGCGCCGTTGCCCTGGCTGCCGTAAACGACCTTGCCGGGGTTGCCCTTGATGTACTCGACCAGTTCCTTCAGCGAATTGACCGGAAGTTCCTTCTTCACGATCGTGACGTTGGGCACGCTGCCGAGCACCGTGATCGGCACGAAATCCTCGGGCTTGTAGGACAGCTTCTTGTACAGGTTCTGATTGATCGCCAGCGGCCCCGGCGCGCTGACGAACAGCGTGTGGCCGTCGGGCTCGGCCTGCGCCGCGAGATCGGCGCCGATGTTGCCGCCGGCGCCGGTCTTCTGCTCGATGATGATCGGCTGACCCCACTTCACCTGCAGCTTCTCGGCGGCGATGCGGGCCAGCACATCGTTGATGCCGCCAGCCGGGAACGGCACGATGAACTTGACGGGCTTGCTCGGGAACGCCTGCGCGCCGGCTTGGTCGGGCTGCGCGGCGAGCGCCAGTGCCGCCAGCAGGGAGAATGCCAAGGAGAGTCCAATGCGTCGCTTCATGATCGCGCTCCTACTCGGGCTTCACACCTGATTCCTTGATGATCTGCTGATACTTTTCGCTCTCGGCCTTGGCGAAGGCGCCGAACTGCGCCGACGAGCCGAGCCGCACGTCGGCGCCCGCATCGCGCAACTTGGCCTGCATGCTGGATGAAGCCAGGATCGTGTTGATCTCGGAGTTGAGCCGGGCGACGATTTCCGGCGGGGTTCCCGCCGGCGCAAAGAAGCCCTGCCACAGGGTGAGGTCGAAGCTCGGATCCTTGATCGCCTCGGCGACGGTCGGAATGTCGCGCGCTCCGCTGGCGCGTTTGGAGGAAGACACCGCGAGCAGCTTTACCGTGCCGGCCTTCAACAGCGGCGCCGCCGCCGGGAAGCCTGGAAAATACATATCGACGTGGCCGCCAAGCAGATCGTTCAGCGCGGGCCCGGCTCCCTTGTAGGGGACGTGGGTGAGGCTGGCCTTGGTGCGGATTTTCAGGAATTCGCCGGCGAAATGGCCCGGCGTTCCGGTGCCTGCGGAAGCGAACGTCAGCGGCTGCTTGTCGGGCAATGCCGTGGCGAGTTCCGCCATGGTCGAGTACGGCGCCTTGGCCGGCACCACCAGCGCCAGCGGCACCACCGAGGCCAGCGCCACCGGCATCAAGTCCTTCTCGGCGTTGTAGCTAAGGCTCTTGATCCAATGCTGGTTGATGGCGATCTCGCCGGTCTGGCCCATCAGCAACGTGTGGCCGTCGGGCGGCGCCGAGACCACCGCCTGGGTGCCAATCACGCCCGTCGCACCCGCACGATTCTCGATCACGATGTTCTGGCCGAGCGCTTCGGCGAGCGGCACGGCAATCAGCCGCGCGACGATGTCGCCGGTCCCGCCCGGCGCATAGGCGACGATGACGTGGATGGTGCGGTTCGGGAAGCTCTGCGCCGACGCCGAAGCGGCCGCCAGCATAAGCATCGCCGCGGCGACGCCGGAACGGATGAACATTGTTGTTGTTTCCTCCCGCCACGATTGTCGGGGGCGGCTCCGGTCCTGTCCAGGGGCTAGAAGCCGTATGTTAGCGCACAATGAGAATGTCCCCTTTGTGCAAAGTGAGAATGTCCCCTTTTCGAGTTTGATTCGACGGGGCATTGATGGACAGGGGATTACTGACGATGAGCGCGTCGGAGCGCGAACGGGCGGGCGTCGTGCGTT
>JAPLPD010000265.1 GCA_026400395.1 Alphaproteobacteria bacterium | reverse complement strand
TGGCCGCCGAGCAGCGCGTTGAGCACCTCGGCGTTGCCCTTGAACGGCACATGCAGGAGCTTGGCCCCGGTCATGGTCTTGAACATCTCGGCTGCGAGGTGCGTCGAGGTGCCGGGGCCGGATGTGGCGTAGTCGAGCCCATCCGGCTGTGCGTTGGAATACTCGATGAACTCTTTGATGTTCCGGACCGGCAGCGAGTTGTGCACCACCAGCATCAGCGGGATCGAGGCAAGCTCGGTGATCGCCGAAAAATCGTTCACCGCGTCGTAGGGCTGCTTCTGCAGGCTGGCGTTGATCGCGAAGGCAATGGTGGTGACGAGAAGCGTATGGCCGTCGGGCGCGGCCTTGGCGGCCTGGCTGGTGCCGATGGAGCTTCCACCGCCCGGGCGATTGCTGACGATTACCGGCTGTCCCCAGCGGTCCGCCAGCCGCTGCGAGATCAAGCGGGCAACCGTATCGGTGGTGCCGCCGGCGACGAACGGCACCACCAGTTCGATCGGCTTGCTTGGATAGGTTTGCGCGCCACATGGCAGCGACGCCAGACATGCACTGGCCAGCGCAATGGCCGCGCGTATCCGCATCAGACCGGCCTTCCGCCGCTTTTGACCGTGGTTCGCAGCATCAGCCGCCGCTCGGTCGAGGGAAAATCGCGGCGTGCATGCGACGAGCAACGGTTGTCCCACAGCAGCAGGTCGCCGACGTGCCAAACGTGCTCGTAGACAAACGCCGGCTCCTCCGCATGGTCGAACATCGCTTCGAGCAGTGGACTGGCTTGCTCTTGCGGCATCCCTTCGACGCCGACGCTCATCAACCGGTTGACGTAGACCGCCTTCTTGCCGGTGTCGTCATGGGTGCGAAACACCGGATGCAGACATTCGCCGAACGCCTCGGTGCCCTTGTTGTCGCCTTTCACTACGGAGCCGTAGTTGTAGTGATGGATGGCGCGGCGGCCCTCAAGCTTGTTGCGGATTGCCGGGTCGAGCGTCTCGTCTGCCGCATAGCCGCTGGCGAACAGCGTGTTGCCGCCGGTGGATGGGATTTCGACCGAGTAGAGCAGGGTCGCCTTGTCCGGCTGCTCGGAGTGGATCATGTCGTGATGGAACATCATTTCGCCATCCGGCAGAGCGCCGATCGGTTCGCCGTTCTCGCGGATGTTGGAGATCAGCATGATGCCGGGAAGCAGGCTGGAGTATCCCTTGGGAAACAGCTTCGGCGGCCGCCGTGGCATGCCCATCTCGCCGAAATAGCCGGTGACCCGAACGAGGTCTTCCTGCGACAGCTTCTGGCCTGGAAAAACGATGACGAGATGGTCGAGCCATGCCTGGTAGATCGCCTTGACGGTCTCGGCGTCCGGCTTGTCGCGCAGATCGATGCCGCGGATTTGCGCGCCAATGTATCGGCTGAGCGGAACGATATCGAGACGGGTCTTGGTGGATGTGCTCACAACGTCCTCCCGTATTGATTTTGACCGAGCCTAGTCTTTGACGTATTCACGCGGCAAGTGGCCTAGGCGAGGTATTGTTTGATCGACCTTCCGACCATTCCCGTAATCGATGTTTGCGACGGTGGACCGCTTCGCCACGCCATAGAGGGCCGAGCGCGGGCGCTTGCTTTGCGCGACGCGGCGATCGGCTGGTTTCCCAGACCATTCCTGCCGATTGTGCCGGTGCTCGACTGGGTGGCGCGCCGCTGGTTGACCCGCTCGCAGTCGCCCTACGTGGAGGAAGTGAAAGCCATCGCGGCGTTGCTCGGCTTTCCCGGCATCTGGTTCCTCAATGGATCGTACCAATGGGCCTGCACCGCGTTGGCGCGCGAAGAGGGCGGGGTGCCTTGGCTGGCGCGCACGCTGGACTGGCCTTTTCCCGGCCTCGGACGCGGCGCCGAACTGGCACGGATGCGCGGGCCGGCCGGCGAGTTCGTCAACGTCACCTGGCCCGGCTACGTCGGCGCGCTGACGGCGATGGCGCCGGGCCGCTTCGCCGCCTCGATCAATCAAGGGCCGATGCGAAGACGGAGCCATGGCCGCGCGCTGCGGCTCTACGATCTCGCCGCCAACGCACTGGCAACGCTTCTTTATGTGCGCGCCATTCCGCCGGATCAGTTGCTGCGCCGCGTGTTCGAGGAGGCGAGGGACTATGACGCCGCGCGAACGATGCTCGAGGAGACGCCGGTGGCGAGGCCGGTGATCTACACGCTGGCCGGCTGCCGCCCGGGCGATCGCTGTGTCATAGAGCGCACCGAGAATGGCTTCAACACCCGCACCGACAGCCATGGCGCGGCAAACGACTGGCTCGAAGGCACGTCCGAGTGGGAGGGGCGCATCGGCGCGAGCAAGATATTCACCCACTCGTTCGAGGATGCCGCCCAGCAGAGCCGCGCCCGGCGCGAGGGGCTGGCGCTCTGGCAGGGCTCGTTCGAGCGCGAGAGTTTCGGCTGGATCGCGCCGCCGGTGCTCAACCCCTATACGCGGATCGCGGTCGAGATGTGTCCCGCGCGCGGCGTCATACGCGCGATTGGCTTCGAGCGGCGGACCGGCGAGGAACTGGCAAGCCCGGCAACAAAGGCAATCGAATACAGCGCCGATCGGGCCGCGGCCTAGCGGGTCGCCGCAACGGAACTTATTCGATGACGTCGTCGGCGGTGAACAGCAGCTTCGGCGGCACTTCAATTCCAAGCGCCTTGGCGGCTTTGAGGTTGATCACCATCTCGAACTTCGCAGTCTGCTGAACCGGAAGATCCGCGGGCCTCTCGCCCTTGAGTATGCGCGCGGCATAGACGCCGGCAAGCTGCATGACATTCAGAAAATCTCCGCCGTAGCTGATCAGCCCGCCGGCATCGACATAGTCTCGAACGTCGAAAATGGCCGGCACCGCGTGTTGTGCGCTCAGTACGGCGATGCGTTCGCGGCGGATGTAATAGAAAGAGTCTGGCGGAAACACCAGGACGTTGCCAGGCTGCTTCGGAATTTGGCCGAAGGCGGCATCCAATTCGCGGTCGTTGGAGGCGTGTTGGGTTTTGATCTGGATGCCGAGGGTCGTGGCCGCGGCCTGCAATTCCTTCACGAATGGTTCGGTCAGCGCCGAGCTTTGATTGACGATCGTAAAATAATTAGCGGCCTGCGGGACCAATTCGCGCAATACGCCGAGTCGTTTGGCCGCAAGCTCCGCGTTCACCGAAGTGATGCCGGCGATGTTGCCGCCGGGACGACTGATGCTTTGGACCAGGCCCAGCGCGACCGGGTCGGTTCCGATCGCCATGACGATCGGGATGGTCTGGGTGGCTTTCTTGGCGACGAGCGTGGCGGGCGAACTGCCTAGGGTGGCGATCAGAGACACCTTGCGCTGAACCAGATCGGCGGCCATCGCCGGCAGCTTTTCGTTCTGGCCAGACGCCCAGCGGTATTCGATTGTCACGTTTTGTCCGTCGATGAATCCTTCTTCGCCAAGACCTTTGAGAAAGGCGGCCAACCGCTTGGCGTTCTGCTCCGGCGCGCCCGAATGCAGGTACCCGATCGTCGGCTTGCCGGCCGGTTAGGCGTGTGCCGCGAGCGGGGTCGCGGCCGCTCCAGCAATGAGCGACAGGAATTGTCGGCGCTTCACGCAAGTCTCCCCCCGATGGCCAGGACTATGGTCTTGCCACCGATGACCGCTTTGGGCAATCCATCCACGTACGCGCCGGGGCAAAGACCCTGAGCCTAGAACAGCGCCGCGACGTCGGCTTGCGAGCCGTTGAGCGAGCACGCGGCGGCGCTGGTGTGGCTTGCGTCGCCGCTCGCCAGCGCCGCCTTGATCTTCTCCATCAATTCAAGCACCGACTCCCGCGAAATCTCGATGGCGACGCGTTCGCGTCCGCCCGCGGCCTCGCACACAAAGTCGACACAGAGCGCGTGATCGAGTTGCGCCTCATAGGGATGGTCGTAATAGACGTTGGCGGTGTCGACCTTCATCCACGGGCCGTTCGGCCCCTTCGCGGTGCCGACCAGCTTGGCCTTCTCGATGATGTAAGAGCACATGAAAATCTCCGATTCCGGACGCGATCAGCCCAGATGCTTGTGAAAAAACGCGAAGGTCTTGGCCCAGCCGTCGGCGGCCTGCTCGGCGCGGTAGGCCACCCGTGAAGCATTGAAAAACGCATGGCCGGCGCCGTCATAGCGGTGGAAGCTGTAATCCTTGCCGAGTTTCTTCAGCACCGCTTCGGTGCGATTGACCTGATCCTTGTTCGGGTTCTCATCGTCATTGCCGAAAATGCCGAGGATCGGGCATTTGATGCTGTCGGCAAGATCGATCGGCGCGACCGGTCGCTTGGCGTTGAGTGCCTTCGGATCGTCAACGACCACGTTGCCGCCCCAGCAATCGACCAGTGCATCGAATTCGCCCGGCGCTTTGCAGGCGACGAGGAAGGCATGGCGGCCGCCGGAGCAGAAGCCGATCACACCGACCTTGCCGCTGGCATGGGGCTGGGCCCGCAGATACGCGGCGGAGGCTCTGGAGTCTCCGACCACCTGTTCATCGGAAACACCGCCGGCGGCGCGAACCCGGGCGCCGACGTCGTCCGGGCTGCCTGGGCCTTCGCGGAAATAAAGATGCGGTGCGATGGTGGCAAAGCCGTGATGGGCGAGCTTGCGCACCGCCTCGGTGATCCATTCGTCCCAGCCGGGCATGTGGTGGATCAGCACCACGCCGGGGAATTTTCCGGCGCCGCTCGGCCGCGCGTAGTACGCCTCGCCTTCGTCGCCGTTGTGGGCCTTGAACTTGACGGTTTCCGCGACCAGACCTGGATATGACATGGACCTGCCTATGCTTCTGCGATAGCGAACTATAGCAATGTGGGCCGTGGCGGAAACGCCCTCGACATTGACGCTGCACTGGGCATCATTGCGGCGAAAGGCCGCCATGCAGATACCCAAAGCCTGTTTCTTCGATGTGTTCGGCACGCTGGTCGATTGGCGCAACAGCATCGCCCGCGAGGCGGAGGCTATTCTGAAGCCTCTCGGCCATTCGCTCGATTGGCTCAGTTTCGCCGATGCGTGGCGCGCCGAATACCAGCCGGCGATGGAGGAAATCCGCAGCGGCCGGATGGCCTTCTGCAAACTCGACGTGCTGCACCGGCGCAATCTCGAACGAATCTTGCCGCGTTTCGATATTTCCGGTCTCTCTGAAGGGCAGATGCGCCATCTCAATCTCGCCTGGCACCGGCTTGACGCCTGGCCGGATTCCGGAGCCGGTTTGGCGCGATTGAAGAAAATGTGCCTGATCGCGCCGGTGTCGAACGGCAACATTTCGTTGATGGTCGATCTCGCGCGTCAAAACAATTTCCCGTGGGATGCGATCCTGGGCTCCGAGATCGCCGGCGATTTCAAGCCGAAGCCCGTGGTTTATCTCTCGGCCTGCGCGGCATTCGACCTGCCGCCCGGCGATTGCATGATGATGGCGGCTCATTCCAACGATCTCAGCCATGCGGCCAAAGCCGGGCTGCGCACCGGGCACATCGCCCGGCCGAACGAGCACGGTCCAGGAAAAGGCGAGGCGGCGCCGGCACTGCCTGTCGATGCGTTCGGGGCGAACCTGGAAGACCTCGCCGCCAAGCTTGGGTGCTGATCGCGGTCGGACTTTGCCCGATCACGCCGCTGTGTGAACTCCATAGCAAAGCGTTATTGGCTAGCCTTCCATTCGCGTGCTACCGGCTTTGGCCATGAGCGACGCCTCCATTCAACGCGCCACCCGCCGGTCCCGCCCAAAGCAACCGTGGCAGGTCTGGCGCGATGGGGCCGGGCGGCTGTCGCCTCTCCGTATTGCAGTGCTGGCGCTGTTGTTCGTGCCGCTTGCCATCGCGACCTACGACTTCAACTTCAACCTTGAATCCATCGGCGCGCGTCCGCTCAACAATGTCATCCACCGCACCGGCTATTGGGCGCTGATATTCCTGCTGTTGTCGCTGGCGATCTCTCCGCTACGCCGCATCGGGCGGTTTGGCGCATTGTTGGACGTACGCCGGATGATCGGCGTCGGCGCGTTCGTCTACGCGGCGGTCCATATCGTCCTTTACGTCGCCGACCAGATGTTCGACCTGTGGAAGGTCGCCAGCGAAATCGTATTGCGGCTCTATCTTACGATCGGTTTCGTCGCGCTGCTTGGCCTCGCGGTCCTCGCGGTCACGTCCACCGACGGCATGGTGCGCCGGCTCGGCGGCATGCGCTGGCAGCGGTTGCACAACATCGTTTACGGCATCGGATTGCTGGCGCTGGTCCACTATTTCCAGCAGACCAAGGCCGATGTCACGGTGCCGACCTTCGTTGCGGGACTGTTGGCGTGGATGCTCGGTTACCGACTGTTGATCAGATTCAAACGGTTCCGCGGCGAGCCTCCGGCCTGGATGCTGCTTGCGCTCAGTGTGGTCATCGCGGCGCTCACATTCGCCGCGGAGGCGGTCGGCATCGGCATCGCGTTCAACGTCTCGCCGCTGCGGGTGCTGCAATCGGCGTTCGATTTCGATGACCTCACCATGATCCGGCCCGGCTGGCTGGTGCTCGGGGCAGGGCTGCTCGTGGTGGCGATTGATCTCGTTCGCGCGCGCTTTGGCCCGAAGCGGCGGCCCGCCCGCGCTACTCCGGCGTAAGCCCGGCGGCCTGGGTCAACCGCCGATAGAACTCGACGTCTTTCTTAAGAAAGGTTTCGAATCCATCGACCGTGCCGCCGACCATGTCGTAGCCCAGCGCGGTGAATTTCTTCGAGAACTCCGGCTCGCGCAGCACCTCGTTGATCGATGTGTTGAGCTTGGCGATGATCGGGGCGGGCGTCCCCCCGGTGACCATGATGCCGACGTATCCAACCTGCTCATAGTTGGGCAGGCCAAGCTCGGCGAATGGCGCCACATCGGGCAGGGACGGGGCGCGCTTCTTGCTGGTGATCGCGAGCGCCGTCACCTTGTCACCCTGCAGCAGTCCCAGCGCGGCGGTGATGTCAGCGCAGAAAAGATCGACCTCGCCGCGGGTCACCGCCAGCACCGCCGGCGCCACGCCGCGATACGGCACGTGAAGCAGCGGAACGTTGGCCTCGCTCTTAAACAACTCCATGCAGAAATGGTGAGCGCTGCCCTTGCCGACAGAGGCGTAGCTCAAGGGCTTGTCCTGTCGCGATTTAGCGAGCGCCAGCAAATCCTTCAGAGTGCTGATTCCGAGCGTCTTCTGCACCAGAAGAACATTCGGCGATGGCGACATATAAGTCACCGGAGCCAGGTCTTTCAGGGTGTCGTAGGGCAGCGCCTTGAAGAGGCTGGGATTGGTCGAAATGCTGGTGTTGGCGTACAGCAGCGTGTAGCCGTCCGGCGCGGCCTTGGCGACCGCATTGGCGCCGATGGTGTTACCCGCGCCAGGGCGGTTCTCGATGATCACCGGCACGTTCCATTTGTCATTGAGGCGCTGGGCCAGGGCGCGCGCCACGGTATCGATGCTACCCCCGGCGTCGAACGGCACAACGATCTTCACCGTCCGGTCGGGGAATTCGGCGTGGGCGAGGAGGGGGCTGAGCAATGCGCCAAGGACGCCTGCAAACAGTGCGCGAATGAGGGTTTTCATCGGCTCACTATAGGGCATCTGCTTTCGCGGAACAGGTCTGCTAGGTTGCGGCAAAATCAGCACGAGGTGCGGCGTGACGCATAACATCCGCGTGGCGATCATAGGCGCGGGCCTGGGCGGCCTCGCCGCAGCTGGGGCCTTGCGCCAGCGCGGGATTGAAGCGCTGGTTTATGAACGCGCCCCCCAACTCGCCGAAGTCGGCGCCGGAATCCAGCTTGGCCCCAACGCCGTCAAAGTGCTGCGCGCGCTCGGACTTGAGCAGGCTCTGCGGCCGCTGAGCGCCGAACCGGTGAACTATGTTTCCCTGGCATGGGACGATGCGAGGGTCCGGTATCGGGAGCCGATGAGCGGGCCATATACGGCTCAATACGGCGCTCCCTACTTGATGGCCCATCGCGCGGACCTGCACCGGCTGTTGAGCGAACTTGTGCCGGCCAACAGCATCTGGCTCGGTGTGACCTGCACCGGCGTTGCATCGGCAGGCGGCGGAGCGGTGGCCCGTTTCGCCGATGGTTCGGAGATCGAGGCCGACGTCATCGTTGGCGCCGACGGCATCAATTCGACCGTTCGCGAAAGTCTTTTCGGCATTGCACCCGTACGTTTTACGCAGCAGATGGCCTGGCGCTGCATGATGCCGATCGAACGCGTGCCGACCCATGTCGGTATCGGGCGCGACGAGTATGTCGGCTGGATCGGGCCGGATGGTCACGTGATCTGTTATCCGATCCGGGGCGGCGCGCTCTACAATATTTTCGCCGGCCACGTTACCGATCAATGGGTCGATGAATCCTGGGCGGTTCCGAGTGGCGTTGGAGAACTGCTCGCCGGTTATCGGGGCTGGAATCCGGCGCTGTTGGAGATGCTCGGTCATGTCACCGATTGCTACAAATGGGGCATCCGCGACCGCGATCCGCTGCCGTGCTGGACCAAGGGGGCAGTGACGCTGCTCGGCGACGCCGCCCATCCGATGATGCCGACCCTGGCGCAAGGCGCGGCCATTTCGCTCGAAGATGGCTTTGCGCTGGCACGGCATCTGGCGCGGCACCTGGGCCAACCCTCAGAGGGTCTTGCCGCCTACGAGACCGAACGCCGGCCGCGCGCTTCGCGTGTGGTGCTCCAGGCGCGCGAGCAGTTCCAGAACAACCGCAAGAATCCGGCTCCGCCGCCGCTGCCGCGCGATTGGATTTTCGGCCATGACGCCACCGCCGAGCCCCTCCAGACCGCCTGACGAAGAATGTCAGATGTTTCGGCTGTCGTAGGCCCAGTGCAGCAGCGCCTGGCGCTGCCGCGGGCGGCAGAACACGTCGCCCGGCTCGCAGTTCATCTGCACTTGGCGGACGTGGCGGCAGATCGCCTTCCACCGTTTGATCTGCCTGCGGTCCTCTTCGGGCAACCGGCGGCCCATGTGGTAGCGGCAGTACCATTGGAACCAGCCGCGCGGGTCGTCCGCGTGAATCCAACCCTTGTCGCGCCAGGCGGATAGCGGCTGGCTGGCATCCACGCCGAAGTAGTTGAGCGAACAGTCGCGGCCGCGCTTGGCGCGCTTGGCGAGCTTGGCGCTCTTGAACCAACTCGCCGGAAATTCCTTGCGGCAGTCGGTCATGTATTTGCCGGAGAACACCCCGAGGCGAAGCATTTCCGCCGGCGTCAGTTCCGGCTTGAACTCCGGGTCGAAGCCACGGCCAGGAGGCGCGGACACGACATAGCTGTAACGCCTCTGCATCTTGTCGTTGACGGTAACGGTCCGCTTACGCGTCATTTGATGACGAAGCTTTTCGGGTCCCAGGATGGCTTGGGATATTGCGGGTTCATCTCTTCCAGGGTGTCGCGAACGATCGCGGCAATGGCCGCGTTGCGCGCCCATTTTCGGTCGGACGGGATGACATGCCACGGCGCCCAAGCCGTGGAGCATTTGTCGAGCATCAACTCGTAGGCGCTCTGATACTCGTCCCACAGCTTGCGATCGTCGAGGTCCGCAGGGTTGAACTTCCAGCGGCTCTTGGGCTCGTCGAGCCGTTGCTGCAGACGCTCGCCTTGTTCCTTTTTGGAAACATGCAGCATGAACTTGAGAATCTTGGTGCCGTTCTCGCTCAGAATTTTCTCGAATGAATTGATCTGGTCGTAACGGGCCTCGATCGCGTCCTTGGGGGCGAGCTGGCGCACGCGGCCGATCAGCACGTCCTCGTAGTGCGAACGGTTGAAGATGCCGATGAAGCCGCGGCGCGGCGCCGCGATGTGCGCGCGCCAGAGGAAGTCGTGAGCCAGCTCTTCTTCACTCGGCCGTTTGAATGCGGTGACTACGATGCCGAGCGAGCCGGTTTCCTTGAAGACGTGCTTGATGGTGCCGTCCTTCCCGGCGGTGTCGGTGCCTTGCAAAATCACCAGCAGGGCGCGCTTGCCCTCGGCGTAGAGGCGGTCCTGCAATCCGTCGATCGCTTCACCGTCCTTTATGCTCTGCGCGTCGGCGGCGGCCCTGTCAGTGAAAGCTTTCTCGTCGCGCGGATCGCGCTCACCGAGTTTCGAGCGCTTGCCGGGCTCGACGAGAAAACGTACGGCGTTTTTAGTCATGCTACCGCACCAGATCGTTGAATTCGGGATGCTTAGCGAGATAGTCGGACACAAAGGAGCATCGGGAGACGACCTTGAGCCGCTTCGCCCGGGCCGCTTCCAGGGCGCCGCGCACAAGCTGGGAGGCGATCCCGCGGCCCTGCAATACCGGCGGCACCTCGGTGTGGGTGAAGGTGATGATGCCTGATGCAAGTTGATAATTGGCGACCGCGATGTCCCCGCCGGTGTTCATTTCGAACCGGTGTTGGGCTTCGTTGTCGATGACGGCATCTGGCATGGGGCCTCTCAATTAATTGCCCTGATTTATAGCGAGCGGCCGCGCAAATGCGAGAACTGAAAACGGAAGACATTCCTCGTGCCAATTCGCGTATGATCGCCGCCAACCTACGTTGCCGACCTGGGGTTTTCATGGCCGATCTCACGCTTTATCACGCGGCGCCTTCGCGCTCTTCCATCATTCTGTGGATGCTGGAGGAACTCGGCGAGCCCTACGACATCAAGCTGCTCAAGCTCAGCGAGGGCGAAAATCTCCGGCCCGAGTATCTGGCCGTCAATCCGATGGGAAAGGTGCCGGCGCTCCGGCATGGCGACACGGTCATCACTGAGGTGGCGGCGATCTGCACCTATCTGGCCGAAGCGTTTCCGGAGAAAAACCTCAGCGTGCCGATCGGCGACCCGCGCCGCGGGTCATACCTGAAATGGCTATTTTTCGGGCCGGGCTGCTTCGAGCCGGCGGTAATCGATCGCGCGGCGCCGCGCAAGGATCCGCCGCGGCGGGCCATGCTCGGTTACGGCGACTTCGACACCACCATGAACGTGGTGGCCAAGGCGGTTGAACTTGGTCCGTGGCTGCTGGGCGAGCAGTTCACCGCCGCGGACGTGGTGATCGGGGCGAACGTGCGTTGGGGCATGATGTTCAAGCTCGTTCCAGAGCGGGAGAGTTTCATCGACTATGCGGCGCGGATCGCCGCCCGGCCGGCGGCGCAGCGGGCGGAGGCAAAGGATAAGGAACTCCAGGCAGGGTGAGAGATCGTCGCACCCGCCTTGCCACATGCGATTGATGGAGCGCAAGCTGTCCACCGGAAGCCGATTATCGGGAGGTGGAAATGTCTCCTCGTTGTCTGCTCGTTCCTTGCATCGCATTCGCACTCGTTATGGTCTCCACGCCGCGCGCCGCGGCGCAGGACTATCCTGCCCATGGGGTCGCGGTTGTGGTGCCGTTCACGCCGGCCGGCTCGACCGACCTTCTGGCGCGGATGGCCGCGCAGGCCTGGGAGCAACGCCTCGGCAAACCCTTCGTGGTCGAGAACCGTCCGGGCGCCGGCCAGCAGATCGGCGTCAACACCGTCGCCAAGGCCGCTCCTGACGGATACACGCTGCTGATGGCGACAAGCTCGGCGATGGGCGTCAATCCCACGCTGTACAAGAAGATTGCCTACGACCCGGTGACGGACTTCCAGCCGATCGCGATGATGGCGCATCTGCCGTTCATCCTGGTGGTCAACAACGATCTGCCGGTGAAGAATCTCGCCGAGTTCATCGCCTACGCTAAGGCCAACCCGGGGAAGCTCAGCTACGGCTCCGGCGGCGTTGGCGCATCGCATCATCTCTATGGCGAGATGTTCAACAGTCTCGCTGGTGTGAAGATGACGCACGTGCCCTACAAAGGCACGGTGCCGGCGCTGAACGACGTGATCGCCGGCCACATCCAGGTGCTGTTCAGCGATGCGCCGCCCGCGCTGCCGCAAATCGCAGGCGGCAAGGTTCGCGCGCTCGGCGTCACCACCGCCAAGCGCATCGAGGTCGCGAAGGATATCCCGCCGCTCAACGAGACGCTGAAGGGCTTCGACTCCGCGCCCTGGCAGATGCTGATGGCGCCCGCCGGCACGCCGGGTCCGGTGATAGACAAGCTCCACAAGGAGATGGTGGCTTATATCGCGAGCGCCGAGGGGCAGGCGAAATTGAAGGAGATGGGGCTCGTGCCCGGCGCGCCAACGGCTCCCGCCGAACTGGCGAAGTTCGTCAAGAAGGAGGTTGGCACCTGGGGCGATCTGGTGAAGAAGGCCGGCGCCGCGGGCATCGAGTGAGGTCGTTTGAAAGTGGCGTTACGCGCCGGGATCGCCGATCGCGCGGGCGGCGACGAGCCGGTTCCAGATGAATAGCACCAGTAGAGCGCCGATCGTCGCGGTAATGAATCCCGCGCCCTGGTCGGGCTGGTACCAGCCGATGGTCTGCCCGATGAACGTCGCGAGGAAAGCGCCGGCAACGCCGAGCACGATCGTCAGCAGGAAGCCGCCGGGGTTGTTGGGGCCGGGCGAGAGTAGGCGCGCGATAACGCCGGCGACCAATCCGACGAAGAGAATCCACAGCATGTTCGCCTCCTGTATGCCGCCGGGCGCCGCAAGCCCCGGCAGCCGGTCGGTGACGCCGAAATCTAGGCATCACCCGCCCGCGCCGCAACCGCTTCTGCCTTGCCACCGTCATAAACAGGGTGTGATGATCCCTATTGGTTGGCGCACAGGAGTGGCAAATGGGTTTGCTCGACGTTCTCAATGGCATGCAGAATGGCCCGCGCGGCCAGACCGATCCCAACGCCAAGGGCGGCATGTCGCCGATCACCATGGCGATCTTGGCGCTGCTGGCATACAAGGGCATCAAGCACATCAGCGGCGGCGCCCACGCGCCTGCGCCCGCGCCGCAGCGCATTCCCAGCGGCAACCAGATGGACGCCAACGCGTCCGGCGGCGGCCTCGGTGACATTCTCGGCGGACTGCTCGGCGGTTCCGGAGGCGCGACCGGCGGAATGGCCAGCGGCGGCGTGGGCGATCTGCTCAAGGGCGGACTTGGCGGATTGCTCGCGGCCGGCGCGGCCGGCAGCATTTTGAGCGGCGGCCTCGGCGGCCTGCTCAAGCAGTTCGAGCAGAACGGTCACGGCCAGGCCGCCAGCTCCTGGGTCGGCAAGGGAGCGAACCAGGACATCTCCGAAAGCGATCTGGCGAAGTCGATCGGCCTCGACGACATCGATGCCATCGCCAAGCAGACCGGCCTGTCGCGCAACGATCTGCTGGCGGGTCTGCGCCGCGAGTTGCCCGGTGCGATCGACGAACTCACGCCGGAGGGCCGCCTGCCGAGCGGCGACGAACTGTCGAAGTGGGTGTGAGGCGGCGCGCCTACTTGTCGACCTTGCCGCCGGCCTCGACCCAATCCTTGAAGCCTCCGGCGTTGAAGACCTTGTCGTAGCCGAAATCCTTGAGCAGCTTGCCCGCGAGCGCCGCGCGCCCGCCTGAGCCGCAATAGAGGACCACGGGCTTGTCTTTGCTGAAGTTCTTGTCGAAGCCGGGCGACTCCGGATCGGCCTTGAACTCAAGCATCCCCCGCGAAATGTGCACCGCGCCGGCGGCCTTGCCGCTGGCGGCGACCTCGGTGCCGTCGCGCAGATCCACCACCAGCGCGCCCTTGGCGGCCATCTCCTGCGCCTCGGTGCCGGAAATCTTCGGCACCACGGTGTTGGCGGCGGCCACGAGTTCCTTGACGCTGGTGGGCATGACGAAATCCTTCTCTGCTGTTTTACGCGGCGATCATTGTTGAGCTGGCGCAGCCTACCTTATTTCATTGTTAGCGTGCAGCATCCCCCACGTCATGCCGGGCCTTGTGCCGGGCATCCACGCCTTTTTTGTGCGAAGCAAGGCGTGGATGGCCGGGTCACAGGCGAGCGCAGCGACGGCGTCTTTCGGACGGCTATGCCCGGCCATGACGAACTTTGATTCTATACGGGGCTGTGGATCGCACGCACGCCGCATCCGGCGCTCTCGGCGCCTGACTCGTCGTCATCGAGATGCGGCTCACAGGCGAAGCCGCGGCAGCGGCGCGAGCGCGCGCAGGCGGCCTTGCCGCAATGCCGGTGATCGCCGGCGATCTGGCTCGCCATCAGGCGCAGGCTTCGCTCCAGGGCGGCGAGGGCGCCGTCGCGTGCCGCATCGGTCTCCGCGTGCGTCATCGGTGCATCGTCGTCGAGCGGTCCTTCGTCGAGCGGCTCTTCGTCAAGCGGTTCTTCGTCGAGCGGTTCGTGGTCGTGCGGCTCGATCATCGGGGCAAACTCCGTCATCCGGACACGGTTGTTCGGCCTCGCGGCGCCGAAGCGCCCGAGGGGGTGAAGCCTCGCCGTAGGGACGAGGGTGATGGAGCGCCGGGTGGCGCACCTTGGTCGTTGTGGCCGCGTGCTCTCGTCGAGCCCGCGGGCGCCCTCCGGCGCTCCACCGCGAGGCACACGAAACCTTAGGAAATCTTAGACACCCTTTTTCACTCACCAAGTCATTGTTTTCCTTTCCATTTCCCTGACAAAGAGCTTTAAATAACATCTTAGGGCACCTTAGCAACGCAACCCAATTCGGTGCCCCAGAGGTGCCCAATGCGCAATCTGACCGAGCCCTATATCCGCAACTTGAAGCCCGCCGCGCCGGGGCAGCGTTACGCCGTCGCCGATGCTGTGGTCCCGGGCCTAAAGGTCCGCGTGACCGACAAGGGCAGCAAGAGCTTCATCCTGTGGCGGCGCTACCCCGGCGCGAAGAACTCAGCCGCCGCCCGCAGCCTGGGCAAGGTTGGCGAGCTCACGCTGGCTGACGCGAGGGCGAAGGCCCGCGCATGGCTTGCGTTGCTCGCGCAGGGCAAGGACCCCTCGGTCGCGGACGTTGCGAGCGCCACCACATTCGGCGCTGCGGTGGAGGACTACCTAGCCCGCCATGTGAAGGGGCAACGGAAGGCTCGGGATGCCGAGCGCGAAATCCGCAACGAGTTGCTGGCCCACTGGGCGCGCCGCCCGCTCAACGAGATCACCCGCTCCGATGTAATCCGGCTGATTGATAAAATCGTCGAGCGCCCTGCGCCGGGCCATGCCCGCAACATCTTTGGTCACATCCGCACGTTCTTCAATTGGGCCGTTGAGCACGGGCTGGTTGAAGCCTCGCCCGCAGACCGGGTGCGATCCGTACGGCTGATCGGGCCGAAGGTGCCACGCCAGCGCGTGTTGACCGACACGGAGATCCAGGAGTTCTGGCGCGCGGCGGAACGCGTGCCCTATCCGTACGGGCCGATGTACCGGATGCTGCTCCTCACCGGGCAACGGCGCGGTGAAGTTGCCGGGGCACGATGGGGCGAGATCGACCTTGTCGCGAAAACTTGGACGGTTCCGCCGGAGCGGTTCAAGTCGAATTCCGTTCATGTGGTGCCGTTGACCGACGACGTACTGGCGCTGCTCGCCGCGCTGCCGCGCTGGCAGAATTGCGACGCGCTGTTCAGCAATGATGGCCGGGTGCCGGTGAACAATTTCAGTATTGCCCGCAAGACACTCAACAAAGCGCTGAGTAAGGAGCCGGACTGGGTGATCCATGATCTACGGCGGACGGTACGGACGCGCTTGTCATCACTGCGGGTGCCCGATGCGGTGGCGGAAATGGTGATCGGCCATGGCCGCAAGGGCATTCAGCGCGTGTACGATCAGCATCAGTATTTGGACGAAATGCGCGAAGCGCTGAGGGCGTGGGCCGGGCGGCTACGTAGCATCGTGGATCCGCCGCCGCAGAATGTTGTGGCCATTGCTGAAAGGCGTTCGTAACGGACTAAAAGGCTTTTCTTCTTACAAGAAATCAGGCATAAATTTCAAATCACAGGCCGTTACCCGTGTTCGCGCGGGATTAAGAGGACGGCAGGCAACCTCGTGGCCCAGCGCTGCTTTTCAGCAGGACAGTTGGGAGGATGCGCGGGATCGCTGACCGGCAATGCCGGCAGCTTTGGTTTCTTTCCCTGATCACATCAGACGGCTGCGCGTGCTGCAGAAGCGCGCGTTCCGGCTGCTCAGAGAGGAGCCACGCCTGTGGACACAGACAACACTCATCGCAAATTTGGCAGCGCTAATGCGCTGCAGAGTTCGGCATCTAGCATCCGTCTTCTTGCGCCTGGGGATTTGCCTGCAAAGGGCATCCAGTACCACATGAACCACCTCCGCCGACTTTGGCAGCGTGGAGATTTCCCAGCACCGATAAAATTATCGCCGCGCAAGAATGTGTGGGCTGAGGAAGCAATTGACGCATGGATCAACTCCAAGTCAGAGGCGGAGTGAGCCATGACCAGCAAAACAAACTCCAACGCCGGCGTTCCCGAAAGCTTAGCCGATGCGGCGCACTTTCTTGAGGTACTAGATCCCGATGCGACCAGCTTCACGTTCCAGACCTTCGACGACAATTCAGAACGCAAGGACAAGACCCTAGCGCACGTCCTCCATGGCACGTTAGCCGAGCACGGGCCGGAGCTTCAGCGTCTAAACGAGAAAGGGGCTGGTATTTTCGTCACCGTAAATAGGACGGATGGTACCGGCCGAAAAAAGGAGAACATCGTCCAGGTCCGTGCGGCGTTCGTTGACCTTGACGGAGCTCCGCTTGAGCCGGTTATGCAGTACCACTTGCCACCACACATTGTGACCGAAACGTCGCTGGGGCGATGGCATGCCTATTGGCGCGTCGAAGGTGTGCCGCTCGATAAATTCATCGACGTTCAGAAGGCACTGATCGCGCGCTTCGGCAGTGATCCGGTTGTTAAAGATCTGCCGCGCGTGATGAGGTTGCCGGGCTTCACACATCGTAAGGGTGAGCCATTCCTCTCTCGCATTATCAGTACAAGCGAGGCGGTTCCATATAGGGAGGCCGATTTCCTAAACCAACCGCAGGAACACCAAATCGCGAGCCGGGTGATCAGCGGGTTGCCAGGCCACAACACTGCGGAGCCGGAAATTGAAACCCTTTGCGCTGCGATGGCCACGGCGAAAGAAGGAACCCGCAACCACACGCTCAATAAGTCAGCCTTCTTACTTGGCCAACTGATTGGCGCGGGTAAGTTGGATGAAGCAACTGTAGTCCAGCGTCTAGGTGCCGCTGCCCGGTCGGCAGGGCTTGGTGATGAAGAGATCAGACAAGCCATCGCAGGTGGTCTAACTGCGGGGAAAGAAAAGCCCCGGCTACCCGGCGACGGCCTGACCGAAGAGCAGCAGGCCGAGATAACCCAATTGGCGGCGCTGCCGCTAATTCAATATGACCAGCAAAGAAACGCAGCTGCTACGCGTCTTGGAATTCGCGTCAGCACACTCGACCAATATGTAGAGCGTGCCCGCCCGCGCACAGATGAGGTCGTCGCAGGCCAAGGCACGCCGCTAAGCTTTGCTGCTATCGCCCAATGGCCGGAGCCGGTCGCGGGTGAAGATTTGGTGGCTGACATGGAAACAGTCATTCGCAAGCACGTGGTCTTGAGTGACTATCAGGCCTTGGCGGTAGCACTATGGATCGTCCATGCGCATGCGCTGGAAGCAGCGGAGCACTCGCCAAGACTTCATGTACCTAGTCCAGCACCGCGTTGCGGCAAGACGACACTATTGAACACCATCGCCGCGATGGTGCCGAAGGCAATCCACACCGAAAACATTACGAGCTCATCGTTGTTCCGAATAATTGAGATGGTGCAGCCAACACTGTTGATAGACGAGGCGGACATCTTCCTAAAAGACAATGAGGAAATGCGCGGGTTGTTAAACGCCGGCCACAGCCGTAGCGGACAGGTTATCCGCACTGTCGGTGACGACCATGAACCTAGAGCCTTCAAAGTGTGGTCCCCTGTTGTGGTTGCTGGTATTGGGCGGATACCGGCAACTCTGGAAGACCGCAGCATAACTATTGGACTTCGTCGGCGCTTACCGAACGAAAGGATCGAGCGGTTACGTAGCAATCGAACAGGACATCTGGAAGTTCTTGGACGTCGTGTTGCGCGCTGGGTTGCCGATAATAGGAATGCACTAATCGACGCCGATCCGGTTCTGCCGGAAAATCTCGGTGATCGTGCGCAAGACAACTGGCGTCCGCTCGTAGCGATCGCTGATGAGATCTCTACCACACTAGGAGAACGCGTCCGAGCCGCCGCGATCAAAATGGCCGAGGAGGAGATGGACAATGAGAGTGCCGGCATCATGGCGCTTGCCGATGTGGCCGGCATCTTCGAGTTGAAAGCAAAGGAGCGGTTGTCCAGTCATGACCTGATTACGGCCCTCACCAATATGGAGGACCGTCCGTGGTCAGAATGGCGGCGCGGCCAGCCATTGACCAAAAACGGTCTAGCGCGGCTGCTTAGACCTTTTGGGATCAACCCCAAGCAAATCAGGTTTGAGCAACCGCCTAGGCCGACGGCCAAAGGATACGAGGCCGCGCCTATTCGTGAGGCCAAGGCCAGGTATGTCGACGCCGAAGTCCACCTGGACCAGGAGGACATTGCCGCTGGAGTGATATGACCCCTTGCCCATTTGGGGTACTACGGTTGGCTAACCGAAACTTATTGAAATGCTTGTTAGAACAATAGGTTATGGGAAGGCCAACCGAAACTGGGTTTCGGATTTTAGTTTCCCTAAGCCATTGTAATCATTAAGAGGTTTCGGTGTTTCGGTTGAAATCCTTATAACCGCACTGGAACGGTAGCACCTCCGGCGATGCCTATAACCGCGTGTGTTATGGCCCGGGGGCGCGCCGGATTAGCCCCCAGGTCGACAGCCCAGCGGTAACTAACCGCTTTCAAAACGTCTAAAAACTCTATATATATCAACAAGATAATAGAGATTTCGGCCTTGGCGATTTCGCGCGGGGCCCATGCGGGGCACCGGACGCCGGGCGCGTCGCAGTTTTGCAGTTGAGGCCATATGACGAAACGCGGCCCCCAATGCACCGTCTGCCGCCACCGCGAACGGGCACCCATCGATTTGGCCCTGGCCCGGGGGGTGAGCATGGGTGCGTTAGCGCGGCGCTACCGGCTCGGCCATGACAGCCTTTACAGGCACGCCAAGGCGCACCTGCCGCCCCAGCTGCGGGCCGCCCTAATCGCTGGCCCCGACCTCGACATCGACCTCGACAAGCTCCGTGAAACCGAAAGCCAAAGCCTACTGGCCAACCTGATCGCCATCCGGCGGCGACTGTTCGCCAGCCTCGACACTGCCGAGGAATGCGGCGACGGCAACATGATTTCCCGTGTCGCGGGCCAGCTGCACCACAACTTGGAAATCACCGGCAAGCTGCTGGGCGACCTCAGCGCTGGCTCCACCAGCATCACCAACATTCTGATCCAGCCCGCCTACGTGGAAATGCGCGTTGAGCTTGTCCGTGCACTGGCACCGTTCCCCGAGGCAAGGCAGGCCGTGGCCGCCGTGCTGCACACCATCGAACACAAGGCAGCTGATGCGGTACGCGCCGACACGCGGGAGCTAGCGTCATG
>JAPLPD010000086.1 GCA_026400395.1 Alphaproteobacteria bacterium | reverse complement strand
GTGCTCATCGCCATTCCAGACCCCGGGCGGGATTATCCCGTTCCGGTGGGCGGCATCATCTCGTAATGGTGGGCGACATCATTCCGTTACGGCGGGCGACATCATCTCGTAACGGTGGGCGGCTTGGACAGGAATCAGCAAAAGTTGCCCCTTCCCGAAACGACCTAGATCGACCTATCCGAACGTAAGCCCTGGGAATGCGCGGATAGATCGAAAGCGGTGTCAGAAGCGCAGGCAGTGGAACTGTTTTGAGTTTTTGGTGCTGGTGGTGCGAGTTGGCCTGATAAGGAGATCGAATGACTGGGAACCGAGCACCTGCCTCCGCTGCTGACAGAATGCGCAGGTCCCGAAAGCTCCGGCGCAATGGACTGCACCGCATTCCCGTCCTGTTGCACGACACGAAGATCGATGGGCTCGTTAAGAAAAGGCTTCTTCGTCCTGAGCAACGCGGCAGCCGAAGTGCAATTGAAGAAGCCCTAGGCATCTTTGTCTGCCGTGATCTCGGGCTACCTGAGCAGCAGAGCTAGAGCGCCACGTCAGCCCAGACGGTCGCGTTACACGTAACGATTTGCCCCCTCCACAACGTCGTTTTCATCGCTGTGCGCCCCCCCTCGCGAGGGACTTATGGGACCAGCTGATCCTCCCCCTTTGAAGTGGTCCGACCTGAACTATGTATTTTGACATGAAGGAGGACTGCAATGCCGAAGAAGAAGCACAAGCCTGAAGAGATTGTTGCGAAGCTACGCCAAGCCACGCCTGCCGGTCGCTCATGGCACGAAGCCGAAATAAAACTCCGTTCGCTTTTCTGTCGCTATGAGGGATAAAGCGGACATGCAGACTATGTATTGAGTACACGCCCTTAGTTACGTGCAAATTCTTGACTCCGTCGTGATTTCAAACGGCTCCTCCCCACACGGAGTGAGCCAATTCTTGCTGCCTGTTTGCCAGGTTGCTGAAGGGTCACAGTCTGCTTCCACACGATCGCAACACTTGGTACAATTTATCACGTCCATTCCGAGTTCGTGTGTTCAATTGGGGAGATCGTCATGCCGATGCTCGCGGGCCGTTTTCGTCGTCACTGCGTCTTCGCAACACTGTTCGCATTGGCTGGTAGCACGACCGTACCAGCGGCCGAGCACACCTTGATGCCGACGCCTCAGACCGTGCATATCGGGTACTTTCTGACCATCCTGAAGCCGGTCCTGAGCGTCGAGTCTGGTGACATCGTCACGCTTGAAAGCACCGCATCGATCGTTCCTTCGGTCGTTGATGCTTCCGGTGTGGTGTCCCCATCGGCGGTGCCGCAGTATCAACGAGACATTTATGGCACCGTGCAGGATCGCGGCCCCGGGCCGCATGTACTGACCGGCCCGATCGAAATCAAAGGCGCGATGCCCGGTGATGTGCTGGAAATCCGCATCCTCGATGTCCAGCTCGCCCTCGATTGGGGATACAATCGGCAGCGGCCTTACACGGGAACATTACCCGACGAGTTCCCCGCGCTTTGGAATCGGATCATCCCAATTAATCGCTCCGCCAAGACAGCTGAGGTCGCGCGCGGCGTGGTGGTGCCTGTTGACCGGCCTTTCTTCGGGATTATGGGCCTTGCGCCCGACTCGGGACGGATCAGCAGCGGTCCTCCGGGCGTGCACGGAGGCAATATGGACAACAAGGACCTGACGGCCGGCACGACACTTTACATGCCCGTGCATGCGCCCGGAGCAATGTTCTCTGCGGGCGATGCACATGCCGCGCAGGGCCACGGCGAAGTCGACCTGACCGCGATCGAAACCGGAATGCGCGGCAAGTTTCAGTTCATTGTCCGCAAGGACATGAAGCTGCGCTGGCCTCGCGCCGAAACGGCAACGCACTGGATGGTGATGGGGCTCAATCCCGATCTCGACGAGGCGATGAAGATTGCCGTCCGCGAGACTATCGACTTTCTCACCAGCAAATTCCCGAACCTGACGCGCGAGGAGGCCTATATGATCGCCAGCGTGGCAGTGGACTATCACGTCACACAGGTCGTCGACGGCACCAAAGGGATCCACGGAATGATCCCGAAATCCATTTTCAAATGATCATAAGCAAGTTTCCCGGCCTGTTGGTATTTATTGGGAACGCAACTTGATCAGTGTGATCAGTTCAGCGAGAGCCGTGCCGAGCGCGGCTGTCGTCAGCTACACTGTAAATTGGCGCGGGTCCCGACGCCTATCGGCACGCTAAGCTGTTGATCCACCTGACTGTGGAGGGGGCACGCTTTGGTGCTTATTCACAGCCTTGCTCCTGTGACGGCCAAGCCACAGGTGTCCCACAGGGATTTCCTGCTAGGGGAAGACGTATTCATAGACGTCCCGAACGGGCGGCCGCTGTAGCGAAGCAGCTCTTCGCCCCTATCAGAGCACTGGTTTGAGCCGATATGATGCAGGCTCCTGAACCTGGAGGCCGGCCCGCATCCCCGTAGGTCTGAGCCAGAAACGTTGGGCACCGAGGAGCAACCGCCATGAGCATGGGATTTTGGTTCGCCGCCGTGGCGGCCGGTCTGCTGGTGTGTCAAATCGCATCCAACTGCGACCCCTTTTCGCGTCCAATAACGACCCCCTATCAGCATGCAAATGTGCCCCTCTGACGGAGCCATGACCGGCGCCGCGGAGCCCCACACAGCGGAGCAAGCCGGTCTTGGCGGGCCGC
>JAPLPD010000036.1 GCA_026400395.1 Alphaproteobacteria bacterium | reverse complement strand
CGGCCCGCCAAGACCGGCTTGCTCCGCTGTGTGGGGCTCCGCGGCGCCGGTCATGGCTCCGTCAGAGGGGCACATTTGCATGCTGATAGGGGGTCGTTATTGGACGCGAAAAGGGGTCGCAGTTGGATGCGATTTGACAGTTTGTTCACAACGTCTCGGGATGCAACGGCAAAATTAGCGGGCTGATAAGTCCGCCACAAAGCCGCGTGAGTCGCGCAACCACTTCCGCAGCATCGCGCGCTCCGCTATTGCCTCTGCCGTGTATGGGCCGTGCTTGTAGTTACCGTTCCTACTCCCCTTCGGTGCGCCCGACCCCGGTGCGCCGCCGTGCATCCGGCAGCGCTTCTTGCCGCGAACTATCGGGGACTGGCAGGGCTTGCCGCTCCGCGTCTTGGCACAACATCGGGGCACCCGCCGCAAGGGCAAGGGCTCTTGGGTCATTCGCTGCATGGGGTTGTCCGGTGTTTTCGAGGATGCCCCCACTCCCGGGGGATTGGGTGACGTTGCCGACGATAGCTTGGCCGCCCGGGTAGACGTGAACATGCTCAACCGTGACCTTCTGTTCGCCGCCGCGCCGGAGCTTGGCCAGCGCATCAATTTGACTGGTGAATGTACGGCTGAGGCGATGGAGGGCGAGGCCGTTTGAGTCCTGCTGTACTATTTCTTTCGAGCGCATCCAGTTCCTAGCCGAGCGCATCGCCAGAACATGAGTGACCGCCATTTGTGTCACCAGCATCGCCTCGATTTCGTTTTGAGGCTCGGCACCGTCGAGCACCGCAAACATGGCGTCCAGCTCGGTAGGTTCCACTGTGCCGTCCGACTTTTGGAGCACTCCGGTAATACGCGTAACCTCTGCGTCTACGAAATCGGTTGATCGAGTACCCAAGGCGTTTTGCAATCGCACCTCCCAACCGGTGCCGTCCGAGTGCGGGTTATTCATTACCCTCCCGCCATTCTTGTTCAGCAACCCACTCTTGACGCGCGCCGAGCGTGCGTTGTGCTTCTCCCGAGCAATCGCGATTGCCTTGCGCTCTGCATCTGAGGGAGGCGGCAGAGGGGCTGCCGGGTTCGGCGCGGGCTTCTTCATCATCCGGCCTCCCGCTCACTAAGGATGCCAATTTCTCCTAAGGCTGCCACGTCTTGAGGCTGGCACTCATAGGAGTTTTTGGCATCCTTAGCGGTGTCGGGCAGCGACCAATGCCACCGTCCAGAGCGTCCGAAACCATCCCCGCTTTCAGCCTTGCGTTCGGCCACTACGCCGAGAGCCTTCTTAGCGCGGTTCACGGTTCGCCACGAAATTCCGGCTTCCTTTGCCTCGCCTTCGATGTCCTTGGCGGGACGCTGCCCATCCCGGAGAATATCGCGCAAGAAGTCCTCCGCTTCGGTCCTGGCGGGCTTGTCGCTCCCGTTTTCATTCGCGGCAAGAACTTCATCAGCGGTGCATGAGACGCGCTCGCTGTCCCAGTAGATTGCCGACGCCAGAATGTCGCCCTCGATCAGGTGTTGCCCGATCCTGAATGCGAGCCCACCCGCATCTTTCGCAATGTTATTCTTGATCTGGAGGAATAGTCGCCGTTCGGCGTCGTCAGGGTCTTTTTCGACCATGAAGGCCGCGCGAACTACTCCGGTAAACCCGATGGAGCCGATCGCAGCATTGATGGCATTGTTGCCCTTTCCTTTGCTCTTGTGCGTAACGAACACCACCGCAACGCGAAGGCGGGCAGCCATTTCTCCGACCGGCTCAAGCACGCCGCGAACGTCTGCGTTCTTATGGCTGTCCGACTTGCCCATGAACGAGCTAATCGGATCGATGATCACCAGCCGCACGTCGCCCGCTTTGGCTATCTCCTTTTCGAGTAAGTCTAGATCGGCCTGTAGATTGAAACTGCGTCGCGCTTTCCCGTCATCAGTCCGCACGGCTGAGACGATCAAGACGCGAGAGACGACGGCACCAGCAGCAATCAAACGCGGGAGGATCGTGTCCGCTGCGTCATCCTCTGCGCTCAGAATGATCACGCTGCCCAGCGGTGCGCGACCCTCGCCGCACGGCCACGGACCGCCGGTCGTGACGGCTGCGGCTAGGAATGTCGTTAGCTGGCTTTTGCCCAGACCAGGCTCCCCGACAATCAAAGTCTGCTTGCCAATTGCAATCCGGCTAGGCCATGCCCATTCGATAGGTTCGATAACGATGTCGGAGGCACGGCGAACGATTAGCCCTCGCCCTTCTGCGACGTGCAGTACTGGTTCCGCTGTAATGCTTGGTGACGGCCGAAAGGCACCGGCAAGTTGGGCTTGCACGACGTCCGTGCCGTGTTGAGCAATGATCCCGTATTCGGTGGCCCAATGGTGCGCGCGATCCACCGCCGACTGACGATCGATCCAACCATTGAGCACCTCTCGTGCGAGCACGTCAGCGACCGCCTTGAATGCCCCCAAACGTTCACTTGGATCGGCTCGCTCGATCCGCAGAGCAAGCTCCCGCAGCAGTCGGCTCACTCGAATGCCGAACGACTTCTCATCGGCAGATTCGCTTGCACTAAACGGAACTGATTTGGCGGGCGTCAACGCCGTTGAACCGTTGAAGTCCCGTCGCCTCAGTTCATTCGACGCATGGATGTCAGTCATGCCGACACCGCCGGTGTTTCACGCCACACGTCAGGATTGACGAACCGCAGCGCATCTAGATCATGCAGCCACCCGACCGCAATCTCAGGCGTGACCATCTTGTGTTTCAACGCAACGCCAATCTCGTCCAGTTCACATTGAAGGAGTTGCACTCGCACGCGGGCGCTGCGCACGGCGACGGTGACAAACTCACGGATACTTTCAGGGTGCGGTTGTTTTTCGATCTTGCAAGCGTCGGCCTGCTCATATATTTGAGTCATATCGTTTCCTTTTGCCCGTTCGCTCTGCAAAAGCGGCGGGCATTTTCTTTGCCCGCAGGGTCATCAATGATTGCGAATTATGCGGCGGCTGGTTCTGGCTGGCGTCCGCGTGTCGGCAGCGAGCGCACCCATCGGGCAAGCTCATCCGTCTCGATCACGGTTGCCTTTCCGGATTTCCGCGCCGTCAGTTCATGGTCGCGGATAGCCTGAAAGATTCGCGTGCGAGCAAACCCGGTACTCACGGCGGCTTCATCGGGAGTGAGCGAAAGTCTCGGCACGCTACTGACGAGTTCTCGATATTGATCCATGTTTGGTTCCTTGCGTTCGGCTGCATTCAGCCGGGCGCTTCAGAACACAAACGTCATTGTGGGCTTTCCAAATCGGGCAGAAATGGGGGAGTAAGATACTGTAATACCTACGTTATCGAATGACTCTGGCTGACAAACCGCCGATATTCTTTCCAACACGCCTCTGCACGCCGCGATGTTATGTCGATGCGGTATTTACGGCGGCACCAGCCAATAGCCTTCCTAATAACATCGGCGCGCAACCCCTTGGGCCGTTTTACCGGAATCGAAACAAACCGACTCCTTCCATCAAGCACATCCTCTATATCGGCCCTGATGTCAGCGAGGGATTCTTGCGAGCGCCGGCGCAACCTAACCGGGATCAAGTCAGTCCGACGCTGTTCGATTCGTAGGGCGATAGTTTCAGGTTGATTTTCGTATCGATCAACGGCGGATTTTTCTGCCAACGCGCGCCACAGTCTTTCACACTCGCCACCGACCGCAATCCGCTGCAATAGTGAAAGCACCTGTCTACGTCCTACCATCATCGCCGCGCCCCACGCTGTTCGGCCGACCGCTGTAATGCCTTCGAGCCGCGGCCCTTCACAATCGCGGATACCACCGCCGACCAGCGATTAAGCGCCCCTCGCTTTTCCGCAGCGTAGTCGTGCAAATTGTAGTGCTTGTCACCAACGCCAGCGGAAACGTGGTTCAATACGCGGTCGCGTATCTCTTTCGGGAACCGCAACTCGGCTAATCGCGTTTCCACCGTGCGCCGCAGATCGTGAGGCGTCGGTGGTTCTGCCTCCCATGTCCGGACAGCCTCGCCACCGTCGGCCAACCGCTTGCCGAAATAGTCCATTGCTTGCGTCAATGTATTGGAACGCATCGGCCCATCGCGGCCCTGCGAGCGTGTCGGGAATAGATATTTCTCGCTCTGCTCGATCATCGCCAGCAAGTCTAGGACCGTGCGCCGTGCAAGCGGTGACAACGGGATTAGATGGTCGCGTCCATTCTTGGTTCGCGCCCCTGGAATAATCCACGCGGCACGGTGGCTGTCCGTTGGATGCTGCAACTCGGCACGAGACAACCCAGCAACCTCACCGACGCGAGCGCCCGTCAGCAACGCGAGCCGCAATCCGAGTCCGGTTCGTTTGGCTGCGGCAGGTTCTACAATGGCATTCCAGAACAACCGCAATTCACCATCGGACAGAACTCGGCGGCCGATGCTTTCAACTCCGCGCTTTTTCAGCCGATAGCAGGGATTGCTTTCGACTAGATCGGCGTCCAGAGCGAATGTGAAAACGGAACTGATTAAACTTTGAACCCTATTCGCCAGCGTTTGCTTGCCGTCAGATACCAAGCCCTCGATTAGCTCGATCACGTCCGCGCGTCGGATCGTTGCATAGGCACGGTTTTTCCACCGGGGGAGAACGTGCAGGCGCAGGTTCCGATCATCGGCGGCATGGCTGCGCTTGTGACGCCGGGAGTATTCGTCGAGATACCGCTCGGCAAGCGAGCCGAACGTCGCGCTACTTCTTCCGCCAGCCCGGTCCTGTTTTTTCTGCTCGGCCGGGTTGCCCCCGCTCGCAACGTCGCTCCGCATGGTGTCGGCAACGGAGCGCGCGGCCGACAGTCCTATTGCAGGAAATTGCCCAATGGTCGCGCGGCAGAGTCGGCTGGTAGTGCGGTCACGATAGCGAAAGGACCAGCTTTTAATTCCGGGTCTTCAGGAAAACGAGTGGGTGTTTTCAGCAACTTCAGAGCGCTGGGAGCATGCATGTGAGCACCTTGAGCCGCAGATATTCCTGGTCGCGTAGACCGTAGGCGCGCCGCTGGATGACGCGGATCTTGTTGTTG
>JAPLPD010000078.1 GCA_026400395.1 Alphaproteobacteria bacterium | reverse complement strand
TATTCAATCAAATGCTGGAAATGTATGGACGATAGCATCCGGTGTGGTTCCCCGTATCCACCTTCATTTCGAGCATATGAAATACACAGAATCCGCCCAATACAATCAACGTCGATCGATTTGTGCAGAATTCATGATTTTTGCACTAAGCGCCGGCGCCCCTAACGGGGCACAGCCTATAGGGAGGCCGTGGATGCGTTGGAACTGCCGCCTCCTGCCCGAGGCCCCAAACCGGCAATCCGCGGAACGCTCGGCTGGCTGGCGGCCCTGTATTTCGGTTCGGATGAATTCGGCGCCCTCGACCTGAAATCGCAGAGTACCCGCCGCCACATCATCGAGGGCAGCTTGCAGGAAACCGTCAAGGACGGCTCGACCGACTTGATGCGAGACTGCCCGCTGTCCTTCGTCACCGCCAAGAAGATCAAGCGGCTCCGGGACCTCAAGGCCGGCAAGCCCGACGCTGCCAACAACCGGAAAAAGTACCTGTCGGCGATGTTCGGCTGGGCCATCGACCAGGACAAGATCCTGGACCGCAATCCGGCCCGCGACGTCCGCCGCGTCAAATACCCCTCCGACGGCTTCCACACCTGGACCATCGAAGAGGTCCGCCAGTACCAGGCCCACCGCCCGATCGGCTGCAAGGCGAGATTGACGTTGTCGCTCTTGTTGTTCGTCGGCGCCCGCCGCGGCGACATGGCCGAGCTTGGCCGCCAGCACCTCCGTGACGGCTGGATCAGGTTTGTGCCGAAGAAGACCCGGCATCGCCGGAGCGCGGCCGTTGAGGTGCCGATGATCCCGGAACTCGAGCGCGTCATTGCGGCAACCCCATGCGGGGCACTGACCTTCCTCGAAAACGACCTTGGCCGCGGTTTCACGGCGACGGGATTTGGCAACAAGTTCCGCGAATGGTGCGATGAGGCGAGCCTGCCGCAATGCTCAGCCCACGGCCTGCGAAAGGCCGGCGCCACGATTGCCGCCGAGCACGGGGCAACCGAACATCAACTGATGGCGATGTACGGTTGGGAAACCCCGACGATGGCCGCCAAATACACACGAGCCGCCAACCGCAAAGGACTGGCCGGCGAGACGATGCGCTTGCTGGCGACCAGATCGGATCAGGAACGATGAGTGACCCACTTTTTCGTCAGGAAGTGACCCACCGCAACAAAATCAATGCCTTAGGGGGGTGGATGGTGGGAGAGGTAGGACTCGAACCTACGAAGCCATAAGCAGCGGATTTACAGTCCGCCCCCTTTGCCACTCGGGACACTCTCCCAAACCGTCGCACCGCATTGATCTCGAAGGACAAACGGATTTGCCCGCCGAACGGTCCGAATTGCCCGGTTTATGGTAGCCGATCCGGTCGAAGTCAATGGAGGGGCGTTCGGCCTGGTTTAGACCGCCAAATCAAGCCGATAGCCCAAGCCTCGCGCGTCATGCCTTGCCGAACTGCCGATAGTCCGGCTCCCGGTGGAACCAGAACTGATAGCCCGCGACGTTCTTTTGCATGGCAACGTCGTGGATCGGCTGGTTCAGCGGCACGATCGGCACCTCAATCATGCACATGGCGATGAAGGACTTTACCGCCGTGGCGTAATCCGCGGCGTCCGCCGTGAAGCGCGCCTTGTCGATCAGCGCGTCCATTGCGGGATTCTTATAGGCCGAGATGTTGAAGATCGAATTGTTGCCGTGGAAATTCCAGAAGAAATAATACTCCGGGTAGTCAAGCCAGCCGGAGAAGCGGTTGAGCGCCATCGGCAGCTCTTTCTTGTTGAGCGTCGTGCGCCAGTTGGCGCCGGGGATTTTCTCCACCGTCACCTTGATGCCGATCTTTGCGAGGCTCTCCTGGATCAGCACAGCGGTCGGCTCGCCGACGGTGGCCGTGCCGGTGTCCAGTGCGAGCGTGGTTTCGAACCCCTGGGCAAAGCCAGCCTCGGCCATCAGCGCCTTGGCCTTGTCGATGTTGGTCACATAGGGAAATGGCTGCGGCCAAGCCGCCGATTCCACACTTCCCGCTCCACCATACATCGGCACGGCGCGTCCAAAGAACGCGTTGGTCTGCACCGCCTCGTAAGGCATCGCCCAGGCCACCGCCTGCCGCAGCTTCACGTTGTCGAACGGCGGCTTGGATGTGTTGAGAGCGACGTACCAAAGCGCATTCGGTATAGGCACGCCCGAAACTTTGACTTTGCCCTCCTTGATGAGCTGGTCGAAATCCTTAGGCGCAAAGCCGGTGGAGAAATCGGCGTCACCGCGCTCCAGCATGGCGCGGCGTGTGCCCGCCGATGGAATATCGCGAGCAATGATGCGCCTGATCTTCGGCAACGGACCGTTTTTCCACTCGTCGAACCGCGCGTAGATCGTCTCGCTGCCGGGCTTCCAGCTTTCGATCTTGTAGGCGCCGCCGCCGGCTTCGTTGGTGCGCAGCCACGTCAGCGCCCAGGGATCCTGCTCGGTCGCGTTCTTTTTCGCCAACTCGGAGTTGATGATGAACGGCACAACGACAGCGACGTTGAACAGCAGCATCTTGTCCTTGCGGACGTAGTCGATGCGGAACGTGTGATTGTCCACCACGACGAACTGTTCGCGCTTCTCCAGCGAGCCCGCCGACATCTGAAACGTCGGAAATCCGCCGACCGACACGGCGCGGTCGAACGACCACTTCACATCCTTCGCGGTGACCGGCGTGCCATCGTGAAACGTCGCGTCCTTGCGAAGCTTGAACGTACACGACATGCCGTCCGCCGCCTCCTGCCAGCTTTCGGCGAGTTCAGGCGAAAGCTTGCCGCGATCGTAGGACGGCGAGCCGTCGGGCAGCGTCTTGGCGGCGTAGGACAACAGCCTGTCGTAGCAATTCCACGAAAGGCCGTTGACGGTCTGGTTGGAGCCGACCCCCTGCATATCGAGGCTGTTGGGGCCGAGTTCCTGCACCACCAGCAAGGTCTCGCCGCGCGTCTGAGCGAAAACCGGCCCACCGCCGATCGCGCTCGCACCCAGCACCGCGGTCGATTGCAAGAAGCGACGGCGGTCGATATCGAGGCGGGTGAACGGCATGGCGTGCTCCGGATCGCTGCGAATGCGGGGGTTCTATTCGTATTCAAGCAAAGCACATGCCATATTGCCTGCAAATTGGTCAGCGCCTGCAAATAAGTCGCGACCGTGAGGACATTGGGATGCGCGATCGACCCAGCGGTAAGCCAAGAGCGGGCGAAAAGCCCGGCGCCACCCGCGAGCAGGTCGAGCGCCGCGAGCGCTTTGAGCGCGCCCGGCGCGAGAGCCTGCAGGCGCCCGAAGACGCCGCCGTGCTCTACGGCTGGCATCCGGTCACGGCGGCACTGCAAAACCCGGCGCGCCGCATGCGCAAGCTGCTCGCCACCGAAAACGCGGCACGACGACTGACCGACGAGAAAATAGAGGCGCCAATTCCGGAGATCGTGCGGCCCGACGCGATTGCGGCACGGCTGCCGCCGGATTCCGTGCATCAGGGGCTGTATCTCGAAGCCGATCCGCTGCCGTCACCGCTGATCGAACAACTGGCGACCGACGGCATCGTGCTGGTGCTCGATCAGGTCACAGATCCGCACAATGTCGGCGCGATCTTCCGCACCGCCGCCGCGTATGCTGCGACCGCCATCGTGACCACCGCGCGCCACAGCCCTGAGGCGACCGGCGTTCTGGCGAAAGCCGCATCCGGCGCGCTCGAACACGTTCCGCTGGTAACGGTGCAGAACCTCGCGCGCGGCCTCGCCGCACTCAAAGAGCGTGGCTTCCTGGTGATCGGTCTCGATTCAAGCGGCGGCGAGGATATGGCGAAGCTGCCGCTGCGGCGGCCGCTCGCGCTGGTGCTGGGCGCCGAGGGTAAGGGACTTCGGCAACTGACCAAAGAGACGTGCGACCACGTCGCGCGTCTCGACCTGCCCGGCACAATCCAGAGCCTGAACGTGTCGAACGCGGCCGCGGTCGCGCTCTACATCGCGCACAGTCGCTCCGAGGTCTGAGCGGCGTCTAATCCTCGCCGCTGTCGATGGTGATGATCTTGGCGGTCGGCGCCGCGACGACCACCGAGCCGGTGACCACAGGCAAGCCGACGACGTAGCCGTTTTGCCCCGCGTCATACGACGGCGCCGGCTGATACGTTCGCGCGGACGCGACGGCAACGCGCGCGGGCTTCTTCGGCTCTTCGGCGACAGTAGCCACTTGGGCGACGACAGCCACTTCGGCGGCACGCGGCTCCTCGGCGCGCACAGGCGCAGCCGGGCGTGGTTTGGGACTCTCAGCAACGACCACCGGGCGAACCGCCGGCGGCTGAATCGGAACCGCGGCTTCAGCGGCCATCATCGGCACAACATTCGCCGTCACGCTTGCCACCGGAGTCGGTGGCGAAGTAAGCCGCTGCACCGAACTCGGCACCTGCGCGGCGGCGGGGGGAGCCGGGACTTCCGCCGCGAGCGGCTCGGGCTCGACCGACAGAGGCGGTTCACTGACGTCCGGCGTACGGCAGGTGTCGCCGAAGCATTCGGGATCGGCGGATGCCGGCGTGGCGATCAGCGCGGCGGAAACGGCCAACACAACAAGGATAGCGCAGCGGGACATGGAGTTCCCCATTCATTGCTCGCGCCGCATCTTCGGTTTTCGACTTCAGGCCCGCGGTGGCCGCGCGGGATCGTCATTCAGTTCCTGGTCCTTTCAGGGCCTGGCTCTTCGCCGGCGAAGAAGTTCGACGCCAACCTCTGAAGGAAACGCCTCGAAGGTTTGTGGATCGATGATTGTCGCCGGCGCGATGTCGCCGGAGTCGGATGTTATCGCGCGATCCGGCCGCGGCCGTGGCGTGTCGTTCACCGGTGTCATGTCTGATGAGGAAGACCACGAGCGGTAAAAACTTTCCGCCGGTTCCGGAGGCAGGCGATCGGATGGCGGCTCGGTTTCGTTGCGGCCGCGTTCGGGCGCGCGCCCGTAGCGCGGATGATACGAGTGACGCCGCGCGTAGACATGGTTCGGCAGGACCGGCGATCCGCCGATCACAGTGATGGGCACTGCGCCCGGACGCGACAGGCCCCAATCGCCTTCAACCACCGCGTAGGATGCATCGCGGCCGTTGATGATGACGGGAACGCCGGGACGGCTCGGGATCACGATCACCGGGCCGCTGTCGGCGCGCGCGGACAAAGGCGCCAAGGCGGACCCCGCCAGCGCCACCGCAATCAAAGCCGCCCAACAACGCGACATTAAAATCACCCGGTTCAATTCCAACCGAATACATTTTAGATCATGTGCGATGGAATGCCGGTGAACGCTCAGGGTGAATTGCGGGGTAACATTAATGGCTGCTAACGTCAGGCGCCGGCGTTGGCGCGCCGCCCCGCTATACCGCACCGCAGCATTGAGCGATAAGCATCTGATTTGGACGAGCCACGTCGCGATGGGCCACGCATGTTCAGACCCAGAGCGAAGAATTCTGCAGTGTATCCAGATACTTGCCCGCAACCCACACTCTTCGACCTAAGACCAATGGTGGAGAGACAGGGTTAAGCCGCACAACTAAACCTTGGGTCTTCAGGAAAACGAGTGGGTGTTTTCAGCAACTTCAGAGCGCTGGGAGCATGCATGTGAGCACCTTGAGCCGCAGATATTCCTGGTCGCGTAGACCGTAGGCGCGCCGCTGGAT
>JAPLPD010000184.1 GCA_026400395.1 Alphaproteobacteria bacterium | reverse complement strand
GGCGAACTGCAGCGCCGAGCTTGCCATGAACAGGTTGACCAGACTGGCCAGGATGATGCCGAAGAGCCCCATCAGCAGGAACGAGCCCATGCCGCTGAGATCGCGCTGGGTGGTGTAACCCCACAGGCTCAGCGCGCCGAACGACGCCGCGGTGATGAAGAACACCCGAACGACCGAGGTGTGCGTGAACACCATGAAAATCGAGGCGAGCGACACCCCGACCAGCGCGGCGTAGAGCCAGAAGACCAGTTGCGCCGTCGCCGGCCGCATCCGGTGGATGCCGAAGCTGAGCAGGAACACGATGCCGAGCGGGGCCAGGATCACCGCCCATTTCAGCGGGCTGACGAACAGCGCCTTGCCGAAGGCGGTCAGCATCAGCCCGTCGCGCATTTTCAGCGCCGCGAGCGATGGGTCCGTGGTGACCGAAAGCATGTAGACGCCTAGCGCGGCGGCGCCGGTGATCGCGAGACCGAGCACCATGTAGTTGTAGATGCGCAGCATGTAGGCGCGCAGACCTTCATCGACCGCGACCGAGCTACGGCCCAGTGCCTGACCGAATGGCGCAGTGGTAGCATTACGTTCAAAGTCCGACATCGTCGAAACCCCCATGGTTGTCGAACCGCAGCGTCCGTTCCGAAACTCGTCCCGTGCGCCGAACGGACAACCATGCGCGCGAGCCTCTTAAAAGTAAGCATAACACGTCGCCGCGCAAGCGGATGACTTACACGTAACACCCTAAAAAAAATTGACTGATTACGCGACCGTTTGTCGCAACGCTCACAAATTCCTGAGCACCGTCGCGGGCTTATGGCCGAGCGCGGTAAACGTGCCGATCAGTCCGAGGGCGACTGTGACAACCAATGCGCCAAATGCCGCACCCGCCGCCGGGCCGGGCAGCCAGGCAAACGTCAGGCTCATCACCCGCGTCACGACGAGCCACGCCGCGATGGATCCCGCGAACACACCGAACAGCGCGGTCGCCGTGCCGAGCAGCAGATACTCCAGCGCGTAGGCGCCGATCAGCCGGCCGCGCGTGGCGCCGAGCGTCTTGAGCACCACCGCGTCGTACACCCGGTAGCTGTGGCCGGCGGCGAGCGCGCCGCCCAGCACCAGCATCGCGGCGATGAGCGCCACCATGCTGGCGCCGCGCACCGCCATCACCAGATTGCGCACGATGCCGCCGACCGCCTCGATAGCGTCCTTCACCCGCACCGCCGTGACCGCCGGGAAGGCGTCGCTGGCGGATTTCAGCAGCGTCGTTTCCTGTGCATCCGTGCTGCCGCCGGGATAGGTCAGCGTGGCGATGTCGGTGTGCGGCGCGCCGGCGAAGGCGCTGGGCGAGAACACCAGGACGAAATTGATGCCGAGGTTCTCCCAATTCACCGAGCGCAGGTTGGCGATACGCGCCTCGATGTTGCGGCCGAGCACGTCGACCAGGATCGGATCGCCGATCTTCAGCTTGAGGCCGTCGGCGATCTTCTTCTCCAGCGAAACCAGCGGCGGTCCCTTGTAGTCGGGCGCCCACCAGCTTCCCTCGACCACCACCGAGCCGCGCGGCACCTCGCTGGCGAAGGTGATGCCGCGGTCGCTTTGCAGCACCCACGAGGCGGTCGATGCCGCCTTGATGTCATCGGCCTTGATGCCGTTGGCCGACATGATGCGGCCGCGCAGCATCGGGACGCGCTCAAGCTCCGCTTTCGGTTCGTGCTGGCGGACGAAGGCGTCGAAACCTGCCGAATCCGTGGACTGGATATCGAGGAAATAGAACGATGGCGCCTTGGCCGGCAGCGCTCCTTCCATCTGCCTGCGAAGATTACCGTCGATCTGGATGATCGTCACCAGCAGCGCGAGACCGAGCCCGAGCGACAGCACGATGGTCGGCGTCAGCGCCCCGGGCCGGTGCATGTTGGCGATGGCGAGACGCAGCGACATCGATTGTGCGTGAGGCAGCCGCCGCGCCACCGCCATCAGCATCAGCGCCACCGCCTGAAGCATCACGAACACCGCCGCCGCTGCGCCGATGAAGATCGCGGCGATTTTCCCGTCGTAGGACAGGAACACGGCAATCCCGGCGAGCGCTGCCACCACCAGCATGGTGGCGAACACGTAGCGCCAGCGCGGCCGGCGGCCGCCCGGTGCGACCGCGTCCCGGAATAGCGCGGACACCGGCACGTCATGGGCGCGCCCGAGCGGCCAGAGCGCGAAGGCGAGTGCGGTGAGCAGGCCGTAGCCGAATGCCAGCGCCAGTTCGGCGGGTTGGATCGCCGGCGCGATCGGCAGCGGTATGATGGAGCCGAACGCCGCGGCGATGATGAACGGCAGGGCTGCGCCGAGCACCAAGCCGATCGCCGCACCGACCGCGGACAGCAGAAGCACCTGGGACAGATAGATCGCGAACACGCTGCCGCCGGTTGCGCCAAGCGCCTTCAGCGTCGCGATCACGTCGCGCTTGCGGTCAATGTGGCTCTTGACCGCGTTGGCGACGCCGACGCCGCCGACCAGCAGCGCGGTCAGGCCGACCAGGGTGAGAAACTGGGTGAAGCGTTCGACGTTGCGCTCCAGCGCGGGTGACGCGTTGCTGCGGCTGCGGATCTGCCAGCCAGCGTCCGGCAACTGCGTTTCCGCGGCCTTGGTCACCGCCTCCGCCGCGCGGTCGCTGCCGTCGGCGAGCCGCAGGCGGTAGTTCCAGCGCACCAGGCTTCCCGGCACCAGCAGGCCGGTGGCGCGCATCGCCGCCTCGCTGATGATGACGCGGGGGCCGAAGCCGATGCCGCTGGCAAGCTTGTCGGGCTCGCTTTTGATGGCGGCGGCGATTTCGATGGTGGCGGTGCCGATGGTGAGCCGCGCGCCGGGCGCGAGGCCGAACCGCGTCAGCAGTGTCGAATCGACCGCGGCGCCATAAGCGCCGTTGCGCTGTTGCAGGGCGCGATCGAGCGGCATTTCGGGCTCGAGCGCGACCTGTCCGTACAGGGGGTAGGCGCCATCGACAGCCTTGACCTCGATCAGGACGCGCCGCCCGTCGGCGATGGCGGCCATCGCGCGCATCGTTGCTCCGGCCGAAAGCTGGCCGCGGCTTTCGAGGAACCCACGCTCGGCGGCGTCGGCCTCGCGGTGGATCAGCATGAACGAAAGATCGCCGCCCAGGATCACCCGGCCTTCGCGTTCGATTCCGTCGGTCAGGCTGCGGGAGAACGAGCCGACGCCGGCGATCGCCATGACGCCGAGCGCGATGCAGGCGACGAAGATGCGGAAGCCATGGAAGCCCGCGCGAAGTTCGCGGAGTGCAAAGCGCAGCGGGTTGAACGGAGCGGTGAGCGTTGGAGTGGTGACCGTCATGCGGGCCTCGGCGCGTTGCGCGCCAGCAGGAGATGGGTCGGCCAGAACAGCAGCGCCGGCAGGCCGATCATCAGGCCGGCGAACCAGACGTAGGGATGCACCCAGGTTTGCGCGGCGCCGTCGTTCGGTCCCCACACATAGTTGATGTTGACGGGAACAAGCCCGGCGTTGGGATCGGGTGGCGGCATGAAGAAGAAACAGATCAGCAGCAGCGCCCACGCCAGCGCGGTCCAGGCTGGAAAGGCGCGGCGGTCATAGCCGAGTTGCCACACCAGATAGGCCAGCAGGAACGGCAGCCAGCCATGAAACAGCGATAGCCCGCGCAGGAACAGCGAGTTTTCATGCTTGAACATGTAGTCCGTCATGCCGATGAGCGAGACGCCGAAGATGTTGAGGATGAAATCCAGCACCCACAGGGCCTGCGGCGCGAGGATGCCCACCGCGCACATGGAGATCAGCAAGGCACTGTCGAGCCAGATTCCGGCCAGCGTGAGGAACAGCGCGATGTCGCAGAAATAGAGAAAATTCGTCGGGCCGTAGTAGTGCCAATAAACCGGCGTCAGCACGATCATGAATACCGTGAAGGCGAACTTGAGCCACAGCGGCACGCGGTTCGATGCGTGAGCGGCGAGGTCTTTCATGCCGTGCCGCGCTCTTCACCCTCGATTCGGCCCGAACGCAGCCTCACGATGCGACCGCAGCGTTTCGCCAGCGCAGTGTCGTGCGTCACCAGGATCAGCGTCGTGCCGCGCTCGACGTGCCCGGCGAACAGCAGCTTGATCACCGAACGGCCGGTGGTCTCGTCGAGATTTCCGGTCGGCTCGTCGGCGACCAGGATCGCTGGATTGGGAGCGAGCGCGCGGGCCAGCGCGACGCGCTGCTGCTCGCCGCCGGACAGCTGCGCCGGGTAGTGATGCAGCCGTTCGGCCAGCCCCACTTTGGCCAGTTCCGCCTGCGCGCGGGCCGCGGCGTCGGCCGCCCCGGCCAGTTCCAGCGGAACGGCGACGTTTTCCAGCGCGGTCATGGTCGGGATCAAATGAAAGGACTGAAAGACGATGCCGACATTGCGGCCGCGAAAGCGCGCCAGCGCATCCTCGTCGAGCCGCCGGAGGTCGGAGCCGGCCACCGTGATCGAGCCGGTATCGGCCCGTTCGAGCCCGGCCAGCACCATCAGCAGCGTGGTTTTACCGGAGCCGGATGGCCCGACCAGGCCAATCGCCTCGCCGCGCCCTATATTCAGTTCGATGTCCTTGAGAATATGGACCCGGGCCGCGGCGTAGCCCAGCGATAGATTGACGCCGGAGAGCGAAATGGCCGGATCGAGAGTTGTTGGAGTTCGTAGGGTTGGCTTGGGGCTTGGCTTGGGGCTTGGCGCAATGGAGATGTCGTTCATGAGACCTGATGCTGGCGTCTGCCGCGAATTCGCGCCCCGCTCATATGGGAAGCTGGCCCTCAAGGTCCAGCGGCTTAGAGCCGCGCTGGCGGCCGCCATGGTTGCCATGATCGCGGGGATGAGCCCGATGAATGCGGCCGAACGGCCCCTCAAGGTGGTGGCGCTGGGCGATTCGCTGACCGCGGGCTACCAACTTCCGGCCAGCGCCGCGTTCCCGGTGCAACTCGAACGGGAGCTCAAGGCCAAGGGCATCGCGGTCGAAATCGCCGGCGCCGGCGTGTCCGGCGACACCAGCACCGGCGGGCTCGCCCGGCTCGACTGGTCGGTGCCCGACGGCACCGATGCCGTGATCGTCGAACTCGGCGCCAACGACATGCTGCGCGGCATCGATCCGAAGGTGACGCGCGCCGCGCTGGAGCAGATCGTTCGCCGCCTGAAAGCCCGGCGCATCGAGGTGCTGCTGTGCGGCATGCTGGCGGCGCCGAACTTCGGGCCGGACTACGCGCGGGAGTTCAACACGATCTATACGGAGCTCTCTTCGGCGAACGATGTTCTGCTCTATCCGTTTTTCCTGGACGGTGTGGTGACCAACGCCAAGCTCATTCAGGCCGACGGGCTGCACCCGACCGCGGACGGCGTGGCGAAGATCGTCGCCGGCGTCATGCCGAAGGTCGAGGAGCTGTTGGCTCGCGTTCGTGCCAAGCCGGCGAGTTGACGATGCCACGGCTGTTCACAGGTCTCGAAATTCCGGAAGCCGTGTGCGCATCGCTGTCGCTCTTGCGCGGGGGCTTGCCCGGCGCGCGCTGGATCGACGCGGAAAACTATCGTGTGACCTTGCGCTTCATCGGCGACGTTGATGACGACATCGCCCAGGAGATCGCCTGGCTGCTCGGCAAGGTGCGGCGCAAGGACTTCGAGTTGCGGCTCGACGGCCTGGCGCCGTTCGGCGGCAAGCGGCCGCGCGCGGTGGTCGCCACGGTGCAGCCCTCGCCTCCGCTGATGGAGCTGCAGGCCGAGCACGAGCGGCTGATGCGGCGCGTTGGGCTCGATCCGGAGACGCGCAAATACACGCCGCACGTCACGCTGGCGCGGCTGCGCGATTCATCGAGCGGCGAGGTCGCGGACTATTTATCGGCGCGGGGCGTGTTCAGCACGCCGCCGTTCACCGTGTCGCGCTTCGTGCTGTACTCGGCGCGCGGCTCGATCGGCGGCGGACCGTATGTCGCCGAGGCGATCTATCTGCTGGCAGCGTGAGTCTTAGGCCGACGCGTAGGTGTGCAGTTCGAGCGCAGGAATCTTGTAATGGCGGCTGGAGCTTTGCTCCTGCACGCGCACCTCGGTGAGGTGATGTCGGCGCGCCTCTTCGATGATCCGCGCGGTCAGCTCGCGTTCGAAACCGCGCTCATGGAAGCCCTGCTCGACGGTGATTGCGGCTTCCGCCCGGCGCGCGGTGCGGTCGGGCACGACTTCGGCGCTGGCCCGCATGACGTCCCGCATGACGTTCTTGACGTAGGCGCCGATCAGGATCGCGCCGGTCGCCATCAGATCGAGGCAATGGGCGTCGATCGAGCGGTCGTCGCCCGGGAAAACGCTCGACCGGTCGAGCCGCATCAGATGAGCGTGGTAGTCCTCGATCGCGGTGGGCCCGAGGATGCGAATCTCGGCGGCGTGAACAACTCCCACGGCTCCCATGGTATTTCCCTCGATCCCGGACTGGAGACAGAGGATAGGAGCCAAACCCAGCCAATCGGTTAACGCGGGCTGTGTGCCGGTGCCGGACTTTTCAGCAGTCTGGACTGAACGTCGAGAACGGCGGTGGCGAAGCCGCAATTATCGGCAACCAGCTCCCGCAACACCGAAAGCGGCGTCGGCCGGGCCGCGGCAACCTCACCGACCACATCGCCGAAATCGAAGCTCAGTTCGGCGGTGAACTTGCGCGCCAGCTCCTGCATGCGCAGGTTGTTGGCAAGGCAGGCCATGTGCAGGGTCTTGATGCCCCGGTTGCGGGCCGCCAGCAGCGTGCGGTCGAGCAGCATCGAGCCGACGCCGTGGCTCTGCCAATCGGTCTCGATGCTGAAAGCGGCCTCGGCCTCGCTGGCAAAGGCGCGCCCCAGCGGGCGGAGCTCGGCCGCGCCTCGCAGCACCCCGTCGGCGAAGAAGCCATGCACCACCGAACCCAGGCCGAATGTGGTCTTGACGTAAGCGATGATGAAATCGTCGGAAACCCCGCCGCCGAACCGGCTGTGGCGGCTCTCCGCGTCGAGACGCAGCAGATGGTCCCGATAACGGGCGGCTTCGCCGATCCACAATTTGCGGACCACGGTGCCTTCGGCGTGGGCCTCCTGCGTTCGCTTTTGCATTCCTAGGCTCCTGATGTTGTCATCGAAGCCTCCGGAGGCGTTCCTACCTGACGAATCTCTGCTTGTGCAGCGCAGCATAAGTATGGCGCCTGGGCCAGATTGCAACGGCATTCCGGCTAAGATGCTGAACCAGAGACTAAATTCCCCTAGCTGATAGGAGGCCGCTGGTTACCCTGAGGCGCTTGCCGGGCGGGCTGCCAAGCCCTATCGGTGACCCTTCGCTCGCCACGGCAGGCCCATGTCCGCCCTCGAATCCTACGAAAAATTGGTCGCGGCCAAGAAGCTGGAGCGCGACCCGGCGCAGCAGGGTCTTCTGGCCCGGCTGGTCGCCCTGGAGAAGCGGGTCGCAGCGCACCGCTCGGCGCGCCGCAGCCAGCCGCTCGGCTGGCTGTTTGGCAGCGCCGACCGCCAGCCGGTCAAAGGGCTCTACGTCCACGGCGACGTTGGCCGCGGCAAGACCATGCTGATGGATCTGTTCTTCGAAGCGAGCCCGATCGTCCGCAAACGCCGCGCCCATTTTCACGAATTCATGGCCGACGTACACGAGCGGGTGCGTGTGTTTCGCCAGAAACTGAAAGACGGTGAATTTTCCGGCTATGACGCCATTCGTCTCGCCGGCAGCGAGATCGCCGAGGAGAGCTGGTTGCTCTGCTTCGACGAATTTCACGTCACCGACATCGCCGACGCGATGATTCTCGGCCGCCTGTTTTCCCGGCTGTTCGAACTCGGGGTGGTGGTAATTGCGACCTCCAACGTGGCGCCTGAGAATCTCTATCGCGACGGCCTCAATCGTGCGCTGTTTCTTCCGTTCATCGCCATGATCGAACAGCACATGGAGTTGCACGACCTCAAGGCGCGCGCCGATTTTCGCCTTGAAAAGCTCGCCGGCCAGCAGGTCTGGTACGTCCCCGCGGACGACGATGCCACTGTCGCGCTGGACCATGCGTGGCGGCGGCTGGTCGGCAGCGCCAGCGGCGTGCCTCAGGAGCTTTCGGTGAGGAGACGGCGGCTCCGGGTGCCGCGCGCCGCCATGGGCGTTGCGCGGTTTTTCTTTCATGACTTGTGCGAGCAGCCGTTGGCCGCGGCCGATTACCTGCGTATCGCGCATGAATTTCATACGCTGATCATCGATCGCATTCCGGTAATGAACTTCGATCACCGCAACGCCGCCAAGCGCTTCATTATCCTGATCGACACACTGTACGACCATTCCGTGAAGCTCATTGCCTCCGCGGCTGCCGAACCCGACGCGCTCTATGACGCCAGCGACGGCTACGAGGCGTCGGAGTTCAAGCGCACTGCCTCGCGGCTGATCGAGATGCGCTCGCAGAGCTATCTCGCTCTTCCGCATGGGCGGCGCGACTCTGCGGCGAGCGGGTCGAGCGAGGGCATCGTCGAGACCTAATCGTGCGCCGGTTGAACGGGAACTCCGATCCGCGCATGATGTGGAACCGTGCCGATGAAGCACGGACAACCGTTGATGGCTTGAGGCTGTTCAAATGCGCATACGGCATTTTGGTTGGATCATTCCGCTTGGGCTCGCGCTCGCGATCTCCGGATGCGGCGAGAACAAGCAGGCAGCCCCCGTGGCCGCAGCGCCGCCGCCCGCTGTTACGGTCGTCAAGGCTGCTGCGATCGAAGTCAAACCGACATCGTCGTTTACCGGCCGCGTCGAATCGATGTTCAAGGTCGATCTCCGCGCGCGTGTCGATGGGTTTCTGGAGAAGCGGTTGTTCCGGGAGGGCGCCGACGTCAAGGAAGGCGAGTTGCTGTTCGTCATCGAAAAGGGCCTCTACAAGGCCGCCGTCGACGAGGCGAAAGCCGGTGTCGAGACTGCGGAAGCCACGCTCAAACAGACCGATATCGAGGTGGGCCGCCAGACGGAACTGGTCCAGCGCAACGTCGGCACGCAGGCGAAACTCGATGAGGTGACCGCCAAGCAGGGCGAGGCGCGGGGCAATTACCTGGCGCAGAAGGCGGCACTGGACAAGGCGCAGCTTCAGCTCAGCTACACCGACATCGCAGCCCCGATAGCCGGCCGCGTCGGCCGCGCCAACATCTCGGTCGGCAATTTCGTCGGTTCAAGCAGCGGTACGCTGGCCACCATTGTCAGCCAGGATCCGATCTATGTCAGCTTCCCGGTGACCCAGCGCGAGATCCTCGCAGTCCGCCGGGAACAGGGCGCCGTCCGAGCCAACGCCTATGTCATCTATTTGCAGCTCGCCGACGGCACCCGCTACGCGCAGCCGGGCGCAATCAATTTTCTCGACGTCACCGTCAACCAGGGCACCGACACCGTGCTGGTGCGAGCGTCGTTCCCCAATCCGAACCGTATCCTGGTCGATGGGCAGCTTGTGAGTGTCGTCGTCGAATTGGGCGAAGGCGAGAAAACATTGCAGGTGCCGGCGCAGGCGTTGCAGGCCGATCAATCCGGCGCCTTCGTGCTGGTGGTCGACAAGGACAACAAGGTCCAGGTCCGGCGCATTGAACTCGGCGGGAGCGCCGGCCTCAACTCGATCATTCGAAAGGGGCTTGAAGCCGGCGAGCTTGTGATCACGGAGGGCGTTCAAAAGGTCAGGCCGGGGCAGGTTGTCCAGGCGGCCGAAGCCAAGCCGGGAGTGTAGTCGATGCTCTCGAGCATTTTCATCGACCGCCCCAGGCTGTCGGTCGTCATCTCGATCGTCATCACGCTCGCGGGCGCCATCGCGCTGACGCAGATTCCGATCGCGCAGTTTCCCGACATCGTGCCGCCGCAGATATCGGTCACCGCCAACTATCCGGGCGCCGGCTCTCAGGTCGTGGAAGCGACCGTGGCGCAGCCGATCGAGTCGCGCGTCGTCGGCGTCGACAACATGCTCTACATGAAATCGACCAGCGGCAACGACGGCAGCTATTCGCTGACCGTTACCTTCGCCGTCGGCACCGATCCGGACCTGAACTCGGTCAAGGTGCAGAACCGCGTCGGCTTGGCCGAGGCGCAACTGCCGGCCGAGGTGAAGGCGACGGGCGTCAGCGTGACCAAAAAGTCGTCGGCGATTTTGCTCGTGGTGAACCTGATTTCCCCGGACAGCCGCTTCGACCAGTTGTTTCTGAGCAACTACGCGACCATCAACATCATCGACAGCCTCAAGCGCATCAAAGGTATCGGCGACGTCCAGAATTTCACCGCCGCCGACTACAGCATGCGGCTTTGGCTCGACAGCGCCAAGCTGACCAATTTCGGGATGACGCCCAACGACGTCATCACCGCGGTCAAGGGGCAGAACATCCAGGCGGCGGTCGGCCGTATCGGCTCCCGCCCGTCGCTGCCGGACCAGCAGTTTCAGCTCAACATCCAGACCCAGGGCCGGCTGACCACCGTGGAGGAGTTTGGCGCCGTCGTTGTCCGGGCCAATCCGGACGGCTCGTTCGTGCGCGTGCGCGATGTGGCCCGCATCGAACTCGGGGCCCGTAGCCAGGAGCAGATCGGCCGTCTCGACGGCAAGCCCGCCGTGGTGATGGGGCTCTATCAAACACCCGGAGGCAATGCGATCCAAAGCGCGGACGCTGTCCGCAAGGCGCTCGAGGATTTAAAGAAGTCCTTTCCGGAGGGGCTCGACTACAGGATCACCTACGATACGACTGCTTTCGTGAAGCAGAGCATGGAAGAGGTGATTCACACTCTGCTGGAGGCGTTTCTTCTCGTCGTCATCGTGGTGTTCCTGTTCCTCGGCAGTTTTCGTGCGACGCTGATCCCGCTGATTGCCGTGCCGGTTGCGCTGATCGGAACATTCGCCGTGATGTTGGCGGTCGGCTTCTCCGCCAACACGGTTTCGCTGCTGGCGCTGGTGCTCGGCATCGGCATCGTGGTGGACGACGCGATCGTGGTGGTCGAGGCGGTCGAGGCGCACCTTGAGAAAGACCACAGCATCGATGCCGCTGAGGCGGCAAGGCGCGCGATGGCGGAGATCACCGCGCCGATCATCGCCATCACGTTGGTGCTGCTCTCGGTGTTCGTCCCCGTTGCGTTTATTCCCGGCATCTCGGGTGAACTGTTCCGCCAGTTCGCCGTGGCGGTCTCGGTGTCGATGGTGATTTCGGCGATCAACGCGCTCACCCTTTCGCCGGCCTTGTGCGCGGTCTTCCTGTCGACAAGCCACGGGCCCAAGCGCGGCATCCTCGGCTATGTCATGCGCGGCATCGACCATACCCGCGACGGCTATGCTTTCCTGGTGCGCAAGACCGTGCGTTTCGCCGTGTTCGGCATCCTTGTGCTCGTGGTGGTGATGGCGGGGGCCGGCTGGCTGTTCAAGGTGACGCCGAGCGGATTTCTTCCTTCGGAGGACCAGGGCGCGATCTTTGGCGAAATCCAGTTGCCGGAGGGCGCTTCGGTAGTGCGCACCGATGCTGTTTCAAAGCGCGTCGAGGATCTGATAGCCAAAACGCCGGGTGTTGCGAGCGTCACCTCGGTGGTCGGATTCAGCATGCTCGATGGAATGGCCAAGTCCAACGGCGGGCTGCTGATCATCACGCTCAAGCCTTTCGAAGAGCGCAAGGGCGCCGCGCTGTCGGTCAACGGCATCATCCGGCAGCTCATGGGCCAGTTCCAAGGCATCCAAGACGCGATCGTGTTCGCCTACAACCTGCCGCCGATCATCGGCCTCGGGACCGGCTCGGGCTTCGAATACCAGCTTCAAAGCTTGCGCGGCGCCGACCCTGCGGAGATGGCTGCGACGGCGCGCGGGATGATCTTTGCCGCGAATCAAAATCCGGCACTGGCGCGCGTGTTCACCACCTACAGCGCCAGCACGCCGCAGCTCTATCTCGATATCGACCGTGAGAAATTGCAGACGCTCGGCGTCGCGGTGTTCGACGTCTTCAATGCCCTGCAGTCGGTGCTCGGCGGTTACTACATCAACGACTTCAACGTATTCGGCCGCACCTGGCAGGTGAACATTCAGGGCGAGGCGACCGAGCGCGCCAAGATCGATGACATCTACAGCATCAACGTACGCAACAAGAATGGCGACATGGTGCCGGTTCGCGCCTTTGCCAACGCGCGGCTGATTCTGGGGCCACAATCGATCGTCCGCTACAACAACAACCGCAGCATCACCATCAACGGCCAGCCGGCCCCGGGCCGTTCGTCGGGCGATGCGCTCGAGGCGATGGAGCAGCTGTCGCTCCGGACGCTTCCGGCGGGCTACGCCTACGAGTGGACGGGTACTGCGCTTCAGGAAAAGGAGGCTGCCGGCAAGACCACGATGATTCTCGCGCTCGCCGTGCTGTTCGCCTACCTGTTCCTGGTGGCTCTCTATGAGAGTTGGTCGATTCCCGTCGCGGTGCTGCTGTCGGTTTCGGTCGGCATTATGGGCGGCATGGCGGCGCTGCTCATGCTTGGACTGGACAACAATCTCTATGCCCAGATTGGTATCGTCGTGCTGATCGCGCTGGCCGCCAAGAACGGCATTCTGCTCGTCGAATTCGCCAAGGAGCGCCGCGAGCACGGTCTGTCGATCGAGGAAGCCGCCATCGCCGGCGCTCACGCGCGGTTTCGCGCCGTGATGATGACGAGCTTCGCGTTCATCGCGGGGCTCGTTCCGCTGGTGATAGCGACCGGCGCCGGCATGCTGAGCCGCCGCGGTGTCGCGACCTCGGTATTCGGCGGCATGATTTTTTCATCGGTCTTCGGGATTTTCCTCATTCCGGTGCTGTACGTTGTGGTGCAGTGGGTGCGTGAGAAGGTCAAAGGCGCGATGGGAAAGGCCGCGCCGCCTGCCAAGCCCGCGCCCGAAATCGGCCACTGACCGCCGGGAAAAGTCCCGGCGCTACTGCGGCTTGAGGCCGGTGGCCTTCAGGATCGGTGGCCATTTCAGCAGTTCGGCCGCGAAGAACGTTTCGAATTCCGCCGGCGTGGTGATCTTGGCCTCGTAGCCGAACCGCTTGAGTGCTGGCGCCATCTCCTCGGATTTCAGCACCGAGTTCACCTCACCATTGAGCTTGTCCACGATCGCCGCGGGCGTGCCGGACGGCGCCAGGATTCCCATCCAGACGTCGGGATTGAAGCCGACCTGCGGGTATCCGCTTTCGGTCATGGTCGGAATGTCCGGCAGGTCGGGGCTGCGCCGCGGGCCGGTGTAGCCGACCGCCCGGATCTTGCCGTCGCGGACGAGCTGCAGCAGTTGCGGCACCGGGGCGATGTTGATGTGTACGCGGCCGCCGAGCAGATCGGCGCGCGCCTGCTCGCCGCCGCGATAGGGCACGTCGATGATGTCGATCCCGGTGGCCCGCTTGAATGTTTCGCCGACGATGTGCGGCATGGTCGCCAGACCAAAGCCGAACGCGAGCTTTCCCGGATTGGCTTTGGCATAGCTCACCAGCTGCGGGATGTTGTTTGCCGGCACCGAAGGGGCGACCGCGATCACGTGCGACCAGGTGACCAGGGTCGCCACGCGCGTCAGACCCTTGGTTGGATCGAAATCGAGGTCCGGAAAAAGCACGGGGTAGTATGCGATGTTCGGGCCGATCACGAGTAGCGTATAGCCGTCGGGGGTGGCGGCCGAGACCGCCTTGGCGCCGATGGTGGTGCCGCCGCCCGAGCGGTTTTCGACGATAACGTTCTGGCCGACCCGGTTCTGCAGGTGCTGGGCGACGACGCGGGCCAGCGCATCGACCGGCCCGCCGGCCAGGAACGGAACGATCAGCCGGATGGTCTGCGAGGGATAGTCCTGCGCCCGGATCGAAGCGGTGGTGGCAATCAGGCCCAGCAGCGCGGCGGCGAACGCCCGACCTGTTCTCACCCGCACCTCCCGGAGCTTTTATTTATGCGAACGGCCGCCACGCTACCGTCGCCGGGTTGTCGCAGCAATGGCCGCGCCGCGAGGTGGCTTGAATGCGTCTTCCGAAAGGGCTAATGAGCGAAAGACTAGGCGTTTTGACTGTCCACCAGGTATTTAACCACATGGCGCGTAACAAGATTGCGTTGATCGGCGCAGGCCAGATTGGCGGCACCCTCGCTCACCTCATCGGCCTAAAGCAGCTCGGCGACGTCGTCCTGTTCGACATCTCCGAGGGCGTTCCCCAGGGCAAGTCGCTCGATCTGGTGCAATCGTCGCCGGTCGAAGGCTTTAACGCCAAGATCGCGGGCACCAACGCCTACGAGTCGATGGAAGGCGCCGACGTTTGCATCGTCACCGCCGGCGTGCCGCGCAAGCCCGGCATGAGCCGCGATGACCTGCTCGGCATCAACCTCAAGGTGATGGACCAGGTCGGCGCGGGCTTGAAAAAGTACGCCCCGAACGCCTTCGTCATCTGCATCACCAACCCGCTCGACGCCATGGTCTGGGCGCTGCAGAAGTCCTGCGGCCTGCCGGAGAACATGGTGGTCGGCATGGCCGGCGTGCTCGACTCGGCGCGGTTGCGCTACTTCCTCGCCGACGAGTTCAACGTGTCGGTGGAGGACGTCAGCGCCTTCGTGCTCGGCGGCCACGGCGATACGATGGTGCCGATGGCGCGCTACTCCACGGTGGCCGGCATTCCGCTGCCCGATCTGATCAAGATGGGCTGGACCACTCAGGCCCGGGTCGATGAGATTTTCAACCGCACCCGCAACGGCGGCGCCGAGATCGTCAACCTGCTGAAGACCGGCTCGGCTTTCTATGCGCCGGCCTCGTCGGCCATCGCGATGGCGGAGAGCTACCTGCGCGACAAGAAGCGCGTGCTGCCGTGCGCCGCCTGGCTCAATGGCGAGTACGGCGTGAAGGGTCTCTACGTCGGCGTGCCGGTGGTGATCGGCGCCAAGGGCGTCGAGCGCATCGTCGAACTGGAGCTGAGCGCGCCTGAGCGTACCGAATTCGATAAGTCGGTCGGCTCGGTGAAGGGCTTGGTCGAGGCCTGCCAGAAGATCGCGCCGGACCTCGGAAAGCGCTAGCCTTCACGTACCAGACACAGCGCCCCATTATGGTGGGGCGCTGTGACTTCAAGCCGAAGCTGCGGGGCCTTCCATGAACATCCACGAGTATCAGGCCAAGGCTGTGCTGCGGGAGTTCGGCGTTCCGACCCCCAAGGGCATCCCGGCGTTCACCGCCGGCGAAGCGGTTCAGGCGGCCGAGCAACTCGGCGGCCCGGTCTGGGTGGTGAAGGCGCAGATCCACGCCGGCGGCCGAGGCAAGGCCGGCGGCGTCAAGGTCGTGGAATCTATCGATGACGTAAAGAAGGAAGCGGCCCGCATCCTCGGCTCGACGCTGATCACGCATCAGACCGGCCCGAAGGGCAAGGTCGTCAATCGCCTCTACATCGAAGACGGCTCGCTGATCGACAAGGAGTTCTACCTGTCGATGCTGGTCGATCGCTCCAGCTCCCGCGTCGCCATCGTGGTCTCCACCGAAGGCGGCATGGACATCGAGAAGGTGGCGCACGACACACCCGAGAAGATCGTCACCATAACGGTCGATCCGGCCACCAACATCTGTCCGCATCACGTCCGCCGCATATCCAAGGCGCTCGGGCTCGATGCCGATCTGCAGAAGCAGATGAGCGTGATGCTCACCGGCCTGTACAAGGCGTTCACCGAAAAGGACATGACCCTGCTCGAGGTGAACCCGCTGGTCGTCACCAAGGACAAGAAGCTGATCTGCCTCGACGCCAAGATCGGCTTCGACGACAACGCGCTGTTCCGCCATCCCGACGTGGCCGCGTTGCGCGATGTCACCGAAGAGGACGAGAAGGAAACCGAGGCGGCGAAGTACGATCTCAACTACGTCGCGCTCGACGGCTCGATTGGCTGTATGGTCAACGGCGCGGGCTTGGCTATGGCGACGATGGACATCATCAAGCTGTACGGCATGGAGCCGGCGAACTTCCTCGACGTCGGCGGCAGCGCTTCGAAGGAAAAGGTCGCCGCGGCGTTCAAGATCATCACGTCCGATCCGAAGGTGAAGGGCATCCTGGTCAACATTTTCGGCGGCATCATGAAATGCGACGTGATCGCCGAGGGCGTGGTTGCCGCGGTGAAAGAGGTCGGGCTTCAGGTGCCGCTGGTGGTTCGCCTCGAAGGCACCAACGTCGAACAGGGCAAAAAGATCATCTCCGAATCCAAGCTCAACGTGACCTCCGCCATCGATCTCGACGACGCCGCCCAGAAAATTGTCGCTGCCGTTGAGAGGAAAGCGTGATGGGAATCCTCATCAACAAGAACACCAAGGTCATCTGCCAGGGCTTCACCGGCAAGAACGGCACCTTCCATTCCGAGCAGGCGATGGCCTACGGAACGAAAATGGTCGGTGGTACTTCGCCCGGCAAAGGCGGCTCGACCCATCTTGGCCTGCCGGTGTTCGACACGGTCGCCGAGGCCAAGGCCAAGACCGGCTGCGACGCCAGCGTGATCTATGTGCCGCCGCCCGGCGCCGCCGATGCGATCTCCGAAGCCATTGAGGCAGAGATCGCGCTGATCGTCTGCATCACCGAAGGTATTCCGGTCGAGGACATGGTGAAGGTGAAGCGCTCGCTGGCCGGCTCGAAGTCGCGGCTGGTCGGGCCGAACTGCCCGGGCGTGCAGACCGCCGGCGAATGCAAGATCGGCATCATGCCGGCGTCGATCTTCAAGCCCGGCAAAGTCGGCATCGTGTCGCGCTCCGGCACTCTGACCTACGAAGCCGTATTCCAAACCACCCGCGAGGGCCTCGGCCAGACCACTGCGCTCGGCATCGGCGGCGATCCGGTCAAGGGCATGGATTTCATCGAAGGGCTGGAGCTGTTCCTGGCCGATCCGAAGACCGAAGCGATCATCATGATCGGTGAGATCGGCGGCTCCTCCGAAGAGGATGCGGCGCAATTTCTCAAGGATGAGGCCAAGCGGGGCCGCAAGAAGCCGATGGTCGGGTTCATTGCCGGCCGCACCGCGCCGCCCGGTCGCCGCATGGGTCACGCCGGCGCGATCATCGCGGGGGGCAAGGGCGACGCGCCGTCCAAAATTGCGGCAATGGAATCGGCGGGAATTAAGGTATCACCGTCCCCGGCGCGGATCGGAAAGACGCTGGTTGAGCTTCTGAAGTCCTGATTCACTTCTTGATTTAAGCCTTTTGCGGGCCTTCCAGACGTCATAAATCTGAGTCATAGATTCGGTTGCTGGTGGTTGCGGGCTCTCTTGCCTTTAGCGCTGCCGGCCCGGGGCAGGTGCCCTGAGGAGGATTCATAGATGTCTCGTCAAGACGCGAACGCGGCCTTCGCGCGCACTTCCTTCCTGTATGGCGGCAACGCCGCCTACGTCGAGCAACTCCAGTCCCGCTACGAGGCGAACCCGGCGTCGGTCGATGCTGAGTGGCGCGCCTTTTTCGAGGGCATGAAGGACGAGCGAGACGATGTCATCAAGAACGACAGCGGCCCGTCATGGAAACGGCCCAACATTTCGCACGCCGGCGGTGAACTGATCGCGGCGTTGACCGGCGACTGGGGCGAAATCGAAAAGTCCGTCGGCGACAAGATCAAGGCCAAGGCGCAAACCAAGGGCGTCGAAATTTCCTCCGCCGACGTGCAGCAGGCAACGCGCGACTCAATTCGTGCGCTCATGCTGGTTCGGGCCTACCGCGTGCGCGGCCACTTTCACGCCAAGCTCGATCCGCTCGGGCTGGCAGTCGAACCGAACGAGGCGGAGCTCGACCCGCGCTCCTATGGCTTCAACGAGGCCGATCTCGATCGCAGGATTTTCCTGGATAAGGTGCTCGGCCTCGAATTCGCGAGTCTGCGCGAAATCGTTGCGATCCTGCGCCGCACCTATTGCCAGACACTCGGGGTCGAATTCCTGCATATCTCCGATCCGGCGCAAAAGGCCTGGATCCAGGAGCGCATCGAGGGCCGCGACAAGGAGATCCACTTCAGCCGCGAAGGCAAGCGGGCGATTCTCAACAAGCTGGTTGAGGCCGAGGGCTTCGAACGTTTCTGCGACACTAAATTCACCGGCACCAAGCGCTTCGGTCTCGACGGCGGCGAGTCGATGATTCCGGCGCTGGAGCAGATCATCAAGCGCGGTGGCGCGCTCGGCGTCAAAGAGATCATCATCGGCATGGCCCATCGCGGCCGCCTCAACGTGCTGTCGCAGGTGATGAGCAAGCCGCATCGGGCCATCTTCCACGAGTTCAAGGGTGGTTCGTCGTCGCCCGACGACGTTGAAGGCTCCGGCGATGTGAAGTATCATCTCGGCGCCTCGTCGGACCGCGAGTTCGACGGAAACAGCGTGCATCTGTCGCTCACCGCCAATCCGTCGCACCTGGAGATCGTCAATCCGGTGGTGCTCGGCAAGGTGCGGGCGAAGCAGGACCAGCTTGGCGCCACGCGCGAAGACCGCACGATGGTTATGCCGCTGCTGATTTCCGGTGACGCGGCGTTCGCCGGGCAAGGCGTGATCGCCGAATGCTTCGGGCTATCCGGCCTGCGCGGCCATCGCACCGGTGGCTCGGTGCATTTTATCGTCAACAATCAGATCGGCTTCACGACGTATCCGCGCTTCTCGCGGTCGTCGCCGTATCCGACCGACATCGCCAAGATGATCGACGCTCCGATCTTCCACGCCAACGGCGACGATCCGGAGGCGGTGGTGTACGCCGCCAAGGTGGCCATCGAGTTCCGGCAGAGGTTCCAGGTCCCCGTCGTCATCGACATGTTCTGCTACCGGCGCTTTGGCCACAACGAGGGTGACGAGCCGTCGTTCACCCAGCCGCTGATGTACAAGGCGATCCGCTCGCACCCCTCGACGCTCGATATCTACGCCAAGCGCCTCGCCGGCGAGGGTGTGGTGACCGACGGCGAAGTCGACAAGATGAAGGCCGACTGGCGCTCCCGGCTCGATGCCGAGCAGGAGGCGAGCCAGAACTACAAGTCGAATCACGCCGACTGGCTGGACGGCCGTTGGTCAGGCATGAAGGTCGCAGGCGCGGCCGATGATGCGCGCCGCGGCAATACCGGAGTCGATGTCGAGATTCTGCGCGACATGGGCAAGAAGCTCACGGCGGTGCCGGAGGGCTTCCGCGTCCACCGCACCATTCAGCGGTTTCTTGACGCGCGCGGCAAGGCAATCGAGACCGGGCAGGGCATCGACTGGTCGACCGCCGAGGCGCTATCGTTCGGCTCGCTGCTGCTCGAAGGCCATCCGGTGCGGCTGTCCGGCCAGGATTCCGAGCGCGGCACGTTCTCGCAGCGCCACTCGGTTCTGACCGACCAGGAGAACGAGGATCGCCACACCTCGCTCAATCATCTGGAGTCAGGCCAAGGCCGCTTCGAGGTCATCAACTCGATGCTCTCGGAGGAGGCGGTGCTCGGCTTCGAGTACGGCTATTCGCTGGCCGAGCCGAACGCGTTGACCTTGTGGGAGGCACAGTTCGGCGATTTCGCCAACGGCGCTCAGGTTCTGTTCGATCAGTTCATTTCGTCGGGCGAGCGCAAGTGGCTGCGCATGTCCGGTCTCGTGTGCCTGCTGCCGCACGGCTACGAAGGCCAGGGGCCGGAACACTCTTCCGCGCGGCTTGAGCGCTTCCTGCAGATGTGTGCCGAAGACAACATGCAGGTCTGCAACATCTCGACGCCGGCCAACTACTTCCACGCGCTGCGCCGGCAGCTCAGGCGGGAAATCAGAAAGCCGATGATCCTGATGACGCCGAAGTCGCTGCTGCGCCACAAGCGCGCGGTGTCGCGGCTCGACGAGATGACGAGCGGCACGTCGTTCCACCGCGTGCTGTGGGACGACGCGCAGTTACTGCCGGACGAGAAGATCAAGCTGGTGCCGGACGACAAGATTCGCCGCGTCATCCTGTGCTCGGGTAAGGTCTATTACGACCTTTACGAAGAGCGCGAGAAGCGCGGCATCGACAACATGTACATCCTGCGCGTCGAGCAGCTCTATCCGTTTCCGACCAAGGCGCTGGTGACCGAGCTGGCCCGCTTCAAGCAGGCCGAGATCGTCTGGTGCCAGGAGGAGCCGCGCAACATGGGCGCGTGGCACTTCGTCGAGCATTATCTGGAATGGGTGCTAAACCAGATCGAGGCGAAGAACCGCCGTCCGCGCTACGCAACGCGACCAGCTTCCGCGGCGACCGCGGTAGGTCAGATGTCGAAGCACCAGGCGCAGTTGAAGCAGTTGCTTGAGGAATCGCTCGGTTAGTCGGGTGCCGTCATGCCACGCATGGCGGAAAGAGTTTAGGGGTCTTTGATGGCTGAAATCCGCGTTCCCACGCTCGGCGAGTCCGTCACCGAGGCGACCATCGGAAAATGGTTCAAGAAGCCGGGCGAGGCGGTGGCGGTCGATGAGCCGCTGGTCGAGCTCGAGACCGACAAGGTGACCATCGAGGTGCCGGCTCCTGCCGCCGGCGTGCTGTCCGACATCGCCGCCAAGGATGGCGAGACTGTCGGCGTCGGCGCGCTGCTCGGCCAGATCAAGGAGGGCGCCGGTTCGCCCGCCGCGGCCAAGCCTGCCGCCGCTCCGGCTGCCGCGGCCAAGGCGGCCGAGCCGCCGAGGGCCTCCGCTTCCGCGGATGCACCGCTGGCGCCGTCGGTGCGCCGGATCGCGGCCGAGACCGGCGTCGATCCGGCCAAGGTCGACGGCTCTGGCAAGGACGGCCGCGTCACCAAGGGTGACATGCTGGCGGCGATCGAGCGCGCCGCATCGTCGCCGGCCCCAGCGGCGCAGACCTCGGCCCAGGTTCGCGCGCCGTCGCCGGCCGACGATGCCTCGCGCGAGGAGCGCGTGAAGATGACGCGGCTCCGCCAGACCATCGCGCGGCGGCTCAAGGAGGCGCAGAACACCGCTGCCATGCTCACGACCTTCAACGAGGTCGATATGAGCGCGGTGATGCACATGCGCAACCAGTACAAGGATCAGTTCGAAAAGCGCCACGGCGTGAAGCTCGGCTTCATGGGCTTCTTCGCCCGCGCCTGCGTCGCCGCGTTGAAGGAGATTCCCGCGGTGAATGCCGAGATCGACGGCGGCGACCTGATCTACAAGAATTATTACCACATCGGAATCGCGGTCGGCACCGAGAAGGGCCTCGTGGTCCCGGTGGTGCGTGACTGCGACCACAAGTCCCTCGCCGGAATCGAAAAGACCATCACCGACTTCGGCAAGCGCGCCCGCGACGGCGCGCTGAAGATCGAAGAGATGCAGGGCGGCACCTTCACCATCACCAACGGCGGGGTGTACGGCTCGCTGATGTCCACGCCAATCCTCAACGCGCCGCAGTCCGGCATTCTCGGCATGCACAAGATCCAGGAGCGGCCGATGGTGGTCGCCGGCAAGATCGAGGTGCGCCCGATGATGTACCTTGCGCTCAGCTACGACCATCGCATCGTCGACGGCCGTGAGGCGGTGACCTTCCTGGTCAAGGTGAAAGACGTTCTGGAAGACCCGGCGCGGCTGGTTCTGGATTTGTGATCTTGCTTTACCTCTCCCCGCTGGGGAGAGGTCGCGAGCGAAGCGAGCGGGTCAGGGGGCTCATTCCTCGATGGTTTTATCTCCCCTCACCCGATCCTCAGGCTTCGCCTTCGGATCGACCTCTCCCCAACGGGGACAGGTGAAGAAGAAGCGAGCGTAACAGTCATGGCCTACGATCTCATCGTCATCGGCACCGGCCCCGGCGGCTATGTCTGCGCGATCCGCGCGGCGCAGCTCGGCATGAAGGTCGCGGTGGTGGAGAAGCGCGGCACCCACGGCGGCACCTGCCTCAACGTCGGCTGCATCCCGTCGAAGGCGCTGCTGCACGCCTCCGAGATGTTCGAGGAGGCCGGCCACAGCTTCGCGAAAATGGGCATCGGCGTCGGTACGCCCAAGCTCGACCTGCCGACGCTGTTGAAGTTCAAGGACGAGGCCGTCGACGGCAACGTCAAGGGCGTCGATTTCCTGCTCAAGAAAAACAAGATCGACGCCGTGTTCGGCACCGGCCGCATCGCCGGGCCCGGCAAGGTCGAGGTGACGGCGGCGGACGGCAAGACGCAAACGCTGGAGACCAAGAACATCGTCATTGCCACCGGCTCGGAGGTCGCCAAGCTGCGTGGCGTTGATACCGACGGCAAACGCGTCGTCTCGTCGGATCAGGCGATCGCGCTCGACAAGGTGCCGGGCAAGCTACTGGTGATCGGCGCGGGCGTGATCGGCCTCGAACTCGGCTCGGTGTGGCGGCGGCTCGGCGCCCAGGTGACGGTGGTCGAATTCCTTGACCGCATCCTGCCAGGGATGGACAGAGAGGTGTGCCGGCAGTCGCAGCGCCTGCTCGAAAAGCAGGGGCTGGCGTTCAAGCTCGGCTCCAAGGTCACCGGCGTCGACAGCACCAGCGCGGCGCTCAAGGTCAGCATCGAGCCGGCCAAAGGCGGCGCCGCCGAGACGATCGATGCCGATGTTGTGCTGGTCGCGATCGGGCGCGTTGCCTTCACCGAGGGGCTCGGCCTCGACGAAGCCGGCGTGAAGAAGGACAACCGCGGCCGCGTCGTCGTCGACGCGCACTACGCGTCGACCGTGAAGGGCATTTACGCCATCGGCGATGTCATCGCCGGGCCGATGCTGGCGCACAAGGCCGAGGACGAGGGCATGGCGGTGGCGGAAATTCTCACCGGCCAGGTGGGCCATGTGAACTACGACGTGATCCCCGGCGTGGTCTATACATTCCCGGAGATCGCCTCGGTCGGCAAGACCGAGGACGAGTTGAAGGACGCGGGCACCGCGTACAACACCGGGAAATTCCCGTTCACCGCCAACGGCCGCGCCAAGGCCAACCAGCAAACCGACGGCTTCGTGAAAATCCTGGCCGATGCCAAGACCGACCGCGTGCTGGGGGTTCACATCGTCGGGACTGACGCTGGCAACATGATCGCCGAGGCCGCGGTGGCGATGGAGTTCGGCGCCTCGGCCGAGGACATCGCCCGCACCTGCCACGCGCACCCGACCCTGCCCGAGGCGGTCAAGGAAGCCGCCCTCGCCGTGGCCAAGCGCGCCATCCACTTCTGACGATTGGGATGTCGCCATCGCCCGTCTTTCGGGCGAAGGGGCTGTCGGAACCGCTGGATTTTCTGTTAATCTCCGACTGCTCGGGGTGAGCGTGCGCCGCATCGGCGGCGATCAAGGGGCGGTCTGGGGCGATGACTGCGGTTTCCCGTTGGCGTATCGGTTTGGCCGCACTTGTGTGGCTGACCTTGGCATTACCGGGGCACGCCGAGAAGCGTGTTGCGCTCGTCATCGGCAATTCGGCTTACAAGAATGCGGCGCAACTGGCGAACCCGGTCAACGACGCCGGAGCGATCGCCAAGCTCCTGGAAAAGTCGGGTTTCGAAGTCGTGATGCCCCGGAACAATCTGGGAAATCTCGAGTTCAAGCGCGCGCTGCGCGAGTTCACGATCTCCGCGCGTGGCGCCGATATCGCTGTCATGTACTTCGCGGGTCATGGCATCGAGGTGAAGGGCACCAACTATCTCGTTCCGATCGATGCCAGACTTGCCAGCGACTACGACGCCGAAGATGAAGCGGTGTCGCTCAATCGTGTGATCGACGCCGTCGAGCGGCCAAGCGCCTGCGCGTGATCATCCTCGACGCATGTCGGGACAACCCGTTCAGCAAGACGATGCAGCGCGGGATTGCCTCACGCGCCATGCCCACCGTGGGGCTTGCCAAAATCGAACCCTCTTCGTCGAACTTCCTGATCGCTTATGCTGCCAAGGCAGGCTCGACGGCTTCCGATGGTGGCGGCGAGCACAGCCCATTCGCTGCGGCTTTGCTGAACCACATCGCCACGCCGGGGCTTGAGGTCGGCAAGGTTTTCCGTCGGGTGCGCGACGAGGTTCTGAAGAATACCGACAACCAGCAGGAGCCGTTCGTGTACTCGTCGCTGGGCGGCGACGATCTGTCTTTCGTTCCTGCATTGCCGGTTGTCCCTCCGCCTCCGGTCGCGGCCAATTCGAACGCCGACATGCGCCGCGACTTCGAGTACGCCAAGGAAATCGGCACCAAGGAGGCGTGGGACTATTTCCTCGTGGCCTATCCAACCGGTTTTTACGCCAATATGGCGCGCGCGGCGCGCGGCAAAATCGTGACGGATCAGGCCAGCCGCCAGCTGGAGCGCGAACAGGTTGAGCAGACAGCGCGCGACAAAATGCAGCGCGAGGACGACGAGCGGAGGCGTCTGGCTGACGCAAAGGTTAAATCGGAGAAGGCGCAGCACGACGAGAGTGATCGCAAGCGTTTGGCGGGGGTAAAAGCTGCATCCGAGAAGGCACAGCGCGATGAAATCGAGCGCAAGCGGTCGGCCGATGTGAAGGCTGCGTTAGAGAAAGCGCAGCGTGATGAGACCGAACGCAAGCGCCTCGCCGATGAGAAGGCCGCCGCCGAGAAAAAGATGACGCTGGCTGCGCTGCCTCCTGCGCGGGAAAGCGCGAAAAATCTGACCGGCGACCCGAAATTCGCCTGCGGATCGCTTGTGGCTCAGGGGGCCGCGCGCGTCGCGTCCGGCGGGCCGTTCAGTCCGGTGTCGATCAAGGTTAATCTGGACGGCGCGAAAGACCTGCACACGGTGGCAATCTCTCCCAATGGAGACGAGATCGCCACCGCGGGAGACGACGGAGTGATACGCATCTGGGATGCGTCTTCCTACAAACTGGTCCGCATGTTGAAGGGCCACGAGGGCCCGGTCTATTCCGTCGAATATGCGCGGGACGGATCGCGGCTGGCGTCGGCCGGCTGGGATGGCACCGTGAAACTGTGGGATCCTGCGCGTGACAAGCCCATCTATACATTCGACGCCATGTCGCCGGAGGGAAAGAGCGGGCCGATCAAGCAGTTCAGCGTTACTTTATATCCCGTCGCTCCCTTGAAATATCTGGCCTCGGGTGGCGAAGATGGCTACGTGCGCATCTGGGATTTGCAGCGCATGGAGCTCGCGCGCGCGCGTCTCGATCATCTGTCGAACGACCCGGGCGCGCTGGCGGTCCGTTCGCTGAGCTATGCCCCGAGCGGCTCGGGTGAGTTCGTCACCGCTGGCTTCGACGGCAAGGTGCGTTTCTATCGCACCGAAGGCGGGCGCATTGACGTCAAGGACGCCTACGGCAGAAAGGCGATCCAGGTTGTATATTCGCCCGACGGATCGCGTGTCCTTTCGACCGGTTCGGAGACGGGCCGACCGAGCGCGAGCCTCGGCTACCTGAAGCTCTGGAACACCAAAGCCCAGTCCGCCCAGTCGTTGGCCGGTCACACCGATTACGTCGTTTCGGCGAGCTGGTCGCCGGATGGAAAGCTGATCGCGTCCGGCGGCGGCGGTTTGGACAAGACGGTCCGGCTCTGGGATGGCCAGAGCGGCAGGCAATTGGCGGCGTTTGCGGGCCACACCGCGGACATCGAAGCGGTGGTGTTCGACGCCAAGCGGTCGCGGCTCATCTCGGTGAGCGAAGACAAGACCATGAAGGTCTGGGACCTCACTGCGAAAAAGGAAATCGTCACCGTCGCGGGATTCGGCGAACGGGATTACGTGGTCACCACGCTGGAAGGGTGCTACGCGGGCTCCGCCGGCATTGAGGCGCGACTTGGCGTGTTCGACGGCAAGACCGCCCGGCCCCTGACGGATGACGTCAAGGCGCAGTTGCTGATGCGCTGATCTCGCATTGGGTTAGGCTGGTCTTATTTCCGGCCGGACATCGCCCTAGATTGTCACCATGCGCCGCATCACCCGCCCGCTGTTGATCCTGCTTGCGATCGTCTTTCTGATCGAGGCGTGGCTGTGGCGCCATCTTGAACCCATCGTCGAACGGATCGTCGCGTGGCTACCGCTGCGCGCGGTCAAGGCCGCGATTGCGGGCGTAATCCGCAAGCTGCCGCCGTACGCGACGCTGATTGTGTTCCTTGTGCCGATGGCGGCGCTGTTTCCGCTCAAGCTGCTCGGCCTGTGGCTGCTCGCCAACAAGCACTGGTTCGCGGCTGGGCTCATTCTGATTTTCGCCAAGCTGGTCGGCTTAGCGATCACCGCCTTCGTGTTTGAAGTGACCAAGCCCAAGCTGCTGAAGATGGCCTGGTTCCGCCGGATCTACGAGCATGTGCTGATCTGGCTCGAATGGGCGCGCGCCCTGGTCGATCCGATCCGGCTGCGGATGAGGCGGCTGCTTGTTCTGGTCCGCGGCGAGCGTGGTAGACGCGCGATACGGCTGTTGTGGCGCATCCGCCGCCGCATGAACCGCGAGCGGCGGCTGGCCGGAAAGCCCGTCAGTGCAGATGCAGCAGGTGTGGCGCGAGCAGCCCAAGCGTCATGAAGGCGATCCCGATTATGCCCAGTCCGCCGGCCAGGTAGGCCAGCACGACGATTCCGGTGATCACGGTCGACGACGCCAGCACGATGCCGATCTGGAACGCGGCGGATGCGAACTCGTAGTGGTGGTACTTCGCGAGGAACTCATCGCGATGATGCTGCTCTTCGATGGCGCGGCGCGACAGCTCCACGGTGCCTTCGCCTTTGCCGCCGGCAGCTTCCGGCTCAGAGCGATAGCGTGCTGCCGTCTTGGTCCATTCGTCGATCTGCTTTTCGACCGCCGCCTTGTGTTGCGGGTTGGTGGCGGCCACCGCGTCGAGCTTGCCTTGTTCGGAGACGACGATGGTTGAGGTGCGGCGGATGCTTTTGGCCTGGAAGAAATTCCACAAGTTCGAGGCTTCGATCTGCGAATTAAGCGCCGCGGTCTGCGCGCTCTTGCCGAGCGTTTCCGAGAACGCCAGGAACAGCGCCAGCACCGCGATCATCAGCGCGACTTTCTTGTTCAGGCTCTTGTCGTCCTGACCGCCGCCGTGGCCGCCATGCTCGTCGTGCTCCATCTTGTGATCGACCTCGTGCTGCACCGCGTGAACAACGTGACTCATGTCGTCCCCTCATCAATCTGCCGGCCACTAGTGGCGATAGCGGGCAGTGTATCACGCCCGCGGATGGGTGCTGCGATAGACTTCAAGCAGACGTTCGGTGTCAACAGCAGTGTATATCTGTGTCGTCGACAGCGAAGCGTGGCCGAGCAGCTCCTGGATGGCGCGCAGGTCGCCGCCGCGCGACAAAAGATGTGTGGCAAACGAATGACGCAGCGCGTGGGGCGTCGCCGAGTCCGGCAGCCCGAGCGCGCCGCGCAGCCGCTCCATGGCGAGTTGTATGATGCGCGGCGATAGCGGTCCGCCGCGCGCGCCGACGAACAGCGGCCCGCCGGCCGGCAGGTCGTAGGGGCAGCCCGCGACATAGGTTGCGATGGCCTGCGCGACCTGTGGCAGCAGCGGCACCATGCGCTGCTTGTTGCCTTTGCCGGTGACGGTGATGGCGTCGCCGCGGCCCGGCGCCGGGACGTCGCCGCGAGCAAGGCCGAGCGCCTCTGAAATTCGCAACCCCGCGCCGTAAAGAAGCGAGAACACCGCGGCGTCGCGGTCGAGCACCCATTGTTCGCGCGCCTCGCCGGCGCGTTCGTCGGCGTCGGCGACCCGCTTGGCGGAGGCCACGGCCAGCGGCTTGGGCAACGTTTTCGCGAGCTTCGGCGCCCGCACAGCCGCCAATGCGCCGACTTTCCCCTTGTTATTCCGCTCTAAAAACCGCGCGAAGGACCGGATCCCAGCCAGCCCCCGCATCAGCGACCGTCCGCCGATCCCCGCCGTGCGCCGCCCCGCCATGAACGCGCGGACGTCCTGCGGGGTGAGCTTGGCGAGTTCGGTAAGTTTTGGGGGGCCTCCGAGATGCTCGGCCATGAACATCAGGAATTGCCGGACGTCCCGCTCGTAGGCCTCGACGGTTTTGTCCGACATTCGCCGCTCGGCGCCGAGATGCCCCAGCCAGCGCGCGATTTCGGTTGCTACGCCCCGTTCGGCGGTGAATACGTCGGGTTTCGGCACGCTTGTGGTCATGGCGGGGCCGACTATCTCATTGCCTTCGTTCAGCCTTCCTTAACACCCGGAATCGGCCCAATCTGCCGCATGGCCACGCCATTCATTGATGTTCTGGTCCCGGTGGCGCTCGACCACACGTATTCCTATCGGGTGCCGCGCGAACTCGACCTCAAGCCCGGCGATCTCGTCGCGGTGCCGCTCGGCGCGCGGCAGGTGGTCGGCGTGGTCTGGAAAGACAACGTGGACATCGATCCTCGCCTTCATAACAGGATGAAGGACGTCGAGCTCAAACTTGAATACGCGCCGCTCAAGCCCGAATTGCGCAAACTCGTCGACTGGATCGCCGATTATACGCTGAGTCCGCGCGGCATGGTGCTGCGGATGTGCCTGCGGATGGGCGATCTGGGGCCGGCCCGCGAGAAAGTGGGAGTGAGGCTGGCGGGACCGCCGCCGAAAAGAATGACCGCGGCGCGCGCACGCGTGCTCTCGGTGCTCAAGGATGGAATCACGCTGCTCAAGAGCGAGGTGGCGCGAGAAGCCGGAGTGTCCTCCGGCGTTATCGACGGATTGATCGACGAAGGCGCGCTGGAAACGCTCATTTTGCCGCCTGAACCGGTGGCGCGTCCGCCCGATCCCGAGCACGAAGTGCCCGACCTCACCGATGCTCAGGCGCGAGCCGCCGATGTTCTCCGCGCCAACGTCCTGAACAAGGCGTTCTCCGTCACGCTCGTCGATGGCGTGACCGGTTCCGGCAAGACCGAAGTGTATTTCGAGGCGGTGGCGGCGGCGATCCGCGAAAAAAAGCAGACGCTGATTCTGATGCCCGAGATTGCGCTCACCGCGCAGTTCCTCGATCGGTTCGCCCGCCGGTTCGGCGTGCGCCCGGCCGAATGGCACTCGGAGATCGCGCCGCGCATGCGCGCGCGCACCTGGTCGGCGGTGGCCGCGGGCGAAGTGTCGGTGGTGGTCGGCGCCCGCTCGGCGCTGTTCCTGCCGTACTCCAATCTCGGCCTGATCATCGTCGATGAGGAGCACGATCCTGCCTACAAGCAGGAGGATGGCGTGCGCTACCACGCCCGCGACATGGCGGTGGTGCGGGCGCGCGAGACCGGAGTTCCGATCGTGCTGGCTTCGGCGACGCCGTCGGTCGAGACCGTGGTGAACGCCAAGCGCGGGCGCTACGGACATCTGCATCTTCCGGAGCGGTTCGGCGGACAGCATCTGCCGTCGGTGGAGGCCATCGACCTGCGCCGCGAAGGCCCGCCGCGCGGCCGCTTCATCTCGCCGCGTCTGGCCGAGGCGGTGAAGATCGCGCTTGAGCGCGGCGAGCAGGCGCTGCTGTTCCTCAACCGCCGCGGCTTCGCGCCGCTGACGTTGTGCAACGCCTGCGGCCACCGCATGGCCTGCCCGAACTGCGACGCCTGGCTGGTCGATCATCGCTTCAAGCGGCGGCTGGTGTGCCATCACTGTGGCTACTCGATGCCGCCGCCCGAGCAGTGCCCGAAGTGCGAGGCGAAGGGCAGCTTCGTCGCGGTCGGCCCCGGCGTCGAGCGGCTGGAGCAGGAGGCCGCCGAGCTGTTCCCCGGAGCGCGCACGCTGGTTTTGTCGAGCGACTTGGTCGACACAATGGAGCGGCTGCGCCAGGAACTCGACGACGTCGCGCAAGGCCGCTTCGACATCGTCATTGGCACCCAGCTTGTCGCCAAGGGGCATCACTTTCCGAAGCTCAACCTGGTCGGCATCGTCGACGCCGATCTCGGCCTCGCCAACGGCGACCCGCGCGCCGCCGAGCGCACGTTTCAACTTCTGCATCAAGTGGTGGGCCGCGCCGGCCGCGAGGAGGGCCGCGGCTACGGCTTCCTGCAGACACACCAGCCCGAGCATCCGGTGATGCGCGCGCTGATCGCGCAGGACCGGGAGGCGTTTTATTCCGCCGAGATCGCCGTGCGTGAAGCGGCGAGCTATCCGCCGTTCGGTCGGCTCGCGAGCCTGCTGATTTCAGGGGCGGATAAGCATGCCACCGAGTCCTATGCCCGCAAGATCGCGGCGGTGTCGCCGATCCATGAGGATGTGCGTGTGCTTGGCCCCGCCGAAGCGCCGCTCGCGGTGGTGCGCGGGCGCTTTCGTTTTCGTCTGCTGGTGAAATCACCGCGCGGGTTCGACCTGTCGGCCTACCTCCGCGAATGGATGGCCGCGGTCCCGAAGGCCAAGGGCACCCTCAAGCTCGAAGTGGACGTCGATCCGCAGAGCTTTTTCTGAGGCATAGCGCTCGGCAAGCAGGGATGGATAGCAGGTCAAACCATCCGGCTTGAGGTTCGTTGGAATGGCAGCGATGCCGAACGTGCCCAGGCTTCCGCACACGAGCTCATTGGGCTGTCGCCTAGCGTGATCTTATCGTGCAACTCGATAGCGTCAGAGGCGTTCAGAAAAAATGCAAATACGATTCCTATCGTATTTACGACGGCCTCCGATCCTGTTGGTAGCGGACTGGTTCGAAGCTTGGCGCGTCCTGGAGGAAACATAACTGGCTTCGCAAATTTCGATTTTTCGATGGGAGGGAAATGGCTAGAGACCATCCAAGAGGTTTCCCCAGATGTCAGGCGCGTTCTCGTTGTGACGCAGCCCGGAAATATCGGAAGTCAGGGACTTGTAGAGGCGGTCGAAGCAGCTGCCCCGGCACTCCACGCGCAGTTGATAATAACAACTGCTTTCGACACGCCTGAGATCGAACGAGCAATAAACGATTTTGCACGGGAGCCGAATGGTGGCCTGCTCGTATTGCCCGGGGCTGCAACCGGGCGTCGTGATCTAATCGTGCGACTTGCGATGCAGCACCGACTGCCAGCGATGTATACGCTCCGACCGTTCATCGCGAGTGGCGGCCTGATGTCCTACGATGTCAATCTAGTGGATCACTATCGGCGGGCCGCAGCATACATTGACCGCATTTTAAAAGGAGAAAAGCCCGCAGAATTGCCGGTACTAAATACGACGAAATTTAAGCTGACAATAAATCTCAAGACTGCTCGTGCAATCGGACTCAATGTTCCGTTGACACTCCTCGCTCGCGCCGACGAGTTGATTGAATAGCGGTGTGCGAGAGCCGACCTAAATCGATGTCCGCTTTTCCGCCGCCGCTGCTGCTGTATTCGCGGACGGAGTTCGGTAGTCCCTTTACGAGTACATGATCGAGGGGTTAGCCCACTGTTCTGCTACTGCGGCGTCAGTCCGGAGAGCCGCACCACGTCGCGCCACATCGTCACTTCCTTGGCGGCGAATGCCTTGGCTTCGTCCGGCGTGCTGGACAGGATCCGGCCGCCGGCGGCGAGGAAGCGCTTTTGTAGCGCCTCATCGGAGGCGATCTCCTTGTGCACGGCGGACAGCTTGTTCACGATCGCCGCGGGCGTTGCCGCCGGCAGCACATACGCGCCCCACGACGTCACGATGAAGTCCTTCACGCCGGCCTCCGCCATCGTCGGCACGTCCGTCAATGTCGGCCAGCGCTTCGCTGACGTGACGGCGAGCGCGCGCATCGATCCGGCTTCGATCTGCGAGATGTAGGACGCGAGATTGTCGACGGCGAAGGTGACGTCGCCGGACAGCATCGCCGGAATGGTTTGCGCCGCGCCGCGGAACGGCACATGCACCGCATTCACGCCGGTGCGCGCGGCGAACAGGACGCCGGACAGGTGCGGTGTGGTGCCGGGACCGGGACTGCCGATCGAGATGCCGTTCGGTCGCGCCTTGGCCCAGGCGATGAACTCCTGCAGTGTCTTGGCGGGAACATGCTGGGTCGCGACCACCGCGACGTTCGGCAATTCGTAGGTCAGCGACGGTGCGATCAGGTCCGTCTCCGCGTCGAAGGGCATATTCTTGATGAGGAACTGGTTGATCGCGAAATGTCCGACCGTGGCGCCGCCGATCATGTGGCCGTCCGGCGTGGATTTTGCGACCATGTCGATGCCGATGTTGCCGGAGGCGCCGGGCTTGTTCTCGACCACGAAGTTCTGTCCGAGTTTTTCCTTGAAACGGTCGCTGACCATGCGGAACAGCACGTCGGTCGATCCGCCCGCGGGATAGGGGACGATCATGCGCACGGTGTGGTCCGGCCAGTTGGTGGCGTTCTGCGCCCGCGCCGGCGACAGGCCGAGCGCCGCGGTCGCGGCGGCTCCGCGGATCAGTGTGCGCCGCGACATCGAGTGCCTTTGCATTTTCCTGCCCCTGTTTGGTGAAAGTTTATCGAGGGTTCCATCCCTGCACCAGCGGTTGCCGCATCGAGGTGTGCGTTCGCGCCTTTTACCTCTGCCTGATCCGCCGTATTTTGGGGCGCTGCTTGGAAATTGGACTCCGGGTCAGCACGCGCGTCGCCTTCCAGACAGGAGTGCGTCCATGTGGCATCGTCTCGCAGTGGTTTCAGCCGGCCTGATGCTGTGGTCGGCCTCGGCCTTGGCAGAAACCCGAATTGCGCTGGTGATCGGCAACTCCAGCTACCGGACCGTGACGGTTCTGCCCAATCCGGCCAATGATGCAAAGGCTTTCACCGAATTGCTGAAGTCGGCGCAGTTCGAAGTCATCCAGGCGCCCGATCTCACCCAGAGCGACATGCGGCGCGTGATCCGGGAGTTCGCCGAGACGGTGTCGCAGAAGGGGCCGGACACGGTTTCGCTGATCTATTACGCCGGGCACGGCGTGCAGGTGGAGGGCGAGAACTATCTGGTTCCCACCGACGCCAACATCAGGCGCGAGGCCGACGTCGCCATCGAGGCGGTAAGGCTGAACGACTTGATGACGGCGCTGGCATCGACCACGAGCAAGACGCGGATCGTCATTCTCGACGCATGCCGCAACAATCCGTTCACGGAGATCAGGCGTTCGACCGGACGCGGGCTGGCGATCGTCGATGCGCCGACCGGCTCGGTGGTGTCCTATTCGACCGCTCCTGGTATGGAGGCGATGGACGGTGCCGGCCAGAATTCGCCGTTCACTGCGGCGCTGGTCGAAGTCGCGCGCGAGCCCAATCTGCCGCTCGAACAGGCTTTCAAGAAGGTCCGACTGGCCGTGCACAAGACCACCGAAGGTCAGCAGACGCCCTGGGAAAGCAGTTCGCTTACTTCGGATTTTGCTTTCTTCGGCACGCCGCCCAGCAGCAGCACAGTGGCGCCCGCCGCCGCGAACGCGCAGGCCAGCGCCGCCGCGCCGCGCAGTAAGCCGGCGGGCTTCTGGCGCAAGGAGCTTCAGCTCGTCGCGCTGTTTCCAACTTCGCCGTTGGTCCCGCGGGTGCGTGGCCTGCTGGAGCGCCGGCTGGTCATGGTGACCTGGTACACGGCGGTGCTGGTGAATACGCCGCTGGCCTATCAAGCCTTCCTCGATCGCTATCCATCCAGCGATCTGGCCGACACCGCGCGCCGGCTGCGTGACCGCGCGCGGCTGCGGGCGCAATCGGCTAACCTGGCTCGCGGCATGGCAAACTCGGGCGCGCCGCAGAACCTGGCGCCGCCTACGCTGCCGGTGGTCCCGGTCAGCCTGCCGGCCAAGGGACCCGTGTGCAATTGCTCGCCGGTCCCGGACGAGCCGCGAAAAGCCTCGAAGCCGCCGCCAAAGACGAAGTCCGCCGGACCGCCGCCGCGCTACCGGCAGCCGCCCGATGAACCCATTTCCGCTCCCTCAGGGCCGCCGGTTTCGATTGGCATCGGCGTCGGCGGTGGCGGCTATGGCCGCCGTCCAAGCAATACTCCGGTTTACGATCGCACTCCCCGGCCGTCTGGAAGGAGATTCAATTAGCTGAGCAAGCTCGAAGGAATGCGGACCGGATGGAACGGCGTGCATTTCTAAGTTTCTTGTCGCGGCCGTGGGGCAGGAGACCGGGCGCTGCGCAGCAGCCTGTCCGGATGTGCGCAAAACTGCGAAGCGCTCTATCGCGCCATTCCGCAAGAGCTGGCGGCCCGCGCCGACGAGCTTATCGACTGAGCGTTACGCCGGATCGGGCGGCGGTTTTTGCCGCTGCGGGATCAGCACGCAGGCGGCGGCGCTGGAGATCAGCGCGAATCCGATCATGTCCGGCACGGTCAGCCGGTCGCCGAGAATGATCACCGCGCCGATCACCCCGACAACAGGATTGACCAGGGAGCCGAGCGACGCCATCGCCGTCGTCAGCCGGCCGATGATGTTGAACCAGATGAAATAGGCAATTCCGGTGCCCAGAACGCCGTTGAACAGCAGCCCCGCCCAGGTTCGCCATTGCAGCGACTCGAATCGCGGCGCGCCTTCGAAGATCGGATACAGGATGGCGAACACGGCGATCCCGACCACCACCTGCCAGAACGAGATCGCCAGCAGGTCGCCCTTTATGCGTGCCCACTTCATATAGACGGTGCCGCCTCCCCAGCAGAACGCGCAGCACAGCGCGAGGAACAGGCCGATCGGCTCGCGCAACGATTGCTCCGCCACCGGATAAATCAGAACCGCGAGGCCGAGGACGCACAGGGTCAAGCCGAGCGCGGCGCGCGCGTTGATGCGCTCGCCGAGTACGAAATAGGCCATCGAGCTGCCCCAGACCGGCATCGAGTAGTTGACGATGATGACACGCGAGGTGTTCGCCATGAGCTGGGCAAAGCTGCCGGCGACGCCAAATCCCACAGCGAGGAACATGGCGGCGACGAAGATGTGCAGCCAGTTCCTGCCGTAGGGAATAGCCAGGCTGCGGCCCTGCGCCTTCAGCAGGATCAAGAGCGTCGTAGCGCCGATGCTGTAGCCGATCAGACGCATCGCCCACGGCGATACCTCGTCCAACGCGACCCGCATCGCGGTCCAGCTCAGCCCCCAGCAGAAGGCCAGGGCCACCAGCAGGAGCTTGGCGACGGTGGCGTTGCTCATGGCGGGCGTGGAAGTCAAACGTCACCGGATATGCGGGGGAGGGGTTGAAGGACCGGCTGTTGTAGCGCGCGTTCTGTCCCCGGCGCCACTGTGGAACCCATCACGGTCATGCAGCGGATCAGGTGACGAGTTTCAGGCCAACGATGCCGGCGACAATCAGACCCATCGAGGCAAGCCGCGCGGCGGTTGCGGGCTCGCCGAACAGATAGATGCCGAGCGCCGCTGTACCGACGGCGCCAATCCCGGTCCAAACCGCGTAGGCGGTGCCGACCGGCAGGGTCTTCAGCGCGAGACCCAGCAGCGCGAGACTGAGGATCATCGCTGCGACGGTGAGCACAGAGGGAACCAGGCGAGAGAAGCCCTCGGTGTATTTCAGGCCGATGGCCCAGGCCATCTCGAACAGGCCGGCGATGAAAAGGTAGAGCCAAGCCATGACTACTCCTCACCGTTGACGCTGGCTGCGCAGCGTAAGCGCCGTGCCAAAATCGTCATGCCGACCGCGCACGCCGCGATCGGCAGAAAAGACGTCCAGGGCAATCCGGTTATGTCCCAGACAGCGCCGCATAGGATCGGAACCACCACGGCGATTGCGTAGCTGATGGTGAACATGCCGCTCGCCATCCGGTGAACCTCGCCGGGAGGGCTGAGGATCGCCGGCAGCCCGAAGGTGACGATAAATGTCACCGCGCCACCGATGCCGGCGGCGGCGGCGGAAAGCTGAATCCAGATGCCGTCGCAGAACACGAGGCCGAGCAGTCCGATCGCCGTGATGGGGCCAAATACCGTGAACGGCCAATGCCCGCGCTGCATCCGCTCCGGCATCGCCAGCATGACGAACGATCCGATCAACTGCGAGGCATTAAGGTATGTGAGGGTCAGGGCGATCATGTCGCCGCGCCCGGTGCTGGTGAGATAATCTGGCACAAAGGCATTGGAGGCGAAGAACAGTGCGTTGTTGGCGCCGAGTGCGATGCCGAGCAGCCACAGCGTCGGACTGTTCCATTCCGGCCACCAGCGCGCCGCCATGGCTTGCGCCGCTGCGTCGGGCGCCTTGGGTCGCGGGGCTGCCAGGATGTAGAGCAGAACCGCGATAACGCCGGGAATCGACCAGAACAGCACTGCGGACCGCCAGCTTGCGCCGACCATCGGCAGGATGAAGGGGATGGTCAGCGACGTCGAAAAGGTCGCGCCCATCAGCATGCCGTTGGTGAAGAAGGCATTGGCGAGCCAAGCCCGCGCGGGAGTCCAGAGCCGCACGAGTGTCGGCATCGCCGGCTGGCAGATGGCGACGCCGAAGCCCATCAACAGCGTTGCTGCGTGTAGCGTCCATACATCGAACGCGGCAGAGCGCGCCGCCGCGGCGATTGTCGCGATCGCAATGCCGGCGGTGGCGACACGCAGCGCGCCGAGCCGTGCGATCAGCAGCGATCCGGGGATCGCGGCCAGCGCGAACATGATGAGCGGCAGGCCGATCAGCAAGCCGACCTGTGTTTCGCTCATGTGCAGGTCGTCATGGATCAGCGGGAGGATCGGCGGCACCGCCAGCAGCGGAATACGCATCGCGCCGCCGCCAATCCAAAGCAGCGCAAGGACCGTGAACAGATGAGGCGCGGCCGGTCCAGCGCCCGGCGAGGTGGGACGGTTCATCAACTCAGGATGCTCGAGACCCGGCATGGGTCGTGTTGGCGCGCACCCTATGCGAAATCACCCGCATGGGATGCCCCTGAATTGCATTGGTCCCCTGCGGCTGCGCGCGCAAATCTCCGTGTTGGCGCCGGAGCGGAGGGTGTGCCAGCATTCGGCGGAACCGGCGAAGCGGAGGAGTCCGATGGACGATGTGACGAGCAAGGGGGCCAATTCGAATCAGCGGCGAATGCTGCCCACCGACCGACTCGATTATTCCGCTATCACCGAACGACCGGCCATCAAGCTGCCCGGCGGCGCGCGCATGGCGATCTGGGTGATCGTCAACGTCGAGGAATGGGACCCGAAGGACACCATGCCGCGCACGGTTCTGACGCCGCCGGCCGGCGGCGCGCCGGTGCCCGACATTCCGAACTGGTGCTGGCACGAATACGGCAACCGCGTCGGCTTCTGGCGCTTCGTCAAGGTGTTCGACGAATTCAATATCCCCGGCGTGCTGGCGATCAACGGCTGCGCCATCGAGGCGTTCCCGCCGATCGTCAAGGCGGCGCTCGACCGCAACTGGGAGTTCATCGGCCACGGCTTTACCCAGCGTAACATGCAGAAGGTGCCGGATGAGAAGGCCGACATTCACATGACCACCGAGGCCATTAAAAAGGCCACGGGCAAGCCGCCGCGCGGCTGGCTCGGGCCTGGTCTTACCGAGACATGGGAGACGCCGGACCTGCTCAAGGAGGACGGTTACGACTACGTCGCCGACTGGGTGCTCGACGACCAGCCGGTTTGGCTGAAGACGCGCGGCAAGCCGATCGTCAATATCCCCTATACGCAGGAATGCAACGACGTGGCGATGATGCTGATCCAGCATCACACGGCGTCGGAATATTACGACCGCGCGATGGATCAGTTCGAGCAAATTTACGCCGACTCGGAGGATAGCGCGCGGGTGATGGCGCTGGTGGTGCATCCCTACATCATGGGGGCACCGCATCGGCTGAAATACTTCCGCAAGATATTCGCGGAAATCCGGAAGAAGAAAGATGTGGCGTTCATGACCGGCGAACAGATTTTCGACTGGTATCAGTCGGTCGGTCCGAAGGCGCCGTAGCGGCGCTATCGATCGCGTTCGCGCAAAGAGCGTCAGTGTTCCATGCGTGGCTGGGGGCAAATGGTTACGTCACAAATCCAGTCTGGTTCTGGTTTTTCACGGTCCAACCCCATGTTGCACCGCAGGGATCGATATGTTACGCAACCGCGCGCTTTTCGTGGGGTTGGCAACGATCCCCGGAATCAGAAAATTCCATTGAATCTAAGGGTTTGTGCCGCGCCAAGGGGGCCGGCGCCGAACCTGCGGATTTGACTTCTAGAGAGCCCCCGACGTGGCAGGCGTAGATTCGACCGTATCCGGCATGGCGGGACGCTATGCGCGTGCCCTGTTCGAGCTCGCGCTCAACGCGAAATCCGTCGATGCGGTGAAGGCCGACATCGAGAAATTCGCGGCCATGATGGCTGAGAGTGCCGACCTGACCCGCCTGGTGCGGAGCCCGGTGTTCGGCGCAGAGGAGCGCCGCCGCGCGCTTGCGGCGGTGCTGGCCAAAGCCGAGATCGGCGGCCTTGCCTCCAACTTCCTGATGTTCGTCGCCGCCAATCGCCGTCTGTTTTCGGTGGGCGAGATGATCCGCGACTTCCGCAAGCTGGTGGCTAAGTGGAAGGGCGAAGTGACGGCCGAGGTCGTCGCCGCCGAGAAGTTGTCCGACACCCAACTTGAGGCGATCAAGGCCGCGCTCAAGTCGATCACCGGCGAGAAGTCGGTCGATCTCCACGTCAAGATCGATCCGGCGATCATCGGCGGGCTGACTGTCAAGCTCGGCTCCCGCATGGTCGATTCTTCGCTCCGTACCAAACTCAATGCGATCAAGCACGCGATGAAAGAGGCAGGCTGATGGATATCCGCGCCGCAGAAATCACCGCCATCCTGAAGAACCAAATCAAGAATTTCGGCCAGGAGGCGGAAGTCACAGAAGTCGGTCAGGTGCTGTCGGTGGGCGACGGCATCGCCCGCATCTACGGCCTCGACAATGTTCAGGCCGGTGAGATGGTGGAGTTCGAGAACGGCGTCCGCGGTATGGCGCTGAACCTCGAAATCGACAACGTCGGTATCGTGATCTTCGGCAATGACCGCGAGATCAAGGAAGGCCAGACCGTCAAGCGCACCCGCGCCATCGTGGACGTGCCCGTAGGCAAGGGGCTGCTCGGCCGCGTCGTCGATGCGCTGGGTAATCCGATCGATGGCAAAGGTCCGATCAAGGCCGAAAAGCGCCAGCGCGTGGACGTCAAGGCGCCGGGCATCATTCCGCGCAAGTCGGTGCACGAGCCGATGGCGACCGGCCTCAAGGCCGTCGATGCGCTCATCCCGATCGGCCGCGGCCAGCGCGAACTGATCATCGGTGACCGTCAGACCGGCAAGACCGCGATCGCGCTCGACACCATCCTCAACCAGAAGCCGCTGAACGCGCAGCCGGACGAAAAGATCAAGCTGTACTGCGTCTATGTCGCGGTCGGCCAGAAGCGTTCTACTGTCGCGCAGTTCGTGAAGGTGCTGGAGGAGCAGGGCGCGCTGGAATACTCCATCGTCGTCGCCGCCACCGCGTCCGATCCGGCGCCGATGCAGTTCCTGGCGCCGTTCGCCGGCTGCACCATGGGCGAATACTTCCGCGACAACGGCATGCACGCCGTGATCATTTATGACGATCTGTCCAAGCAAGCCGTCGCCTATCGCCAGATGTCGCTCCTGCTGCGCCGCCCGCCGGGCCGCGAAGCCTATCCGGGCGACGTGTTCTATCTGCACTCCCGTCTGCTCGAGCGCGCCGCCAAGATGGGCGACGCCTCCGGCGCCGGCTCGCTGACCGCGCTTCCGATCATCGAGACCCAGGCCAACGACGTGTCGGCTTACATCCCGACCAACGTGATTTCGATCACCGACGGCCAGATCTTCCTGGAGACTGATTTGTTCTATCAGGGCATCCGTCCGGCGGTGAACGTCGGCCTCTCGGTGTCGCGCGTGGGCTCCGCCGCGCAGACCAAGGCGATGAAAAAGGTCGCCGGCAAGATCAAGGGTGAACTGGCGCAGTACCGCGAAATGGCGGCCTTCGCGCAGTTCGGCTCCGACCTTGATGCGACGACTCAGCGTTTGCTGAACCGCGGCTCACGCCTGACCGAACTCCTGAAGCAGGCGCAGTTCTCGCCGCTGAAGATGGAAGAGCAGGTCGTGGTGATCTACGCGGGCGTCAACGGCTACCTCGACGCGCTGCCGGTCAACCGCGTGCGCGCGTTCGAAGAAGGGCTGCTGACGCTGATTCGCTCCAAGAACGCCGACATTCTCGATGACGTTCGCAAGACCAACGATCTTTCCAGCGCCACCGAGGCCAAGCTCAAGGGCGTGGTGGAAGCCTATGCCAAGACGTTCGCGTAACCTGGGCAGAGTGAGAGACAGGAACTAGCCCGCGATGGCCAGCCTCAAGGACATGCGTGTCCGCCTCGCCTCGACCAAGGCGACGCAGAAGATTACCAAGGCCATGCAGATGGTCGCGGCGTCGAAGTTGCGCCGTGCGCAGGCCGCAGCCGAGGCCGCGAGGCCCTATGCCGAGCGCATGGAGAAGGTGCTTAGCAACATCGCTTCGACGGTCGCCGACATCAACTCGGCGCCGCGCTTGCTGGCCGGCACTGGTTCCGATCAGGTCCACCTCGCGGTTGTCTGCACCGCCGAGCGCGGCCTTTGCGGCGCGTTCAACTCGTCGATCGTCCGGCTTGCCCGCGAGCGGATTAATTCGCTGATCGGGCAGGGCAAGACCGTCAAGATTCTCTGCGTCGGCCGCAAGGGCGCCGACCAGCTTCGCCGGCAGTATTCGTCGCAGATCATCGAGGTGATCGAGCTTCGTGTGAAGACGCTGGGCTTCGAGCACGCCGAGCAGGTCAGCCGCAAGCTCATTGAGCTATACGAGAAAGGCGAGTTCGACGTCGCCACACTGTTTTTCTCGCGCTTCAAGTCGGTCATCTCGCAGATTCCGACCGCCTTGCAGATCATACCGCCCGTGTTCGAGGCCAAGCCGGATGGTGCGCCGTCGGCGGTCTATGACTACGAGCCCGAAGATACCGACATTCTCACCGAGCTCCTGCCGCGCAACGTGGCGGTGCAGGTGTTCCGGGCGATCCTTGAAAACGCGGCCTCCGAGCAGGGCGCTCGCATGTCGGCGATGGACAACGCCACGCGAAACGCCGGCGAAATGATCCGCAAGCAAACCATTACCTACAACCGAACGCGTCAGGCGATGATCACCAAGGAACTGATCGAGATCATTTCCGGCGCGGAAGCACTTTAATTTAAGGTAACGAGGACACCATGGCCACCACGCCCAATGCAGTCGGCAAGATCACCCAGGTCATCGGCGCCGTCGTCGACGTGCAGTTCGAGGATCATCTGCCGGCGATCCTGAACGCGCTCGAAACCACGAACGGCGGCAATCGTCTGGTTCTCGAGGTCGCGCAGCATCTCGGCGAGAACACTGTTCGCACCGTGGCGATGGACACCTCCGAGGGTCTGGTCCGCGGTCAGGAATGCACCGACACCGGCGCTCCGATCGAAGTGCCGGTCGGCGAGGAGACGCTGGGCCGCATCATCAACGTCATCGGCGACCCGGTGGACGAAGCCGGCCCGATCCCGACCAAGGCGCGCCGCGCTATCCACCAGGACGCGCCAGCCTACACAGAGCAGTCCACCGAAGCTGAAATTCTCGTCACCGGCATCAAGGTCGTCGATCTGCTGGCGCCTTATGCGAAGGGCGGCAAGATCGGCCTGTTCGGCGGCGCCGGCGTCGGCAAGACCGTTCTGATCATGGAACTGATCAACAACGTGGCGCGCGCACACGGCGGCTATTCGGTGTTCGCCGGCGTCGGCGAGCGCACTCGCGAGGGCAACGACCTTTATCACGAGATGATCGAGTCTGGCGTCAACAAGGACCCGAAGAAGAACAATGGCTCGACCGCGGGCTCCAAGTGCGCGCTGGTGTACGGCCAGATGAACGAGCCGCCGGGCGCCCGCGCCCGCGTGGGCCTGTCCGGCCTGACTGTCGCCGAGCATTTCCGTGATCAGGGCCAGGACGTGCTGTTCTTCGTCGACAACATCTTCCGCTTCACCCAGGCTGGCTCGGAAGTGTCGGCGCTGCTCGGCCGTATTCCTTCGGCGGTGGGCTATCAGCCGACGCTCGCCACCGACATGGGCGCATTGCAGGAGCGCATCACCACCACGACCAAGGGCTCAGTCACTTCGGTGCAGGCGATTTACGTCCCGGCCGACGACTTGACCGATCCGGCGCCGGCGACCTCGTTCGCCCACTTGGATGCGACCACCGTGCTGTCGCGCGACATCGCCGCCAAGGGCATCTACCCGGCGGTGGACCCGCTCGACTCCACCTCGCGTATGTTGTCGCCTCTGATCGTCGGCGAGGAGCACTACGGCATCGCCCGGCAGGTGCAGCAGGTCTTGCAGCGCTACAAGGCGCTGCAAGACATCATCGCCATTCTGGGCATGGATGAGCTTTCCGAAGAGGATAAGACGGCTGTGTCGCGGGCGCGCAAGATCGAGCGTTTCCTGTCGCAACCGTTCTTCGTCGCCGAAGTGTTCACCGGCTCGCCCGGCAAGCTCGTCGATCTTGCCGACACGCTGAAAGGCTTCAAGGGCTTGGTCGAGGGCAAGTACGACTATCTGCCGGAAGCGGCGTTCTACATGGTCGGCACCATCGAAGAGGCGATCGAGAAGGGCAAGAAGCTCGCGGCGGAAGCGGCGTAGTTTCGGGAAGGCTCAAGCAATGGCCACGTTCCACTTCGAACTCGTGTCGCCGGACAGGATTTCGTTTTCCGGTCAGGTCGATCAGGTCGATGTCCCCGGCGCCGAGGGTGACTTTGGCGTACTGGCGGGCCATGCGCCGCTGATCGCCTTGCTGCGGCCGGGCATCATGACGGTCACGGCAGGCGGCGAGCAAATCAAGCTGGTGGTGCTCGGCGGCTTTGCCGAGGTGGGACCGGACGGTCTCACCGTGCTGGCGGACGCCGCTACGGCGATCGACGATTTCGACCGGGCCGCTCTGCGATCCCAGATCGCCGAGATGGAATTGCGCGTCAAGGAAGTCGATGTGGATTCGGCGCTCGATCGCCAGATCGCCAAGCTCGATCACTTCAAGGCGCTGGATCAGCACCTTGAAGGCACTGCGATGCACTGACGGGGCTGTCGCCTCGCATCGCGGCTATCACTGAATTTCGATCAGCGGCACCCACCTGTTTAGCACGCCGGCGGCGGGCGGAGAACTGATCGCAGCTATCTTGCCGAACGCCGCCAAGAAGCAGTCCGAACAGCCGTTTCCACGCGTCGTTCGTGCCGTTCCGTCAGGCCCACTTGCCGAATGCCTTGACGACGCGCTCGTAGATGTCCCGCTTGAACGGCACCACCAGGTCCGGCAGCGTTTCCATCGGCGCCCAGCGCCATTCGATGAACTCCGGCTTGTGCCCGTCGCCCGGGTTCTCGACATCGATCTCGCTATCCTTGCCGGTGAAACGCAGCGCGTACCATTTCTGCTTTTGGCCGCGATATTTGCCGTTCCAGGCCTTCTTGCCGAACATCTTCGGGATGTCGTAGGTCAGCCAGCCCCTGATCTCGCCGAGCTTCTCGACCGATCGAATGCTGGTCTCCTCGTGGAGTTCACGCAGGGCCGCGGGATAAGGCTTCTCGCCCTCGTCGATGCCGCCCTGCGGCATTTGCCAGAAGTGGGTTGCGTCGGTGTGTTCGGGGCCGTCGGTGCGGCGGCCGACGAACACCAAGCCCTTGCGATTGATGACGCACAGGCCGGCGCAGGGTCGGTAGGGCAGATCTTCGTATTTTGGCATGGGCAAACGGGGGGAGTGGCTAAGGGCAAATGCGAACTGAAGCGTAGCGCATTTAGTATGCCATTCGCCACTTGCGATCCGCGTCGGTCAGCTCGACTTCGGCTTCATTGCGACGGCGGTGATCGGTACCAGCACAATTCCGCGTGCCTCGGCGCCCTTGGCCCATTGTGCGATTCGCTCGATCGAATCCGGCAAGGCCGAAGCCACGCCGACCGCGCTGCCGTGTTCGCGTGCCAGCGCCTCGAGCCGGCCCAGGGCGCGGTCGATATGTGCAGTGGTCTGGACTGCGTCGAGCACGATCTCAGCCTTGGCGAAGGGTAGATTGTTGGCGCCGGCGATCTGGCCGGCTAGGCTCCGCGGAGAGGACCCGTCGTCGATATAAATCAGCCCGCGGCGTGCGGCTTCCTTCAGCACCGGCGCCAGCGCGGCTTCGGTGGAGGTGAAGCGCGCGCCCATTTGGTTGGTAATTCCGACGTAGCCCTGGAAGCGGCTCATCAGCCACTGCAGCCGATCTGTGTTCTGGTCGATACTGAGTGTGGTCAGCAGGGTTTGCGGGCCGGGGTCGTTATCGGGATAGTCGAACGGTTCCATCGGCGCCTGCAGCAGAACCTCATGGCCTTCGGCACGGGCCGCCGTCACCATTCCTTCGACATCGACGCCGTAAGGCGTGAACGCGAACGTGACCGGGCCGGGCAGTTTCGTCATCGCTTGCTTGGTGGCGGCTGCGCTGATGCCGAGACCGCCGATCACAACGGCGACTCGGGGGCCGTCTTTCTTGCCTTGTATCGGCTTTATCGGGCGGGCGTAAACTTCCGACGGACGCGCGCCGTCGGGTCCGACGCGCGGGATGGGGCCGTGGCGCGAAACCTCCAACAGCTTCTGTTCCAGCGGCGCGCGGGCATCTCGTGTCGCCGCGATCGGCACCTCCTGGCGCTTGCCGGTGGACCCATCGATGATGGTGACCGTCTTGCCGTTCGCCGGTTGTGCTGGCGGCTGGGTTGCCGGCTGGAACTGCGCGGGCACTTGCGCGGGTATCTGGATTTGCTTCGATCCTGGCATGGCCGGTGCGTCGGCGCTGCGCGGGCTGCCTTCAGCCACCGCAGGCATGGTGGGCGGGGATGTCCCGTCCGTTGTTGAACTTGGCTGGACGAGCGTTGCATGTTGATGATGCTATGCGGCTTTTAGATCGTCCTCAAGTTTCTGTTCGGTCGTGTGCTTGGCATGATGTGCAATTAGCGCGGCTTTGAGTATTGGCTGCGGCGCGACAATCAAGGTGAGAAACCCGCGACAATCAGGATGAGAATGCGCCGCTGCTGGGGTGACGAAGGGAGGGCGGAGCCCGACCGGAGGCGCCCCAGCAGCGGCGGCGTGCGCCCGTAGGGCCGCGTCTGGCGGTAACGGCGGTTGGATAAAGGGTCGGT
>JAPLPD010000191.1 GCA_026400395.1 Alphaproteobacteria bacterium | reverse complement strand
GCTCCACGACAATCAAATCACGCGTCACGAAAATATCGCTTGCGTTATCGTCGCGCCGCGACAATCATCTCCTCGCCGCGACCGCCAAAATGGCCATCCTGATTGTCGCGGAGTTCTCATCCAGATTGTCGCGCTACACCTCGCGCTGCGCGGATCGAGTCCGGTGGTTTCGGTGTCCAACACCACCGCGTCAAGCGAGATCAGCGGCGTCGCGCTGCGGCCTGCCACCATTGCCCTCGTCCCCCCTTGCCATTGTGACGGCAAATGCGCTGAAAATCATGTAGCGCGGGAGTTGGAAAAGCTAGCGGCCTGGACTAGCCGCGCCAGCCCGGCGGCGGGCCGTGCTCACGGATCGCCTCGACGATCTCACGATGTTTGCGCTGCTCGCGCTCGTGGTAGATCGCGATAATGGCATGCGCCGACGGCACCAGCAGCAAGACGTGGAAGATCAGGCCGAAGAACAAGCACGGCACGATAAGCACGAAGTTGAAGATCGCCGCGAAAATCTGGCCGTTGAGCAACAGCGCCAGCGGCGGAACGAAGAAGGCGAGGATGTAGATCATCGAAGCCCACCCCAAGCACCCATAAGATCGCTCCGGTTGCGATCGGCGCAAGTCATATAGGATCGCTTCGCCGGATTTCCAGCAGGCGACGCCAACCCTACGGTTTCGTCCCCGTGTCCGGCTTCCCGCGCCGCTTTCGCCAGACCCACCAGGTACCGACGCCGACCGCCGTCAGGCCCCAGGAGGCGGCGGCAAAAATCAGCGCCGCCGAAAACGCGATCGGCGCGAACAGATATTGCACCACGTCGATTTTCTCGCCGATCAGGAACACCGCCGACAGCATGCCCGCGAGGAGAAAGGTGCCGGCGGACAAGTAGGCAACCACCAGCAGGGCTCCGGCGACCAGCGCCGATCCGGTCGTCACGGCGATCTTGCCGAACAGATTTCCCATGGCGTGGCCTGCCTTTCAAAGAACGCAAGACCGCACCGCCGCCATCCGGTGGCAGCGTTTACTTGTCGAACTTCTTCCGGCGCGCGCCGAGCGTGCGCAACCGCAACGCATTGAGCTTGATGAAGCCCTCGGCGTCCTTCTGGTCGTAGGCGCCCTTGTCGTCCTCGAAGGTGACCAGCTTGGACGAATAAAGCGACTTCCGGCTTTCACGGCCGGCCATCAGCACGTTGCCTTTGTAGAGCTTGAGACGCACCTCGCCTTCGACGTGCTCCTGGCTCTTGTCGATCAGCGCCTGCAACATTTCGCGCTCCGGCGTGAACCAGAAGCCGTTGTAGATCAGTTCGGCGTAGCGCGGCATCATCTCATCTTTGAGATGGGCCGCGCCGCGGTCGAGCGTGATCGACTCGATGGCGCGGTGCGCGGCCAGCAGGATCGTGCCGCCGGGCGTCTCGTACACGCCGCGCGACTTCATGCCGACGAAGCGGTTCTCGACCAGATCGAGCCGGCCGATGCCGTTGTCGTGACCCAGTTCGTTGAGTCGGGTGAGGATCGCGGCCGGGGACATCGGCGTGCCGTCGATCGAAACTGCATCGCCCTTCTCGAAGCCGACGCGGACCTCGGTGGCTTTGTCCGGCGCATCCATCGGCGAGATGGTGCGCTGATAAACAATCGACGGCGCTTCCTGGGCCGGATCCTCCAGCACCTTGCCCTCGGAAGACGAGTGCAAAAGGTTGGCGTCGACCGAGAACGGCGATTCGCCTTCCTTGTCCTTGGCGATCTGAATCTGGTGGTCGCGCGCGAACTTCAACAGATCTTCGCGGCCCTTGAAGCTCCACTCACGCCACGGCGCGATAATTTTGATCGAGGGTTCCAGCGCATAATAGGAAAGTTCGAACCGGACCTGGTCGTTGCCTTTGCCGGTCGCACCGTGGGACACCGCATCGGCGCCCACCTTGCGGGCAATCTCGATCTGCTTCTTGGCGATCAGCGGCCGCGCGATCGAAGTGCCGAGAAGATAAACGCCTTCGTACTGCGCGTTGGCGCGGAACATCGGAAAAACGTAGTCGCGTACGAACTCCTCGCGAACGTCCTCGATGAATATGTTTTCCGGCTTGATCCCCGCGCGCAGCGCCTTTTCGCGCGCCGGTGCGATTTCGCCGCCCTGGCCGAGGTCGGCGGTAAAGGTCACAACCTCGCATCCGTAGGTGGTCTGCAGCCACTTCAGGATGATCGAGGTGTCGAGCCCGCCGGAGTAGGCCAGCACAACCTTTTTGATGTCGCCTGTCAGCATGAGGAGCGTCCGTTGATCGAAATTCGCGCGGACTATAGGGGGAATGACCGGGGGCGCAACACCGGACCGCATGCAAAAAAGCGCCCGCGCTGACGCGCGGACGCTTCACGTTTGCTCAGATGGCTGGTCGGACTAGTCGCAGACCTGGACGCGCGGACGCACCCACACACCGCGATAGCCATCCCATACAGGCTGGCCGCGGGTCCAATAGCAGGACGGGGGCGGCGGCGCGACGTAGACAGGTTCAGGCGCGTAGCGGGGCTGCGCCGCCGCGGCGCCGAGCAGGCCGCCGACTGCAAGGCCGCCGAGAACACCGGCCGCCACCGCGCCGCCGTTGCCGCCCGCATGGGTTGGCGCGGCACCGAGAGCCCCGGCGATCAGAAGGACTTTCAAACCTCGGGTCATCATCGTGATTCCTCGCGTTGGGCGACCGGCCCTGCCGGTCGCGCTTAGCCGGATCGAAGCACGGCATGCTTACCAAGTGATAAACGGGCCGATCTCGCCTGAATTTCCGGCATTCGCCGCGGGCGAAGGCGATCGGCCGCGGTCAATTTGACTCAGCACCACCGGCCATTTTGACTACAGTGGCGAAAAGCTGGGCGGGGTTCATGCAGCCGTATATTCAGGGTCGGAACGTCAACCTCACCTTCCGGCCGCCGAACCGCGGGCCGGTGCGGGCGCTGCAAAACTTCGACATCGATGTGAATGAGGGCGAGTTCCTGTCGATCGTCGGGCCGTCCGGATGCGGCAAGAGCACCTTTCTGAACGTCATCCTAGGGCTGATCCGGCCCGATTCCGGCGATATTCGGCTCCGAGGATCACCGATTTCCGGACCTTCCACCGATCGAGCCATGGTGTTCCAGGACTTCGGACTGCTTCCCTGGAGAACAGTGCAGGCCAACGTCGAGCTTGGCTTGGAACTGAAGGGCATGGCGGCCGACGCCCGCCGCAAGGTGTCGCAACCGCTGATCGAGATGATCGGACTGGCCGGCTTCGAGGGGCACTTCCCGCACGAGCTTTCCGGCGGCATGAAGCAGCGTGTGGGGCTGGCCCGCGCCCTCGCCACCGATCCCAGCGTGCTGTTGATGGACGAGCCGTTCGCGGCGCTCGACGCGCAGACCCGCGACCTGATGCAAGTCGAGCTGCTGCGCGTCTGGCAGCAGGACAAGAAGACCGTGCTGTTCGTCACCCACCAGATCGAAGAGGCGATCTACCTCTCCGACCGCGTGATGGTGATGACCAAGCGGCCCGGCCGCGCCAAGAAAATCTTTCCGATCGATCTGCCGCGCCCGCGCGACTACGAGATGCGGGTGACGCCCGAATTCAACGAACTGAAGCTGCAAATCTGGAACGAGCTCAAGGACGAGATCACGGTGTAACCGATGGAGATCGTCCCGACGCCCGCGCAAGAGGCCGATTCCGGCGAAGCTCCACGCCGGAGCTTCGCCGCGCGCCACCGGGACAAGCTGCTGGGCATCCTCGCCGTGGTGCTGTTCTTCGCGGCATGGCAGGCGATCTTCCTGGTGGTGCCGTTCAACAAGCTGTTCATCAGCAAACCGGACCTGATCGTCCTTGGCCTGATCGATCTGATCAAAAGCGGCGCGCTGTTGCGAGACCTCGCGGTGAGCGCCATCCCATTCATATGCGGAATGGCTTTGGCGACCGTTGTGGGCGTGGCGCTCGGCATTGTCATGGGCTGGCGGCGGCGTGTCGGCCTGGCCCTCGATCCGCTGATGACGGTGTTCTACGCCAGTCCGCTGGTGGCGCTGTCGCCGCTGATCGTGGTGTATTTCGGCGTCGGTTTCGGCGCCAAGATCCTCATCATCTTTTTCCTGTCGGTGTTTCCGTTCATCTTCAACGCCTACGCCGGCGTGCGCGCCGTCGATCCGCTGCTGATCAACGTGGTCCGTTCGATGGGCGGCCGGGAGATCGACCTCTACCTGAAGGTGCTGATGCCGAGCGTGCTGCCGTACATCGTGGCGGGCGCGCGCATCGCCATCGGCCGCGCCTTGATCGGTGTGCTGGTCGGCGAATTCTTCGCCGCGTCGGAGGGCATCGGCTACGCCATCGCACGCTTCGGCGATCTCTATGCGCTCGACAAGATGTTCGCCTGCATCCTCGTCATCATGGTGATCGCCGTGGCGATGACCGAGGGCATCCGCTGGGCCGAGCGCACCGCCTTCCCGTGGCGGGCGCAATGAGCGAACTGCTGGAAACCGGAATGGCGCCAGCCGGCGACTTCGCCCCCGCGCGCAGCCTGTGGCGGCGGATCGAGCCGGCGGTGCTCGGCGCCGGCAGCATCGTGGTCCTGCTGTTGTTGTGGGAGTTGCTGCCGCAGCTGGTCACGCTGCAGGCCGGCACCAAGATGCTGTTCACGACGCCGAGCAAGATCGCAGTCACGCTCTGGAACATGATCGTCACCGGCAAGCTTTGGGCCCCGCTCAGCGTCAGCGGGACGGGCTTCGTGGTCGGCCTGCTGCTGTCCGTCCTGGTCGGTCTGCCGCTCGGCGTGGTGCTGGGCCGCTCGCGGACGCTCAACGCGATGTTCGATCCTTTCGTCACGGCGTTCAACGCGACGCCCCGGCTGGTTTTCCTGCCGCTGCTGATGCTTTGGTTCGGGCTAGGCGTGACGGCGAAGGTCGTGATCGTCTTCATCGGCGCGCTGTTTCCGATCCTGATCAACACCTACGAAGGCGTGCGCAACGCCGATCGCGGCCTGATCAATGTGGTGCGCTCGTTCGGCGGCAGCGAATGGGATGTCGCCCGGCTGGTGGTGGTGCCGAATGCCCTGCCCTACATCGTGGCGGGGCTTCGCTTGGCGATCGGCCGCGCCATCCTCGGCGTCGTCGTGGCCGAGTTTTTCGGCGCCGAGGATGGGCTTGGCGTCATCATGGTGCAGGCAGCGAGCCGCTATCAGGTCGACGTGGTGTTCGCCGGACTGATCGTATTCGCCGTGCTGTCGCTGATCATGACAGGGCTGGTTAAATTGCTGGAAAACCGGCTCGGCGGCTGGCGCCCGCAGCGCACCGGCGGCGAATAACGTTTCAAGATCGGACGACGAAACGTCATTCCGGTACGGCGCAAAGCGCCGGGCCCGGACTCCAGAAATCTTTTCCGAACATGCTACTGGATTCCGGGCTCGCGAGCTTTGCTCGCGCCCCAGAATGACGGCAGAATTCTAATTCGTTCCGACCTTGGCCGGCACGTAGTTCACTTCCTTGAGCGCAGACTCGAGCTGAGCGCGCAGCAGGAACTGCTCCGGATCGGGCAGCGGCTTGTCCTTTGGCCACTGGTTCTCGGCGATCATGTCGAGCCGGCGCGACTCGAAGATTTCGCGAAACTGATCGCGCGGCAACTCGGCGCCGAATGCGTTGTGCAACGCATCCCAGATGAAGCCGACCACCTTGTCATTGTCGAGGCCCAGATGCTCCTTGATCGCCTTCACGGAGCCTTCCTTGTTGTCCCGCAGATACATCACCGCCTTGGCGATTGAGCGGGAGAACTTCTGTACGGTCTCCGGATTCTTGTCGGTGAACACCTTGGCCGACCAGAACGTGCCGCCGACGCGCGGCATCTTGTCCGAGGTCCGGCCGATCACCTTCATGCCCATGCTGACCGCCTGCGCGGCGTGCGCGGCGGAGACCATCGTCGCGTCGATGTCCTTGTTGAGCAGCGCTGGAATACGCTCGGGTTCGCCCTGGTAGGCGATGACCTTGTAGTCCTTGCCGACCTGCATGTTGAAGAAGCGCCCCAGATAGGTCGCGCCTTCGTCGTAGTCGGCCGAGCCCAAGCGGCCGTAGCCGATGGTCTTGCCCCTGAGGTCTTCGATTTTGGTGATGTCGCCGCGCGTCACGAACACCCACTGCGACGACATCGACTGGCCGACCGTGTAGCGGATCTCGGCGCCGTTCAGCGCCGCCTGCGCGCCGCCGGAGGGGATCGGCACGAAATCGAGATTGCCGGACATACCCGCCGTGACCTGCGCCTTGCCGGTGAGAGAGATGAAGCGCGCTTCGAGTCCCTCCTGCTTGAAGATACCGGCGACGTCGGCGACGTAGCTTGGAATGTGTAGGCCGTTGCCGCCGACCACCTTGCCGATAGTGATCTTGGTCTGGGCTTGCGCGATGCTTGCCATCGGCAAGAACGCTGCGGCCAACGCCGCCAGTGTCATCGACAGAGTGCGCAGCGATCGCATGGACATGGAATCGTCTCCCGTTAACGCCCAATCGAATTCGGGGCCGGTTACGCGCCGGTCTTGTCCTTGCCGGTTAACACTAAGCCAGAACCCGCCATGGGCCTAGAGGCGTTCGCACAGCCGTTACGCGTTGCGGCGCGCTGACGCAGGCCAGCGGTTCGGACGCCGGATTAACCGCGCGCCTTAACCTCACAATCCGATCGCGCTACTCGGCCGCCGGAGCTTCCGTTACATCTGGCCGCAACGAAATTTCCCACGATGCGAGGCACCCATATGCGACTGGTTAAGCCCGCATTCCCCGGATGACGCTCTGATTTCCGCAACGCTCACGCCGATTCAGATATAGGCATCAGCACCTTATCCTGGATCGAGCGAGGCGATCATGGCGCACCCAGCGGGTGAATCGGACTCGGACGTTCCTCGG
>JAPLPD010000109.1 GCA_026400395.1 Alphaproteobacteria bacterium | reverse complement strand
CAGGCTGACGGAAGGCGATGACAGTGGTATCTCTCGACATGGCGTATCGCTCCTTTCGGGGAGGTTCTGGCAGGCTTCGACACCCGCCTCGATACGCCGCCTTCAATCAAACGTCGTCACCCAGATTCCGGCTTAGCTCCCTGATCAGCGGCATCATCGACTACCAATGCGCGGTGGTCGCGGTTGTGCTGTCGCAGATCGACGGCAAGACCATCAAGCCTTTGGTGCTGCTGGCCCCGGAGCGATCTCCGTATCTTCCGAACATCGCATCGAGCTCCGAGCAGGGCCTGGGGCGCTTCGATGCCGCGACGTGGAACGCGCTGTTCCTGCCGAAAGGTACTCCGCCGGCCATCGTCCAGAAGCTCAATACCGCGACCGTCGCAGCGATGCAGACGCCGGCGGTGCGCGACCGTTTGCGCTCGATCGGCGCTGAGCCTCCCACCGGCGAACGCGCAACGGTGGAATACATGGTGAAAACCGTCGAGGAAGACCAGATAAAATGGGCGGAACCGATCCGCGCGGCGAAAATCAGCGCCGACTAGGCGTGCGCCGGCCCATGCTCACGTAAGCTCTCGCTGCGCTTCCGTCGCGTTCAATCGGGGAACGCGAAAGCAGCGCAGGCGTCTCCGGCGCGTGAATCGCTGCACCGTGGGCCGGCTTGTCCGCGGTTGTTCGAAGGGAGGATCGAAGGTGCAAAAAACAAATAAGCAGATGAAGCTCGGCCTCTTCACGCGACCGGTCGGCCACCACATCGCAGCCTGGCGGCACCCCGATTCGGATATCGACGCGAACGTGAACTTTCAGCGCTTCATCGAGATGGCCCAAACCGCGGAACGCGGACGCTTCGACATGCTGTTCTCCGCGGACAACGTGACCGCATGGACCGCGAAGGAAGAAGGGCTGCAATACACGCACTATGTCGCCTGGATCGAGCCGTTCACGATGCTGGCCGCACTGGCGCCACTCACCCGAAACATCGGCCTCGTATGCACGGCGACGACATCATACGACGAGCCCTACTCGCTCGCCCGCCGGTTCGCCTCCCTCGATCTCGTGAGCGGTGGCCGAGCCGGCTGGAACCTCATCACGTCGGACAACATCACCGAGGCAGAGAACTTCGGCCTCACGCCGCACCCTCCCAAGGTGGAACGCTACAAGCGCGCGCACGAGTTCGCGGACGTGGTGCGAGGGCTTTGGAACAGCTGGGACGAAGATGCGTTTTTGTACGACCGCGGCAAAGGCGTCTATTTCGATAAGAGCAAGATGCATGTGCTCAACCATCAGGGACAATACTTCAAGGTGAAGGGGCCGCTGAATGTCGCCCGGTCTCCGCAAGGCCAGCCGGTGCTGGTGCAGGCCGGCGCATCCGAGCAAGGGATGGAGCTTGCCGCGGAAACCGCAGACGTCGTGTTTGCCGCCCAGTCCACCCTGGATGGCGGCAAGGGCTTCTGCGCCAACGTGAAGGGCCGGATGGCGAAATTCGGCCGCGAGCCGGATCAGATCAAGATCATGCCGGGCATATCGGTCACCGTCGGTCGAACCGAGGACGAAGCGAAGGAAAAATCCGCGCGGCTGCAGAGTTACATCCACCCGGAGGTCGGTATCGGATTCCTGTCGACGCGAATTGGCTTCGATCTCCGCGGCTACCCTCTCGATGGCCCGCTGCCCGACCTCCCCGAGAACAACCGTGCGCCGAGCCGCGTCGAAGTCGTTGTCGAGATGGCCAAACGGGAAAATCTGACGATCCGTCAGATCTACGAGAGGTTCGCGGGCGCGCGCGGACACTTGGAGGTCATCGGCACTCCGGTCCAGATTGCCGATCGCATGCAGGAGTGGATGGAGGCCGAAGCCGCGGATGGCTTCAACGTCATCATCCCTTATTTCCCGGGCGGCCTGAACGACTTCGTCGATATGGTCGTTCCCGAGTTGCAGCGCCGGGGCCTGTTCCGGACCGAATATGAGAGCGCGACGCTGCGGGGAAATCTGGGTTTGCAGCGCCCGGGCGTTGCGCCGGCGGCCAAGCCTCGTGAGCTGATGGCCACCAAATGACCGGCGCCGCCCCCACTCGGCAATCCTAGTCGAGGGTGCGGCGGAACCGCGTCACCGCGATGATCATCGCCACCAGCATCAGCCCGACCAGCGCCAGCGCGTCGTAATGCAGGTCGGCCAGCGTCGAGCCCTTGAGCATGATCGAGCGAACGATGCGGATGTAGTGGGTAAGCGGCAGTCCTTCGCTGAACCATTGCGCCCAGACCGGCATCCCAAGAAACGGGAATATGAATCCCGATAGCAGCATGTTCGGCAGAAAGAACATCATCGCCATCTGCACCGCCTGCAACTGGTTCTGAGCCAGCGTCGAAAACGTGTAACCGACGGCCAGATTGGTCGCAATGAACAGCGTCGACAGCGCGGCTAGCAGGACGATATTGCCCAGGATCGGCACATCGAACAGCAGAACGCCGGCGCCGACGATCAGGGCCGCCTGCAGGAAGCCGATCAGCACATAAGGAACGATCTTGCCGAGCATGATCTCGAGCGGCGTAATCGGCATCGCCAGCAGGCTTTCCATGGTGCCGCGCTCGACCTCCCGCGTCACCGACAACGCGGTGAAGATCAGCATGGTCAAGGTCAATATCGTTCCCATCAGGCCGGGCACGATATTGAGCTGGCTCGATCCGGCCGGGTTATAGCGGGCGTGGGTGCGGATTTCGAAAGCCGGCGTGCCGCCGTCGGGGATCGAACGGTCGTTGCGGAGCGCGAGCGCGACCAGGTTGTTGAGCGCGCCAAGCGCCGTACTCGTCGCCACCGGATCGGTCGCGTCGGCGGCCACCAGCAGCGCGGGCCGGTCGCCGCGGCGGAGCGCCCGTTCGAAGCCGCGCGGAATCTCGATGGCGAACAGCACCTCGCCCGCCGCCAGCACCCGGTCGAATTCGGCCTCGTCATGCACCTGCTGGGTGATCTTGAAGAACTTGGTGTTCTCCAGCGCCTTCAGGATCGAGCGTCCGACATCGCTTGATTCCTGCAGCAGCACCGCGGTCGGCAGATTGCGCGGCTGGGTGTTGATGGCGTAGCCGAACAGGACGAGCTGCATGAGCGGGATTGTGATGATGGTGGCGAACGTGATCCGGTCACGGCGAAGCTGCACGAACTCCTTGCGTATCATCGCTCCGACACGCCGCCAGAAGCCGGCGCGCACAAGATTGGACATGGCGCTCATGTGACGTTGTCCTTGGCCTGGGCCATCAGTCCGATGAAAACGTCTTCCAGCGAGGCGTCGATCTGCTTCCAGTTCAGGCCAGTGTGGTCGCGGTGGGCGGCAATGGCGGCCTCCAGCGCCGCGGCGTCACGTCCCGAGACGTGCAGGCTTGCGCCGAACGGCGCGACGCTGTCGATGCCGGGCTTCTTCTCCAGTTCGGCTGCGAGTTGGACCAGACCTTCGCCGGTCACGCTGAACGTTGTGAGGTTGGACTGCCGGACCACCTCATCGACCGTGCCGTGCGCCAGCAGTTCGCCGTAGGCGATATACGCAATCTCGTGACAGCGCTCGGCTTCATCCATGTAATGGGTCGAGACCAGCGCGGTGAGCCCACGCGCGGCGAGTGCATGGATCTCGTTCCAGAATTCGCGCCTCGCCTTCGGATCGACTCCGGCGGTCGGCTCGTCGAGCAGCAGAAGCTGCGGCCCCGGCAAGGTGCAGGCGCCGAGCGCCAGCCGCTGCTTCCAGCCACCGGACAAGAGGCCGGCAATCTGTTCCTCGCGCCCCACCAGCCCGATGTGCTCGATCATATCGCTCGCCGCCTTGGCCGGCTGCGGCAGCCCGTAGATGCGGGCCACGAACTCCAGGTTCTCCCTCACGGAAAGATCCTGGTAGAGGCTGAAGCGCTGCGTCATGTAGCCGATCTGACGCTTGATCTTCTCGGTCTCGGTGCGGATGTCGTAGCCGAGGCAGGTGCCGGTGCCCTGATCGGGCGTAAGCAGGCCGCACAGCATGCGGATGGTGGTGGTCTTGCCGGAGCCGTTCGGTCCGAGAAATCCGTAGATTGTGCCGCGCTTCACCTGCAGTGACAGGTCGCGAACCACGGTACGCCCGCCGAACGACTTGGTCAGGCCGTGAACATCGATGACAACATCCGAGGCTTGCCCCGGCGCTATCATTTGCGCGGCTCCTCGAAGCGCACATCCACCGGCTGGCCGACCCGCAGTTCGCCAGGCGTTTCGGTGCGCGCCTCGATCAGGAACACGAGCTTGGAGCGTTCATCGAGACTGTAGATCACCGGCGGCGTGAACTCGGAGCTTCGGGAAATGAACGTCACCTTCGCTGCGATGACGGACTTGCAGCCGTCGCAATGGATTGTCACCGCCTCGCCGAGCGCGACCCGCGGCAACATCGTCTCCGGCACGAAAAAGCGCATCTTGATGTTTCCCGGCGGCAGCAACGAGACCACCGGCCGCCCGGCCGGCGCGACCTCGCCGGGCCGGTAGTAGATCTGCTGCACGGAGCCCGAGACCGGGCTCGCCATTTTGCGCCGGGCCAGGCGCGTCTGCGCGGAGGCAAGCCGCGCCTGCGCCGTGCGCATTGACGCTTCGGCGTCCTCCAAGGTCTTCTGCGTGCCGGCAGAGGTCTTGAGCAGCGTCTGCGCGCGCTCGTAGGCTTGGGTCGAGTTGGTCACCGACGCCTTCGCCATTTCGACATCGGCCTGTTGCAGATCGGGGTCGACCGAAAACAGCGGTGCCCCCTTCTCCACCACATCGCCTTCGCGCACCGGCAGCGCATCGACGCGGCCGGCCTCGTCCGGGCTGACGAAAATCAGATCTGCCTCGACCCAGCCCTGATAGCCCGGATCCTCGGTTTTCGCGCAGGCGACCAGCGCCAGCAGGGCCAAGCCAAGAACAGCGATGCGGCGCATCATGGCGCACTCCCCGGTGCGAGCAGCATGTCGAAATGCGCGCGCATCATCGCGCGCACGTCAACCGGCTCGAAGCGGTCGAACAGACCGCTCCAGATGATGGCGACGATCCCCGGCGCCGGCAGCAACTGGGGAAAGCGAACCAGCGCGTCGGTCCGGAGTTCGCCACGCTCGTGAGCGCGGCGCAGCATGGCGCGAATGGTCGTCATGACGCGCGAAATGACCTCGCGGTAATAGAACTCGGCGAGGGCGGGAAAGCGCGGTCCCTCGGTGAGGATCAGCCGGATGACATCCTTGCGCCGCGTCTCGAACACCTCGCGCACGAACACCTCGATCAGCCGGTCGGTTACCTGCCGCAGCGGCATATCGGTGTGCGAGGCAATTTCCAACACCTGGACGACGGGGCCGATCTCGACGCGGATCAGTTCCTGGAACAGCGTCTCCTTGTCGGCGAAGTGCAGATAGATGGTGCCCTTCGCGACGTCGGCCCGGCGCGCCACATCGTCGAGCCGGGTTGCGGCAAAGCCACGAGCGGAGAACTCATCCAGCGCCGCCGCCAGGATGGCGTCGCGGCGCTCGGCGCTGCGCCGGGCGCGGGCGCCGACTGGGTTGCTCGGCGCAGGCGTGCCTTTGGCGCGCCGGGGCGTCGATATCGGGTTGGCCCCCGCAAGCCGCGCGGGTCCTGGCGCCTTGGCTGCCCTGGTGATCTTCGGCATCGGTCGGCCATCTTGTCGTATTTGACTGACTGGTCAGTCATTATTTAATCCGAAAAGATGCGGCTGGCAAGGCCCGCTGAATCCTCGCAGCCGCGTCCGCCAATTCAGAAATCACCCAGACCGGCCGATCCGGCCCGCGTCAGCTCTTCTTGCCGTCGCAGATCCAGGCCCGGATCACGCAGTCCTTGCCGCCGTACTGGTGGCAGTACTTCAGGGCGGTGTTCTGCGCCACGCCAAGCTTGGGCGCGTTGGCAAAGCCGTTCGGACCGCACGGCTTGTGACCGTCGATCGCCAGTGCCACGCAGCCCTTGTTGGTGGTGACCACCTTCTTGCAGGAGCCGCCGCACTTCTCGATGGCCGCCGCCTGGGCGGTATCCGCCGACGGATAATCGTAGGCATAGCCGTAAGCCGCGCAGGCGCCGACCGCGAGCGCACCCGCCGCCCGCGCCGAAGCCAATCCCGTGGCCAGCAAGCCGAGAACGGCAATTGCGCCAACACCCGCACGCAAACGGTCAAGCATGGCCTTCCCCCGAAGACGTCGTCCGCAGGCATCAAAGACGAAAGTTGTTAAACGGAGGTAACGATTGCCGCCCAGGCTCAGGCGCCTTCGAGCGCTGCCTTCACTCGGTCCAGAGCGTCCGGGGTGTCCACATCGACCAGCGCCGCGGTGTCGGTCAGCGCCACCTCCACCACCGCCTCCGGATAACGGCCGATCCGATGGCGCGCGCCCACATCGCCGTCGAGCGCCATCAACTCGCGAAAGAAGCGCCGGGCCCAGACCACCGGATTGCCGCGCTGACCGTCGATCACCGGCACCACCACCAGCGCGCCGCGCTCGGGATCGAAGGCCGCAACCAACTTGTCGATCAGCGGCGCGGTCACCTGCGGCATGTCGCCGAGGCAGACGATGGCGCCGTCCACGTCCTCCGGCAGCCCCGCGAGACCGGCCTTCACCGAGGTCGAAAGCCCTGCGGCGAAATTCGGATTGTGAACGCGCCGCACGTCGAGGCCGGACAGCGCGGCCTCGACCTTGTCGCGCTGATGGCCGGTCACCACGATCACCGGGCTCGCGCGCGAGGCCAGCGCCTCTTCAGCGGCGATGCGAACCAGCGGCCTGCCGCCGATCTCCGCCAGGAGCTTGTTTGGGCCGCCCATCCGCGTCGAACGGCCGGCGCCGAGCACGACCGCCGCGACCCGCCGCCCCTTCTCGGGCTCAGGCTCTGCGCGGGGCTGCGGTCGCGTGACGATCTCCATCAGCAGCCCGCCGACGCCGAGGCCGGTAATGTCCTCGCGCGACACCGGCAGTCCGGCCAAGAGCCGCATCAAGATCCAGTCGAAGCCGTTTTCCTTCGGCGAACGCGCGCAGCCGGGCGCGCCGAGTATCGGGCGCCCCCGCGCCTCGCCGATCAGCATGAGATTGCCCGGATCGACCGGCATGCCGAAATGCTCGATGCGGCCGCCGATCGCTTCGACCGCGGCCGGGATCACGTCGCGCCGGTCGGCGATGGCAGACGCGCCGAACACCACAACCAGCTCAGCGCCGTCCTTCAGCACCTCATCGACCGCCTTCGCCACTGCGCCCTGCTCGTGCGGCACGCGCCGTTCCGCGACAACCCCGGCGCCCGCCGGCGCCAGCCGCGCCTCGGTCACCCGCAAGGTTTTCTCGACCACCTTGGTCGCCAACCCCGGCAGCAAGGTCGATACCACGCCGATCTTTTTGATCGTGTAGGGCGCGACGCGGACGAACGGCTTGCTGGCTGCGGCGAGCGCGGCCTTGAGCGACGCTTCGCTGGTGGCGAACGGAATGATCTTCACCGTGGCGATCATCTCGCCCTCGACCACCGGCTTGAACGCCGGCAGCGTCGCGAACGTGATCTCCTCATCCACCCGGTTCAGCCGGTCGATCGCCTCCCTGTCGACCGCGAGCAAGCCGGCCCGCTCGGCAAACAGATTGGCACGGCCGGTAAAAGCCCGATCCACATGAACACCCGGTCCGGCCACCGCCTTGGCAATCGCCGCAGCCGCCGTGTCCTCGGACACGTCGCCCGGCTCCAGCCGCGCCACCACGATGTCCTTGATGCCCGCCGCCTCAAGCGCGACCACCTCCGCGGGACCGATCAGCGTGCCCTTCTTCAGCACCAGAGCGCCCTGACGGATGGTGTGGACGGCGGTGGCGCCTTCGGCCTGCCGGGGCGGGACAGGTCCGAACTTCATGTGGGTTCTTGGCGCAACGCCTGCGTGATTTCGCCGATGATGGAGACCGCGATCTCGGCCGGCGACACCGAACCGATGTCCAGGCCGATCGGCGAATGGATGCGGCCGATGTCGTTGTCGCTGAAACCGCGTTCAGCCTTCAACCGTTCGACGCGGCGGGCATGGGTTTTCCGAGACCCCAGCGCGCCGATGTAGAAGCAGTCGCTTTTCAGCGCAACATCGAGACCCGGATCGTCGATCTTCGGATCGTGAGTCAACGCCACGAACGCGGTGTAATGGTCGATGCCGATGGCCGGCAACGCCACGTCCGGCCAGTCCGCGATCACCTTCACGTCGGGAAACCGCTCGATGCTGGCGAACGCGGTGCGCGGATCGACGATGGTGACGTCGTAGCCGAGCAACTGCCCCATCGGCGCCAGCGTCTGCGAAATGTGCACCGCGCCGGTGATGACGAGCTTAGGCGATGGCACATGCACCGTGAGGAACACCTTGCCTTCGGGGGTCTCCTCGATGCCGCTCTTGGCCGAACGGATGTGCTTCTCCAGCACGGCCTTGAGCGGATCGGCGCCGATATCGGCGGCCTTCACCAGCCGCTGTGTGCCGCTGTCCTGGTTGGTGACGACGACGACGCTGCGCCGCGCGGCGCGCTCTTCGTTCAATGCGTTGAGGATATCGAGGCGCAAGAGCTACTCCACCCGTTCGACGAACACGCGGATTTTTCCGCCGCACGACAGCCCGACCTTCCAGGCGGTCTCATCCGCCACGCCGAACTCCAGCGTCCGCGGCTTGCCGCTCTCGATCACGTCGATGGCCTCCGTCACCACCGCGCCCTCGACGCAGCCGCCTGACACCGAACCCAGGAAATTCCCCTGGTCGTCGATCACCAGATTCGAGCCGATCGGCCGGGGCGCCGAGCCCCAGGTCTCGACCACCGTGGCCAGCGCCACCCCGCGCCCGGCCTTCTTCCAGTCCTCGGCCGCTTTGAGAATGTCCTCGTCTCGCGCCAGCATGTCCGTTCTCCTTGCAGCCCGCAGCCATTATGCCCGAATTTCGGCCTTTGGCGTTATATACTACCGGATATTACGCGACCCTGGATAACCAGGTCTTCGGATCCACATGACTGCCATGCTCCGACAGCGCCCGGCACAGATCCGTCATCGACTCCAAGTTGTGTATGGGCCGCAGTTCGTCAACATGCGGCAGCATCACTTTAATACCACGCGCTTCGGCCTCGAAGCCGGAAAACCGCAGCAGCGGATTGAGCCAGATCAGCCGGCGGCAGGACCGGTGCAGCCGGTCGATTTCGAAGCCCAGCCGATCGTCGGGGTCGCGCTCCAGCCCGTCGGTGAACAGCAGCACCACCGCGCCCTGGGTCAGCACCCGGCGCGACCATTGCTTGTTGAATACGGCGAGTGACGTGGCGATCCGGGTTCCGCCCGACCAGTCGAGCACGCTGGCCGAACACGCGGCCAATGCCTCGTCCGGGTCCTTCTCCTTCAGCGCCCGCGACACATTGGTCAGCCGGGTGCCGAACAGAAAGGTGTGCACCCGTTTCCTGTTGTCGGTGACGGCGTGCAGGAAGTGCAGGAACAGGCGCGTGTACTGGCTCATCGAGCCGGAAATATCGAGCAAGGCCACCACCGGCGGCATCTTGGTGGTCGGACCGCGGTATTTCAGATCGATCAGCGCGCCGCCGCCCTTCATGCTGGCCCGCAACGTGCGGCGCAAATCGATGCGATGGCCGCGCGGATGCGGCTTCAGCCGCCGCGTCTTCACCTGGTCGAAGCCCAGCACCATGCGCTTGATCGCGTCCTTCGCGGTCGCGATCTCGGCGGCGCTCATCTGCGCGAAATCCTTCTTCTCCAGCACCTCGCGGTCGGAGACGGTGAAGCGCGCATCGAGTTCGATCTCTTGCTTCTCGCGCTCGATCTTCTCGGCGCCCTGGAACAGCGCATCGAGCACCCGCTGCGACGCCTGCGGCTGTTCCGCCTGCGCCGGCGCGCCGGTCATTTCCGGCGACATCATCGCGATCAGCCGTTCGAGATAGCCGCGCTTGCGGAAGAATATCTTGAACGCCTGATCGAACAGCACCGAGTGCTCGTGCCGCTTCACGAACACCGCGTGGAGCGTCCAGTAGAAATCCTCCTTGCCGCCGACGCCGGCCGCCCGCACCGCCGCGAGCGCATCGAGCACCGAGCCCGGCCCGAGCGGAATGCCGGCGGCGCGCAACGCGCGCGCGAAATAGAGGATGTTCTCGGCGAGACGGCCCTCGGGGTCTTTATCATCCATGGCGCACTACTCCGCCGCGCGCAGCTCCGCCTGCACCTGATCGAGCATCTCTTTGACCTTGCCGCCGTCGAGCCGCGCGATGTCGTCCTGGTATTTCAGCAGCACGCCGAGCGTGTCGGATACCGTCGCCGGATCGAGCGCAACCGCGTCGAGTTCGCTCAGTGCCGTCGCCCAGTCCAGGGTCTCGGCAACGCCGGGCGATTTGAACAGGTCCTGCTTGCGCAGCGCCTGCACGAAGCCGACGACCTGCTCTGAGAGTTTTTTGCTGATGCCCGGCACTTTTGTCCGCACGATTTCCAGTTCGCGCGACGCGGTCGGATAGCCGACCCAGTGGTAGAGGCAGCGGCGCTTGAGCGCGTCGTGGATTTCACGCGTGCGGTTCGAAGTGATGACCACGATCGGTGGATGCGCGGCCTTGACCGTGCCCAGTTCAGGAATGGTGACCTGAAAGTCGGCCAGCACTTCGAGCAGGAACGCTTCGAACGCCTCGTCGCTGCGGTCGAGTTCGTCGATCAGCAGCACCGGCGGGCCGGCCGGATCCGGCTCCAGCGCCTGCAGCAGCGGCCGCTTGATCAGGAATTTCTCGGAGAACACGTCGCTCTGGATGCGCGCGCTGTCCTTTTCGCCGCCCGCCTCGGACGCGCGGATCGCAATCATCTGCGCCGCATAGTTCCACTCGTAGACGGCGGAGGCGACGTCGAGACCTTCGTAGCATTGCAGGCGGATCAGCCGGCGGCCCAGCGTCGCCGACAGCACCTTGGCGATCTCGGTCTTGCCGACGCCGGCCTCGCCCTCGAAGAAGATCGGGCGGCCCATCTTCAGCGCCAAAAACAGCACCGTCGCGAGCGAGCGGTCGGCCAGATAGCCGGCGCCTTCCAGCAGCTTGATGGTGGCGTCGATGGAATCGGGAGTGGATTTCGTTACGTTCTGTTTCATCGCCAACAACTTACCCGGTCAAAAGGGCCCTGTCCCGGCCGTTCCTGCACAGGCCGGTCAGGGGCCAAAGGCGTCACCTTCAAGCAATTCCAAGAAATATCGGACGCGGCCCCGCGTTAACAAGGGTAAGAAGAGCACCCATGCGACGCACGACAATCCCCGCACTGGCTCTGCTGGCGGCGATCGCCCTGGCCGCCCCAGCGAACGCCGCCGTCGAAGTCACCTTCGGCGGCTCCAACTACACCGACGCCACCGTCCGCGGCATCCCCGCGCTGGACTCGATCCGGACGATCCTGAAGCAGCTCGGCACCCGCTATCTCGGCCGCGGCGACAAGCTCAGCATCACCGTGCTCGACGTCGATCTAGCCGGCATGGACCTGTCGTCGATGGGACCGTCGCGGCGACGCGTGCTCACCGGCGCGACGCCGCCGAGGATCACGCTGCGCTACCGGCTGATGCGCAAAGGCAAGGTCGTCGCGTCCGGCGAGGAAGCGCTGTCCGATCAGATGTATCTGAGCCGTCCGGGCGCAGGTCTCTCGACCGACGAGCTTCGCTTCGAGAAGGAAATGCTGGACGACTGGTTCCGCAAAAAATTTTCGGCGGACCGCTGACCGGCCCGCCGAAAAATTCCAGTTCGAAATCCTCAAGCCCGGGCGAGCGCCCGGCGCGCCATCACGCCCACCAGATGCGCGCGGTATTCGGCGCTGCCGTGGATGTCGGCGTTCATGCCGTCGGCGGGGATCGTCATGCCCTCGATAGACTTCGGCGAGAACCGCTTCTTCAGCGCCTCCTCGAAGCTCGTGACGCGGAACACGCCGTTCGAGCCGGCGCCGGTCACCGCGACGCGGATGTCGGAGCCACGCTTGGAAACGAACACGCCGACCAGGGCGAAGCCCGATGCCGGATGCTTGAACTTCTCGTAGGCCGCCTTCTTGGCGATCGGGAACTGCACCTTGATGATGATCTCACCCGGTTCGAGAGCGGTATCGAACATGCCCTTGAAGTAATCGTCGGCGGCGATCCGGCGCTTGTTGGTGATGATGGTGGCGCCGAGCCCCAGCACCGCCGCGGGATAGTCCGCGTTCGGATCGTTGTTGGCGAGCGAACCGCCGATGGTGCCGCGATGGCGCACCGCCGGATCGCCGATCACGCCGGCGAGATCGGCCAGCGCCGGAAAGGCTTCCTTGACCACCGGCGAGTTCGCTACGTCAACGTGACGCGCCATCGCGCCGATAACGACCGATCGGCCCTTCAGCTCGATGGTGTTCAAACCTTCGACCCGTCCGAGGTCGATGATCTGGCTGGGCTTGGCCAGCCGGAGCTTCATGGTCGGCAGCAGTGAATGGCCGCCGGCCAGGATCTTGGCGTCTTCGTCCTTGGCCAGAATATTGGCCGCCTGCCGGACCGTGCCTGGGCGCTGGTATTTGAATTCATACATCGAAGTCGTTCCCTGATTCCGCGCGTTGTCCTCTCCGGAGGAAGACTAGGCCTTCATGGCCTTCGCGCCGGCCGCGATGGCCTTGACGATGTTGTGATAGCCGGTGCAACGGCAAAGGTTGCCGTCGAGTTCTTCGCGGATGGTGCGTTCGTCGAGATCGTTGCCCTTGCGGCGAACCATATCGACCGCGGTCATCACCATGCCGGGGGTGCAGAAGCCGCACTGCAGACCGTGATTCTCGCGAAATGCCTCCTGCATCGGATGCAGCGGGCCGTCAGCGGCGGCAAGACCTTCGATCGTCAGCACGTTGCCGCCATCGGCCTGCATCACCAGCGTGGTGCAGGACTTCACCGCAACGCCGTCCAGATGGATGACGCAGGCGCCGCACTGCGAGGTGTCGCAGCCGACATGGGTGCCGGTGAGCCGCAGGTGCTCGCGCAGGAACTGGACCAGCAGCGTACGGGGATCGACATCGGCGGTAACGGGTTTCCCGTTCACCGTCAGCGAAACGGCAGGCATCGGCATTCCTCCTCGACCCCGGACCCAGCGGCCCTTATTTCAAGCCGGACTTCCGATCCGGCAAACAAATCCATGCGAAACTGGACGTTTTTCGCTCATTTCGCAGTCTGGAACAAGAGCAACTTGAACTTGGCCCCGGGCGGGGTCAAGAGCGAGCGATTGAGTGTGGCTAGCCCGCTTTCACCGCCGCGGCGAACTTGACAAAAAAGTCGTCGGCCAGCTTCTTGGCCGCGCCGTTGACCAGCCGCTGCCCGAGTTGGGCGAGCTTGCCGCCGATCTGCGCCTCGACGTTGTAGGACAGCAGCGTACCGCCATCCTTCTCGGTCAGGGTGACGCTGGCGCCGCCCTTGGCGAAGCCGGCGATGCCGCCGTCACCCTCGCCGGAAATCTTGTAGCCGTTCGGCGGATCGAGATCGGTCAGCCGCACCTTGCCTTTGAACGTCGCCTTCACCGGCCCGACCCTGTTGGTAGCAACGGCCAGAAACTCATTCTCACCGATGACGTCCAGGCTCTGACACCCCGGGATGCACGACTTGAGAACCGCCGGGTCGTTGAGCTTGGCCCAGACCGTCTCCCGCGAAGCGGCAAGCTGCTGCTCGCCCGACATCGTCATCGCCATAAGCATCCCTCCAATACAATCGTCACCAGAGGAGTTAAGCCCTGGAGCGTCATCTGGAAAGGGTGTTTCGGCATGGCAGCGAAGCTTCCATGCGGGCGGGGTTGGCGTTCGGCCCCCGGGCGGGTGTAATGGGGAGAATGACCGACACGCCGATGTCCTCGCTTTTGACGACGCCGCTGTACGCCAGCCCGGCCATGCGCGCGATCCTGAGCGACCGGGCGCGGCTGCAGCGCATGCTCGACTTCGAAGCCGCCCTCGCGCAGGCCGAGGCCGCGCTCGGCGTCATCAGCGCCACCGGCGCGGCGGCCATCGGTCACGCCTGCGACGCCGCGCTGTACGATATCGAGGCCCTCGTGGCGGCGCAGGCCCCCTCCGGCAACATCGCCGTCGCCATGGTCGAAGCGTTGACCAAGGCGGTCGCGGCGCGCGATCCGTCGGCCTCGCATTTCGTCCACTGGGGCGCCACCAGCCAGGACGTCATCGACACCGCGCTGATGCTGGAGTTGCGCGCCGCCATCGACGCGCTGTTGGCCGACCTTGACCTCGCCGTCAAAGGCTTTACTGCGCTGGCCGGTCGCCACCGCCGCACCCTGTCGGTGGCACGCACCATGATGCAGCATGCCTTGCCGATGCCGTTCGGGCTGAAACTCGCCGGCTATGCGGCGGCACTCGGGCGATCGCGCGAGCGCCTGTTGCGGCTCCGCCGCGAGGCGCTAATGCTGCAATTCGGCGGCGCCGCCGGCACGCTGGCGGCGCTCGGCGACCAGGGCCTTGCCGTCTCCGAACGGATGGCAGCCCTGCTCGACCTGCAGCTTCCCGACGCGCCCTGGCACACCCACCGCGACCGGCTGGCCGAAGTGGCCGCGTGCTTCGGCATCCTCGCCGGCACCTGCGGCAAAATCGCCCGCGACATGACTCTGATGATGCAAACCGAGGTCGGCGAGGCGTTCGAGCCGGCGGCGCCCGCCCGCGGTGGCTCCTCGACGCTTCCGCAAAAGCGCAATCCGGTCGGCGCCGCCGCCGCGCTCTCCGCCGCCACCGCCGCGCCCCATCTGGTTGCCACATTGCTCGCCGCCCAGGTGCAGGAGCACGAGCGCGCGCCGGGCGGCTGGCACACCGACTGGATGACCATCCCCGCGCTGGCTCTGGTCACCTCGGGCGCGCTCGCCGCCGTGGTCGATATCGCCCAGGGACTCGAGATCGACGTCGAGCGCCTGCGCGCCAATCTCGAAATGACCGGCGGTCAGATCATGGCCGAGGCGGCGTCATTCGCGCTCGCTGCCAAGATCGGCCGCGCCGAAGCCCATGCGCTGGTGCGGGATTTGAACCAGCAGGCGGTGCAGCAAAAGCGCCCGCTCAAGGAAATGCTGCTGGGTGACATCCGGGTGAAGCAGCATCTGAGCGGCATCGAGATCGAAAAGCTGTTCATCCCGCTGACCTACCAAGGCTCCGCGCAGACCTTCATCGATCGTCTGGTGGTGGCCAGTCAGATGCGTGCGCCGCGCCGAACCGAAACCCGCGCCGAGCCAAGGCCAGAACAACGGCCAGAACAACGGCCAGATCCCGCGCCGCCGCCACCGCGGGAAGCCGCATCCGCGGCGCCGCAGCCACCCGCGCCGCAACCCGTCTCAGCACAACCCGCCGCGGTCGGCCTTCCGTTCATCTTCACTCACCCCACCCCGCCACCCAGCCCTCCGGCCGCCGCCCCGGCAGAGCCGCTCACGCCGACCACCGACAAGTTCAAATTCTCCTGATCTTTCCGTCCACAACAAACCACGAGGAAACCAATGCCCACCGCCACCGCCAAAGACGGCTGCCCGATCAACTACCAGGTTGAAGGTCCGGCCGACGCCCCGGTTCTGTTGCTGTGCAATTCGCTCGGCACCGATCTGCACATGTGGGACGACCAGGCCCCTGCATGGTCGAATCACTTCCGTGTCCTTCGCTACGACCGGCGCGGTCACGGCAAATCCGGCGCGCCCAAGGGGCCGTACACGATGGACATGCTCGGCAACGACGCGCTCGCCGTGGCGGACGCCGCTGGCGCCAAGACCTTCAACTGGTGCGGCCTGTCGATGGGCGGCATGGTCGGGCAATGGATGGGCGCCAACGCGCGCGACCGCGTGCAAAAGCTCGTGCTGTCCAACACGCATTACTATTACGCCGACAAACAGCCGTGGCACGACCGCATCAAGTTCGCCCGCGACAACGGCCTGCCGAAGCTCTCCGGCCCGCAGATGGAGCGCTGGTTCACCAAGGGCTTCCGCGAAACGTCACCGGCGCCTGTCGCCAAGGTCGCCGCCATGTTTATCGAGACCAATCTCGACGGCTTCATCGGCTGCTGCGAGGCCGTCCGCGATATGGACTTCCGCGCCTCGACGCCAACGATCACCGCACCGGTCATGGTCATCGTCGGCGCCCAGGATCCGGCGACGCTTCCGGAGTACGGCCACGAGATCGCAAAGATGATCAAGGGCGCCAAGGTCACCACCCTCGACGCTGCGCATCTGTCCAACATCGAGCAGCCGAAGGCGTACACCGAGGCGGTGCTGAACTTTCTGGCGCATTAGGACCGAACTCGCCACGCCATGCCTGGCCGAGTGCCGGGCATGGCGAACGCGAGAGTCGCGAAGCAATCACCCGCCCCGCCCCTCGCGGAACTCCTGCGGGGTGGCGCCGGTCTGCTTGCGGAAGAACCGCGCGAAGTGCGACGCATCGGCGAAGCCGAGATCGTAGGACACCTCGTGAATCGGCTGGCCAGTGAACACCAGCGCGCGCTTGGCCTCGGTCAGCACGCGCTGGCGGATCAGGTGGCCCGCTGTCACGCCGCTGACGCGCTTGACGTGATCGTTGAGCCGGTCGGGCGTGATCGCAAGCTTTTCGGCGTAGAAGCTGATCAGCCGTTCCTTCCGGAAGTGCTCGTCGACCAGCCGGCGCAGCGCCTCCACGGTCGCGTCGGCCGGCTGAAGCGTTACCGTGCCGGTTCGCGCGCGGCTCGCGGCGAGCCGCGCCACCTCGATCGCGATCAGCGCGAGCAGCGCCCGCATGGCAAGGCGAAACCCCTCGCGGGCCAGAAAACCCTCCTCGTGCAGTTCCGCGCACAGCGCCGACAGGCGTCTGACCTCGCTTGTGCTGCCGAGTGGAATGACCGGTTCCGCCGCCAGCGCCTTGAGCCGCTTCAACGCCTCGCCGGACCGTTCGCCGAGCGCATCGGATACGTCCTCGGTGAAACTCACCACCCAGCCGTCGGTCACCTCTGGATGAAAACGAAAGCCATGCGCCGTGGTCGGCGGCACCAGGATCGCCGAGGGTGCGGCAAATGGAACGTTGGCCGCCTCGAAGGCCATCTCGCCGCCGCCGCGCTCGATCAGCAGCATCTGGAACAGGTTGCGATGGCGATGGGCACGGATCAGCCAATCATGCGCCGAAGAACGCGAGGGCGATGGTCTCGACGTGAATGAAGTCGAACGCCTGATCGTCGGGCGGATCGCCATAGAGATGAAACAGCGGGAGAGCCGTCACCGGGGCCATGACGCCAGACTAGAGCGTTTTCCATTTGATTTGGGTCATCACCGGTATCCGGCATGTCGAAAGTAGTTTGCGCACTGCTCGGGCGCAAACGTCTTGACGAGTTTGCCGATGAGCTTCATCAGAGCGGTGACGGTGCGAGCCGCGCCCTTG
>JAPLPD010000369.1 GCA_026400395.1 Alphaproteobacteria bacterium | reverse complement strand
CGGCGATTAAACGGCGAGAACCAGTTGCCAAAGGTCGTTCAAGGAGTCAAATTCAAAAACGGAATCGAGGTCACTGAAATGCCGGCTCACCACGCCGCCTGATCAACCTCGTCACCCAAAATCCCGCATAGCTCGCGCGCGTGGAGGGACTGGTTGAAGATGGCCGAGGAAATGGAGCGGGGCCTGAAGGCTTACGGCCATCCGGTCATGCGTGTTCGCATCGATCCGGGCACGTTTCCGGACTGGTGCGCCGCCCAAGGGGCCAGCCCTGGCAGCGAGGGCCGCAAGAAATTCGTCGCGGCGGCTGTGTTTGAACGATACGGCGACCAGAGCTGACGACGGCGATGGGACAGCCTATGCTTGCCAATCTATCCCTTCGGCAAAGCTATCGAGCGACAGACGAGAGCCCAACATGACAGAGACACCTGAATACACGCCGCCGGAAGTCTGGGTCTGGGAGAAGGACCAAGATCCCAAGTGGCGCTATGGCGCCCTCAATCGCCCGATCGCGGGTGCGACGCATGAGAAAGAGTCGCCGCGCGGAAAGCATCCGCTGCAGCTCTACTCCCTGGCGACGCCCAATGGCGTCAAGATTACGATCATGCTGGAGGAATTGCTGGCCGCCGGTCATAGCGGAGCGGAATACGACGCCTGGCTGATCCGGATCGGAGAGGGTGACCAGTTCGGCAGTGGATTTGTCGGGGTGAACCCGAATTCCAAAATCCCGGCGCTGATGGACTACAGCGAAAAGACGCCGCAACGCGTGTTCGAATCCGGCGCGATCCTGCTCTATCTGGCGGATAAATTCGGCGCCTTCCTGCCGAAGGATCACGGCAAGCGCACCGAGGCGCTGAACTGGCTGTTCTGGCAGATGGGCTCATCGCCCTATCTCGGCGGCGGCTTCGGGCATTTCTATGCCTATGCGCCGGTGAAGATTAAATACGCCATCGACCGGTTTACAATGGAGCTGAAGCGCCAGCTCGACGTGCTCGACCGCCAGCTTGCGAACAATCGATTCATCGCCGGCGACGAATATACGATCGCCGATATGGCGATCTGGCCGTGGTACGGCAACGGCGTGTTAAACGGCGCCTCCTACAACGACCCGCGCAAGTTCCTGCAGACGAGCGAATATAAAAACCTGTCGCGCTGGACGAAGGAAATCGGCGAGCGCCGCGCGGTCAAGCGCGGGCGAATGGTCAACCGTGTCAACGGACCGCTTGAAGACCAACTGCACGAACGCCATGACGCCGGCGATTTCGAAACGAAGACGCAGGACAAGGTGGCGGCGCGCGGCTGATCGGATGTCCGCTGTTCTGCCGCGGTTGGCGGAATGGCGGATGCCGCTCGGCACGTCCGGCGCAGAGTGAGTTGGCGACCTAACCCGACGCTCCGGAGGCGCTCTTGCGCTCGGGTGCCGCATAGCGGCTGACCGGGCGCGGCAGCCCCATATTTTCCCTCAGGGTTGCGCCTTCGTAGGCGGTGCGAAACAGGCCGCGCCGCTGCAACTCCGGCACCACCATATCGACGAAGTCGTCGAGGCCGCCGGGATAGTACGAAGGCAACACGTTGAAGCCGTCGCAGGCGCCGGTGGTGAACCAGCGCGCCATCTCGTCGACCACTTCGGTTGGCGTGCCGACGATGGAATAGTGGCCGCGGGAACTGGCGAAGCGCTGGATGAGCTGGCGCAGCGTTGGAGCGCCGTCCTTCGACCATGCGGTGATCATGTCGGATCGGCTGCTGATCACGTTGTTTTCCGGCAGCGGCGGCATCGGCTGGTCCAGCGGATAGCCCGTCAGATCGAAACCGAGACGCCGCGACAACAGCGCCAGCCCGAGCTCGGGATGCAGCAATTCCTGCAAGGCGTGGAATTTTTCCTCCGCCTCCGCGCGGGTCGGCGCGACCGTAACTGAAAGCCCCGGAAGAATTTTGAGATCGTCGTGCGGCCGGCCATGACGGGTCATGCGGCCTTTAATGTCGGCATAATATTCCCGGGCGTGCTCGATCGTGTCGGACGCGGCGAACAACACCTCCGCGGTTTCAGCCGAGAGCTCGCGGCCATCGTCCGAGGCTCCGGCCTGAACGATGACCGGATGCCCTTGCGGCGAGCGGGCGACGTTGAGTGGACCGCGCACGTTGTAGAACTGGCCGTGATGGTTGAGCTCGTGCATCTTGGAGCGGTCGAAGAAGATACCGCTCTCCTTGTCACGGACGAAGGCATCCTCGTCCCATGAATCCCACAGCGCACGCACCACATCGACGAACTCGCGCCCGCGCTTGTAGCGCTCCTTCTTGGGCAGGTGCGGCTCCTTGCTGAAGTTCTGCGCCTCCGTCTCGTTGCCCGAGGTGACGACGTTCCATCCGCAGCGGCCGCCGCTGATGATGTCGAGCGTCGCGAACTTGCGCGCGACCGAGTAGGGCTGCTCGAAGCTGGTGCTGGCGGTGCAGACGAGGCCGATGTTCTTGGTGAAGCCCGAAAGCGCCGAGAGCAGTGTGTAGGGCTCCATCCAGGCGACGTAGTGGACGCGTTCGATCGCCGATTCAGACGCGGTCCAGACCGTGTTCGAATCCGCCGAGAACAGCATGTCGAACAGTCCGCGCTCGGCGGTCCGGGCCATCTCGATGAAATGCTGGAAATTGACGCCGGCGTCGGCCTGGGCCTTCGGGTGACGCCATGAGGCGATGTGGTGCCCGCAGGGCCGGATGAACAGTCCGAGTTTCATGGTCCGCGCCATCGTGCTTCCTCCCGCGCCAACGTTGTCGCACCACCCTGGTCACCGGCCCGGGGCTGGGGCAAGGTGATGCGCCACAACAATGCAGCCGCGCAATGGGCTCGTCTCATGCAGCGCGGCGATAGTGAGGAAAGCATGACACAATTTCTCGCCGCGTGCGCTATCGCGGCGGCGCTTCTTGTCCCGTCGCAAAGCGCGCAGGCTTTTCCCGACAAGCTGATCCGGATCATCGTGCCGTTCACGCCGGGCGGCTCCAATGATGTGGTGGCGCGGGAAATCGCGACAGGCTTGCAGGCGCAGGTCAATCAGTCGGTGGTGGTCGAGAACAAGCCCGGCGGCGGCGGCGCCATCGCCTATTCCTTCGTGGCGAAGTCGCCGCCGGACGGCTATCTCATGCTGGTCGCGCCGGCCTCGTTCACTATGGGGCCGCATCTGTCGCGCAATCCGCTGTTCAATCCGGTCACGGATTTCGCGCCGATCAACCTGGTCGCCGATGTTCCGTTCGCGATGGTGGTGCCGCCGAGCCTGCCGGTGCGCACGGTCAAGGAGTTCATCGAGCTCGCCAGGAATTCGCCGAACAAGCTGACCTTCGGCTCGGTCGGCGTCGGCACGCCGCAGCACCTCGGCGGCGAGCTGTTCAAGATGCATGCGGGCGTCGATCTCATTCACGTGCCGTTCCGCGGCGCCACCGCCGCGATCCCGGATCTGCTGGCCGGACGAATCGATATGTTCATCGGTGCGATCAATTCGCTGCTGCCGCTGATCAAGGAGGGCAAGCTGCGCGCCATCGCGGCGACCAGCCGCGCCCGCATCCCCTCGCTGCCCGACGTTCCGACCATGGCGGAGGCGGGCCTGCCCGGCGTCGAGGTCGGCTCGGCGGTGGGGCTGGTGGCCGCCGCCGGTACGCCGCCGGACATCGTCGACACGCTCAACCGCGAAATCGCGAAGATTATTGCCACGCCTGGCTTCCACGAGCGGATGGCCGCCATCGGCGTCGACGTGGTCGGAACCACGCCGGCGGCCTACGCTAAGGTCATCAGCGACGACTACGCGAAGTGGGGGAAGGTGGTCGCGGCGTCCGGCATCAAGCCGGAATAGGGCGCGAACCGCTGAACACAAGGGAGGCAAACTTGGTCAACCGCGCCGCGGTGTCGATCGTGACAGCATCCGTCTTTGCGTGTCTCATTGCGTCAACGCCTGCGCGGGCCGCCGATCCGTGGCCGACGCGGCCGGTGACGGTGATCTGTCCGTTCCCGCCGGGCATCAGCACCGACATTCTCACCCGTGCGGTCGCCAAAGCGCTCGGCGACGCCCTGGGTCAGCAATTCGTCGTTGAGAACCGTCCCGGCGCCAACGGCAACATCGGCGCGGGAGCGGCGGCGAAGGCCGAGCCCGATGGCTACACGCTGCTGACCGCGACCGTTGGCCCGAGCGTCGCCAACAAATTCCTGTACAAGAGCATGAGCTACGATCCGGAACGCGCGTTCGATCCAATCACCATCCTCGGTTCTTCGCCGCTGATCATCGTCGGCAGTCCGAAAATTGCACCGACGAATTTCCGCGAGTTGATTGCCTACGCCAAGGGCAGTCCGGGCAAACTCAACGCCGGCACGGTCGGGCCCGGATCGCAGGCTCACATCACGCTGGAACTGATCAACAAGCTCGCCGGCACGTCGATCGTGCACGTCCCCTATCGCATTGCGACCCAGGCGCTGCCCGATCTCATCTCGGGGGATCTTCAGGTTGGGTTCAACTACATCCCGACCTTCGTGCCAGCCGTGCAACAGGGCACGATCCGGGGCCTGGCGGTCACCAGCGCGGCCCGGTTGAGCGACCTGCCGGATGTCCCGACGGTGGACGAATCCGGTTTTCCGGGCTTCGAGGCGACCGGCTGGAACGCGCTGTTCGCGCCCGCCGGGACTCCGCGCGAGATCATCGACAAGGTGAATGGGGTGGTGAACGCCTACCTCAATAGCGACGAGGGCCGTGCTCAACTTCGCAAGATGGGAGTGACGCCGGGCGGCGGCACGCCCGAGTTTCTCAAGAGCCATCTGGAGCGCGAGCGCGCGAAGTGGGGTCCAATCATCAAGGACGCCAACATCACGCTGCAATAGGAGAAAAACATGCCGGAACGTCTGCCGAAGAACTCCTGTGACTCGCATCTGCATGTGTTCGGCGACCCGAAGGTCTATCCGGTCGGCAATCCGAACGCGCTTTACCAGCCGCCGCAGGACTGCACCTTCGCGGATATGCAGGCGCTGCATCGCGCGATGGGCATCGACCGCGCGGTGCTGGTGCAGCCGACCATCTACGGCACCGATCACAGCCTGCTGCATGACGTGCTGAAGGCCGCGCCAAAGGGAAACTATCTCGGTGTCGCCATCGTCGACGACAGCGTCAGCGACGCGGAGCTCGCGCGGCTGCATGGCGCCGGCGTGCGCGGCGCGCGGTTCAATTTCGGAGGCAACTTCAAGCTGGCGCCGAGCTTTGACGGATTGCGCCGCACGCTCGATCGGGTCCGCGAACTCGGCTGGTTCGTGAAGGTGTTCGGCTTCGGCGACGATTTCCTGCCGGTCGAGGCGGAGCTGCGCCGGATCAAAGTGCCCGCGATCATCGACCATCTGGGCGGTCCCGATCCGGAGCGCGGCACGTCGTTGCCCGTGATCCGTATGCTGCTCGACCTGCTGAAGAACGAGAACTGGTGGGTGCAACTGTCCAATGGCGACCTGCGCTCCAAGGTGGGCGAGCCGTGGAATGACATGGTGCCGTTCGGCCGGTTGTTCTACGAAGCCGCGCCGGAGCGCTGCATGTGGGCGACCGACTGGCCGCATGTCCACCGCTTCATCCGGCCCGGCAAGGACCCGCACGCGGGCCACGGCGTCGAACACGAATTCAGCACCGTAGTGCTGCTGGAGCGTTATCTTCCTGATCGGGCGGCGCGCGATCGGGTGCTGGTCGATAATCCGGCGCGGTTCTTCAATTTCAGTTGATTCAGCCCGGGTGCTTGGCGAGGCAGCCCTGCACGAAAGCGTCGAGGTCGCCGCCGGCAAACAGATAGCCCGTGATGCCGGCGCTGCCGGCGGCCTCCATGTCGATGTCCTTGTCGCCGATCATGAAACTTCGGGCGCGGTCGACCGGCCAGTTGCCGATCAGATCGAGCAGCATGCCGGGCCGCGGCTTGCGCAGGTCGGAATCCCAGCGATAGGCCGCAAGCTTGCCCTCGGGATGGAACGGGCAGTAACGCGCGTCGTCGATATGGGCGCCCTGCGCCATCAATTCGCGCGCCATCCAATCGTGCAGCTTGATCAGGTCGTCCTCGGTGAACAGCCCGCGGGCGATGCCGGCCTGGTTGGAGACGATGAAAACCAGATAGCCGGACTCGTTGAGCCGGCGGATCGCGGCGGCCGCGTTCGGCATCCAGCGGAAGCGCTCGATCGTGCCGATGTAGCCGTCGTCGTAATTGATGACGCCGTCGCGATCGAGGAATGCGGCCGGCTGCCGCGGCGGGATGGCCATGGTTCAGCTCCGGCTTTCGCCGGACAGTTCCTGCTCAACCAGCCGGCAGATCGCGTGGCCGGCGGTGACGTGGATCTGCTGGATCAAGGCGTGCTCCTTAACCGGAACAGCGAGCAGGAAATCGCAAAGCTCGTTCATGGGCGTCTGCGCGTGCTTGGTGAAACCGATGGTGACGATGCCGAGCTGGCGCGCGGCATCCAGCCCGGCGATGACGTTGCCCGAGTGGCCCGATGTCGACAGCGCGATCAGCACGTCGCCTTTGCGCCCGATGGCGCGGAGCTGATGGGCGAACACCTGTTCGAAGCCCCGGGTGTTGCCGACGGCGGTGAGCACCGAGGTGTCGGCGGTGAGCGCGATGACGGCGAGCGGCGCGCGATCGCCGACCGGGCGTCCGACCAGCTCAGCGGCGATGTGCTGGGCGACGGCGGCGCTGCCGCCGTTGCCGGCCAAAAGCACCTTGCCGCCGGCCTTGAGCGAGGCTGCGATCTGGTCTGCGATAGCAGTGATCGCGGCGACGAATCTGCCGTCGGCGCTGACGCGCTCGATCGCCTCCTGGGAGCGCTGGAGGTGGGCGAGGACGGCTTCCTGACGCGGATCGACCATGTTCTCTGGTACCGGGCACCGGGTTGGGGCGCAAGTTCAAGCGGGCGATGCCGCCGTTTGTGCCAGTGCTTGGTGAACCGCGGGGAGCACCTGGGCCGCCGGAATGTTGCGCATGCAATTGTGGTGAAGTAGGCGGCAGGTCGGCTTGTGGCAGGGGCGGCAAGGCACCTCGGTCAAGGTCTCGATGGCGGCGGCGAGCGGGTTGAGCGGCGCCCAGTGCCAGGGGCTGGTCGGCCCGTAAATGCCGATGGTCGGCGTGCCGATCGCGGCGGAGACATGCTGCAGGCCGGAATCATTCGAGACGCATGCACCGGCGAGCTTCAGCGCCAGGATGGCGTTACGAAGGTCGGGGGAGGTGAGGTCGCGAGCCCCTGGCCCCGCGGCCGCGACGATTTCGGCGGCGAGCGGCGCTTCCGCCGGGCTTCCCAGCACCCAGACCGACAGGCCCTGCGCGGTCAGCGTCTGGGCAAGCTCCGGAAAGTAGGTCCAGCGCTTGCTCGGCCCGACGGCGCCCGGCGCGAAGGCAACCACCGGCCGGCCGTCGTCGCTCAGACCGCGGCTGGCGCGCCATTGCGCGGCTTTGTCCGCGGGCACGTCGAGCGCGGGCTTCGGCCATTCGGCGGGAAGCGCCGCGCCCCGAGGCAGGGCCAGCGCGCCGCAGCGGTCGACCATGCGGGGCAATTTCTTTTCGCCATATCGGATGTCGTTCAGCAGCCCGAAGCGGGCCTCCCCGGCAAAGCCAGTGCGCTGGGGGATGTGGGCGAGGAAGGGAGCCAGCGCCGATTTCCATGTCCGGGGCATGACCAGGGCCGAGCCGTAACGCTCGGAGGCCAGGCGGGCCGCCAGCGCCCGATGCTCACCCCAGGCCAGCTTTTTGCGCGGCAGATCCACCACGATGCTTTTGCGAACCCCAGGCATGTAGTCGAGCAGCGGCGCGCACAGCGTCGTGGTCAGCACGTCCACCGGCCGACGCGGATGGAGCGCCCGCAGCAGCTTGACGACCGAATGGCAGCGCACAAAATCGCCAATCCACATGTAGGGGACCAGCAGGATCGGAGCATCCTCAGCCGCCTCAACTTGTGAATTATTATTCATTTCTTGTGACCCACCCGCAGGCGGTAACCCGGTTTCAGGAGCCCTGTCTACCCCAGAAAACGGGGGGATTGAGCGCTTTTGACGGTTGATCGGCGAGCCCAAACCGTCCGGCCAAGTTGCGTGCCCCGGTGGACTGGGGCAAATGAAGGTCCGAAATCCAACAGCGGCAGGTCGTGGATGCTTTTGGTCACAGGCGGGGCCGGATTTATCGGCTCGAATGTGGTCGCGGCTCTCAATGAGGCCGGGCGATCCGATGTCGTCGTCAATGATGTGCTCGGCACCGACGAAAAGTGGCGCAACCTCGCCAAGCGGCAGGTGGCGGACGTGGTCGCGCCCGCCGATCTGATGCGCTGGCTCGAGGGCCGCAAGCTCGATTCCGTCATTCACATGGGCGCGATCTCCGACACCACCGCGACCGACGCCGACCTGGTAACCGAGAACAACTTTCGCACGTCGCTGCGGCTGCTCGACTGGTGCACGGAGGCACGGGTGCCGTTCATCTACGCCTCGTCGGCGGCGACCTATGGCGATG
>JAPLPD010000227.1 GCA_026400395.1 Alphaproteobacteria bacterium | reverse complement strand
TTGGATGAGCGCCCTAAGACGACGTCGCCAGCTTGTGATGGCGAGTTAAACGTGTAGTCTTGGGTGAAGCGAAACTTTTCACCTTCAAGAACCAAAACGCCACGTTCGACCAAGTCGGCGCGAAGCTTGACAACGTTTGGGTATGCACTCCTAGCGAAGGCACTTCGTCCTTCGCCGCCTGCGATCCTGATCGGACTACAAACCCCTGGGCGGTGTCATGGCCACGGGCCTCTACACCGCGCCCCTCACAGGTGAGGACAGGTGTCTGGCCTACTAACGCCGAAACAGGGCTTTGCTCGAAAGCGTTTATGCCTAGTACTGGCAACATGCCGAGGATGTTATCGAGAAACACATCCATGTCAGCACGATCAGGTTCGGACAGGGTCGGTTCGGCTGGTCTATTGCCGTTCTCCAAGGGCATCCGTTTAGCTGTGCTTGCGCGGCTCACCAATTGGGCTTCAAGATATTGAACATGAGCTTTGTTCAAATGCTCAGTACCAGCGACAAAAAACACGGCCCGGTTCCAGAAATCCTTCCTAGCGTAATGTTCATCCAACCGTGGCCGGACGGGGTCGCCCTCACCAATGTAGAGCGTATCGCTCTCGTCCTTTGTCCGATGACCGAGCAACAGATAAACGCCCGTTTGCTGAAATTCGGCCCGGCTGCGCACTTGGGGGTAGAGGGCGCGCGGGAATATGACAGCCTTGCCGATCCAGTTGGAACGCTCAACAAGCCGCAAGCCGTCGGGGTCACCATCGGCGACAAAGATACGTAGTGAGAAAGGCGCTTGGCTATTCATACGGCGACCACGCGGGGTTGCTCTAAAGATGGCCAGTGAAGGCTTGGTGCAGCAGCGACTTTTTCAACGCCTCCAGGGCAGCGAGCTTGCGTTCGTAGAGGTTGGCAAGGCGTTGGGTTTCTTCGCGCATGGTGTCCAGCGAAGCCGCAAGCTTGACCTGGGTTTTGTAGGTCGGGAGAGGAACGAGAAGAGCCGAAAGCTTTTCCTGATTGATGTTCGTGATGTTAGCACCGCCACCGCCTGCCGTGAGAATATCGCGTGTGGCCTGACACTTCATGAAGTGCAGCAGGAATTGCGGGAAGATGCTCTTGGCATCGAAGCGAATGCGAATGATGAAGCCGGAATAGGACACGACTTCGTCAACATCTCCAACGAGCATACAACGACCAACCAGATGTTTGCTGCCGTTCGAACGGACGGTCAAAATGTCGTTGGGCTGGATCGCGTAGTTGTCGGCAAGGTCTCCATCAATTGTCGCAGACTGCAATTCAGAGAGCGGCACGAAGTAGTTCTCTTGAAAGTCTGCGACGCCAACCACTGGCAAGGTCTGCCCGCCGCTTCTTTTGTTGTAGTTCAATCCGTTCTTGAACTGCGAAAGCTCGCCCAGCGGCTTCTCCACCCACCCCTCACCACGCTGGGTGAAGACGGATTGCAGGTGGCTCTCGAAGAGAGCGCGGGCATTCTCGAGGTTCTTCTCGGCGTTGGCTTTGGCGGTGGCGATGCCCTCAAACGCTTCGTCGAGGATGCCGACGATCCGCTTTTGTTCGGTTGGCGACGGAAAGGAAACCGGCATTTCCTTGAGCTTCGCCTTATTGAGCGTCATCCCCTTTAGCTTCACATCGTTCTCGGCGGCCTTTACCCAATCAAAGAAGTGCAAAAACCAAAACAGAAACTCCCTCGATAGTTCGCGTTCATTGAAGATAGATAAAGCGGCAATCGCCTCATTCGTGAAGAGGTTGCGACCTGCAAATGCCAAGCGTCCAAGCGTAAGCTTGAAACTCACCAACAAGGTGCCCTTGGGGACGAGTTTGCAAATTGCCGCTCCCTTGTCTGACACGTATTCTTTGCTATCGACAACAACGTGGTTCTCGGCTTTTAGGAGGTCAGCAATTAAAAGCCAGACATTGCCTGATTCGCGCTTCTCATCCCAAAATGAACCGTTCGCCCGCGCTGGCGTTTTTCCTAACTCGATTTCGCAAAGCTCACCAAGTGTTTTTATCTGCCACCCCCCCTTCATAACAATGCCCTGATGCTCCCCAGCACCTCCGCGCTCTCAGCATCCAATGCCGCGATCTCGTCCATGATCTCTTCCGGGCTGCGATGCGTGATTTCCTCGCCGCCGTTCGGGTTCTTCACCGAAAGGTCGAACGTCTCCTTGTTTATGCTTTTTGCATCCACGCTCCACGACTTGGGTGTGTCACCGAATTTTTTCTGGAGCTTCACAAACTCGGCGAGGTCGTCGTCGTTGAGCGGGTTGTTCTTACCGAAAGTGCGACCAGGGTCGAGCTGGTAGAACCAAACCTTGCGCGTGGGCGCACCCTTTTCGAAAAAGAGCACCACCGTCTTCACACCCGCGCCCGGAAACATACCGCCGGGGCAGTCGAGCACGGTGTGTAGGTTGCAGCTTTCTAACAGGAGCTTGCGCAGCGACACCGCAGCGTTGTCGGTGTTGGAGAGGAAGGTGTTTTTGATGACAATGCCACCGCGTCCACCGGCCTTCATAATTCTGATGAAGTGCTGCAAGAAGAGGAACGCTGTTTCGCCCGTACGGATGGGGAAATTCTGTTGAACCTCTTTACGCTCCTTGCCGCCGAAGGGTGGATTGGCCAGTACGATCTCGTAGCGGTCTTTCTCCTGAATATCGGCGAGGTTCTCTGCGAGCGTATTCGTATGCAGGATATTCGGCGCTTCGATCCCGTGCAGGATCATGTTCATGGTCGCCATGACGTAAGCGAGTGACTTCTTTTCCTTGCCGTAGAAAGTACGCTCCTGAAGAGTGCGATCCTGCGCGGTGGTGCGCTTTGGGTTCTCCTTCCTCAGGTAATCGAAGGCCTCACAAAGGAAGCCAGCCGAGCCACACGCCCCGTCATAAATACGCTCACCGATCTTGGGATCGACGACCTGCACCATGGCGCGGATGAGCGGGCGCGGAGTGTAGTACTCGCCGCCGTTACGCCCGGCGTTACCCATATTCCTGATTTTGGCTGCGGATTCCTGCGCAAGCCGGACACGATTCCTGTGATCTCGGACAGCCGGTGATAACGGGCTGAGGCGCGCTCCCG
>JAPLPD010000300.1 GCA_026400395.1 Alphaproteobacteria bacterium | reverse complement strand
ACCGTTCCTGCCCGTGCGTCCATCAGCCAGATTTTGCCCCGCGATGACCATCAGGCCAAGCACGTCATCCAGTTCCCGGAACGGCAGCAGACCAGCATCGGAGGTGACGCTGGAACCGTGGAACTCCAGCTTGAGGCGCCAGTCGAAATTGAGCCGAGGAACGTCCGAGTCCGATTCACCCGCTGGGTGCGCCATGATCGCCTCGCTCGATCCAGGATAAGGTGCTGATGCCTATATCTGAATCGGCGTGAGCGTTGCGGAAATCAGAGCGTCATCCGGGGAATGCGGGTCAAATTGCATCGCGCTCATACGTCCAGCCGCTTGAACGCGACCGAAGCGTTGGTGCCGCCGAACCCGAACGAATTGGACAGCACGACGCCGAGCTTGGCGTTGTCGATGCGCTCGCGCACGATCGGCATGTTCGCCATCGCCGGGTCTATGTTCTCGATATTGGCGCTCTCGCAGATGAAGCCGTTTTGCATCATCAGGAGCGAGTAGATCGCCTCCTGCGCCCCGGCCGCGCCGAGCGAATGACCGGACAGCGACTTGGTCGCGGAGATCGGCGGGCATTTGGCGCCGAACACCTCGCGGATCGCTTCGATCTCCCGTATGTCGCCGATCGGCGTCGAAGTGGCGTGCGGATTGATGTAGTCGACCGGCGCCTTCACGTCGGCCAGCGCGATCTTCATGCAGCGCATCGCGCCCTCGCCGGACGGCGCCACCATATCGTGGCCGTCCGAGGTCGCGCCGTAGCCGGCAAGCTCTGCATAAATCTTCGCGCCGCGCGCCTTGGCGTGCTCCAGTTCCTCGAGCACCAGCACGCCGGCACCGCCGGCGATCACGAAGCCGTCGCGGTCCGCGTCATACGCGCGCGAGGCCTTTTCCGGCGTCGCGTTGTACTTCGTCGACATCGCGCCCATGGCGTCGAACAGGTTCGACATCGTCCAGTGCAGTTCCTCGGAACCGCCGGCAAACATCATGTCCTGCTTGCCCCACTGGATCATTTCGGCGGCGTTGCCGATGCAATGGTTGGAGGTCGCGCAGGCCGACGAGATCGAATAGTTCACGCCCTTGATCTTGAACCAGGTGGCAAGCGTCGCCGACGCCGTCGACGACATGGCCTTCGGCACCGCGAACGGACCGACACGCTTCGGCGAGCCGTTCTTGCGGGTGATGTCGGCTGCTTCCACCAGCACGCTGGTCGAGGGTCCGCCGGAGCCCATCACGATTCCGGTGCGCTCGTTGGAAATGTCTTTTTCCTCGACGCCGGAATCCCGGATCGCCTGCTCCATCGCGACGTGATTCCACGCCGTGCCCGGACCGAGGAAGCGCATCGCACGGCGGTCCACCGAGGTGGATGGATCGAGCGTCGGCATGCCCTGCACCTGGCACTTGAAGCCGTGACTGACGAAGTCCTCGGCGCGCGAAATGCCGGACTTCGCCTCGCGCAGGCTCGCCAGCACCTCCTGCGTGTTGTTGCCGATGGACGATACGATGCCCATCCCGGTGACGACGACCCGTCTCATGCAAGCCTCATAATGTTAGGCCGCGCCCGGCTTCAGCGCGTCGGTGTCACGGAACAAGCCGACCTTCAGGTCGAGCGCCCGGTAGATCACGGTGCCATCCGCCGAGAGCCAGCCATCGGCAATGCCAAGCACCAGCTTGGAGCGCATCACCCGCTTGATTTCCAGGCCATAGACCACGTTCTTCATGGTCGGCACGACCTGGCCGGAAAACTTGAGTTCGCCCAGTCCGAGCGCCCGGCCCTTGCCGGAGGAACCGAGCCAGCCGAGGAAAAATCCGAGCAACTGCCACAGGGCATCGAGGCCGAGGCAGCCCGGCATCACCGGATCGCCCTTGAAATGGCAGGGGAAAAACCAGAGGTCCGGCTTCAGGTCGAGCGCCGCACGCACAAGACCCTTGCCGTATTCGCCGCCGGTTTCCGACATCTCGGTGATGCGGTCGAACATCAGCATGGGCGGCAGCGGAAGCTGCGGACCCTCGGGGAACATCTCGCCGCGGCCGCAGGCCAGCAGGTCTTCGAACTCAAAGCTGGCGCGCCGGTTTTCCATACGATTGTTCCGCCCCTTGGTGCGTTTCCCTAACATGGCGATGGGCTTGGGACAAAGTAGGGCCAAGTCGGTGCCAAGCTCCGGATTGGCCCGCATGGGCGGGCGGCGGCATGACGGAGCCGGGCACGGGCCACCACAGCGATGTCCCGGACGCAGGGACGCCGCGCGAATCGCCGCTCCCTGTTGCGAAACAGTTGCATCGCGGAAATCGCGGCTATATGATTGCAATTGCAACGATCTTTAGAATTCTTCTGATCTGTATGGGCGTAAACCAGATGACCGAAACACGTACCATGATCCTCACGACCGCGGCGGAAGCTGCGGCGGCGGGTCATCTCGACCAGCGCCGTGACGTGCTCAACGGCTGCCCCTGGCATGACGTGAAATCCATGCTGCGGGATGTCGGCCTGCGCCCGACCCGCCAGCGCATGGCGCTCGGCTGGATCCTGTTCGCCAAGGGCGACCGCCATCTGACCGCCGAGATGCTTTACGAAGAGGCGACCAAGGCCAAGGTGCCGGTGTCGCTCGCCACCGTCTACAACACGCTGCACCAGTTCACCGACGTGGGCCTGCTGCGTCAGGTCGCGGTCGACGGCTCGAAGACCTACTTCGACACCAACACCACCGCCCATCATCACTTCTACGTCGAAGGCGACAACGCGCTGGTCGATATTCCCGGCGCCGAGGAGATCGTCAGCAACATGCCGGCGGCTCCGGCCGGCTACGAGATCGCCCGCATCGACGTGGTGGTTCGGCTCCGCCGCAAGAGCAAGTAATCGAGCGCAAGTAATCCGGGACGCTTTCGTCTCGCGCAAAGGCCGGGCCCACGCCCGGCCTTTTTGTTTCGTCCCCGCGGAAGCGGGGACCCAGCATTTTGCAAAGAACTGGGCCCCCGCTTCCGCGGGAGCGAACGGAGTGCGTTTCAGCTTCGGCATTCATGGTCTAGACTCGCGTGAGGAGCGATCATGAACCCGTCCGCCATCGACGAACTGGCTCAACTCTTCATGCGCGCGCGGCAGACCGGCGAGCGCATTGACGCGCTGCCGGCGCATTTGAAGCCGAAGAACTTCGCCGAATCCCAGGCGGTGATGGACGCAGTCGACCGGCTGGTGAACGAGCCCATCGCCGGCACCAAGATCGCCGCCAAGCCCGGCGCCGAAGTCGTTTACGCGCCGCTGCCCGCCGGGCGTATCTTCCACAGCCCGGCGCGAATCCCGCGCGCACTGACGCCGCCAGTTCATGGAATGCGAGATCAGCTTTCGTCTGACGCGCGGTCTTCCCGCCCGCAAGGAGGAATATTCCGAGGCCGAGGTGTTCGACGCGCTCGAAGCCTGCGCCGCGTTCGAACTGGTCGACAGCCGTTTCCGCGATCTGAAATCGGCGATGGAGAAGACGCCCTACGAATTCTACGCTGACCACATCGCCAACGGCGCGATGGTGTTCGGCGCCTTCCGCAAGGATTGGCAGGGCTTCGATTTTACCCGCACCCGCGTGTCGATGAAGCAGGGCGGCAAAACCATCATCGAAAAAATCGGCGGCCATCCGACCGGCAACCCCGGCAAGCCCGCCGTGGTGCTGGCCAACCTGCGCCGCGACACCACCGGCCTCAAGGCCGGCACTTTCATCGTCACCGGCTCGTTCACCGGATTTCATCCGATGGAGCTCGACACGCCGGTGATCGGGGAATTCGACGGCTTCGGATCGATGCAGGCGACGATCGTGGGCTGAGGCTACCGAGCGCCATCGCCAGAGTTCGTCATGCCCGGGCTTGACCCGGGCAGCCATCCCGTTCCTCAAAGAACTTGAACTAGGTCCGTTCGCAGTTGTGGAACGGCATGATGGATTGCCGGGTCAAGCCCGGCAATGACGTGGAGAGGCGGTGCGAGCCGGTTCAGGCCCCGCGCCTCAATCCACCTTCTCGTTCCCCTCGAAGCCGCGGCCGTTGATGGCGCACCAGCCGTCGTTGCAGCGCTTGACGACGCCGATCACGCCGCGTTCGAGCTTGGCCGTCACCGCGCTGGCGGCGTCGGGCTTCTCACGGACCTCAACCAGCTCCTCCGCCGCCTTGGCGGTGACCATCCCGGCGCGCCGCCCCGACAGGAGCGAGTGATACACCCAGCCTTCGGCGCCGTCGGCGTCGCGGATGCGCCGCCAGTTCTCGAATTCGGCGGTGATCTCCACCGGCAGCCCGGCGCGCTGATACAGCCATTTGACCTCGTAGGTCTTGGCCGGGCCGATGTGCATGTTGACCTTGTCGGCCTTGAGGCTGACGAAGCGCGGAACCGGAAGGCCGCTGGCGCTGCCGGCGCTCTGCGCGCACGCCGCGCCGGCCCATAGGCCCGCAGCGCTTGCCGCAAAAATCATCGCAAACAGGGCACGATTGGCGTGTGTCATGCGTGACGCAAAACCGGATTGGAGTGGACGCAGCCCCGGCGCTTTGTCTTGAAACGTCCATCTGGTAGAGAAGGAACCAGAAGGATCGTGGCCCACCCGCACCGCAATGGGCCGCCGGCCAGTGTCGCCGAGCCCGGTTAAAGAGGACTGAACGGGCGGTCAATTCTCGGACTGGAGCGAGAGACGCGCGCAGGCATGGCCAAGACCAAAAAACCACTGGTTGTCGTGACGCGCCGGCTGCCGGAAAGCGTTGAAACGCGGATGCGCGAGCTGTTCGAGACGCGGCTCAACCTCTCCGACAAGGCCATGACCCAGACACAGCTCGCCGAGGCGATGCGGACCGCCGACGTGCTGGTGCCGACGGTGACCGACCGTATCGACGCCTCAGCCTTCAAGGAGGCCGGGCCCAACCTCAAGCTGATCGCCAACTTCGGAACCGGCGTCGACCACATCGACGTCGCCGCCGCCCACGCCCGCGGCATCACCGTCACCAACACGCCGGGTGTTCTGACGGAAGACACCGCCGATATGACGATGGCGCTGATCCTGGCGGTGCCGCGGCGGCTCACCGAAGGCGCGTCGGTGCTCAGCGAGGACAAGGAATGGGCCGGCTGGTCGCCGACCTGGATGCTCGGCCACCGCATCTGGGGCAAGCGGCTCGGCATCGTCGGCATGGGACGGATCGGCCAGGCCGTGGCGCGCCGCGCCGCCGCCTTCGGCCTGCAGATCCACTACCACAACCGCCGCCGCCTCCCCGCCAAGATCGAAGAGGCGCTGCAGGCGACCTACTGGGAGAGCCTCGACCAGATGCTCGCCCGCATGGACATCATCTCGGTCAATTGCCCGCACACGCCGGCGACGTTCCATCTGCTCTCGGCGCGCCGGCTGAAGCAACTCCGCCCGCAGGCTTACGTCGTCAACACCGCGCGCGGCGAGGTGATCGACGAGGCCGCGCTGATCCGCATGATCGCCGCCGGCGAACTGGCCGGCGCCGGCCTCGACGTGTTCGAGCACGAACCGGCGGTGAATCCGAAGCTCGCCCGCCTCGCCCGCGAGGGCAAGGTGGTGCTGCTGCCGCACATGGGCTCGGCCACGATCGAAGGCCGCATCGACATGGGCGACAAGGTGATCGTCAACATCCGCACCTTCATGGACGGCCACAAGCCACCGGACCGCATCCTGCCGTCGATGTTGTAGAAGCGGTTGCGTGGCTTCTCCGTCATAGTGACGGCAGCGTATGCATCTCTCCGCGACACAAAACCAAAGTTCGTCACGCCCGGCCTTGTGCCGGGCATCCACGTCTTGCTTTGCGCGAAACAAGACGTGGATGGCCGGGTCAAGCCCGGCCATGACGAACTCTCGTTCTGTGCAAACGGAGCGCTACCCGCGCAATCCCATCTTCGCCAACCGCGGCAGCACCTCGGCGCAGAAATACGGCGCATCGTTGAGATAGTTCACGAACGACACCGCGATGCCGCGGACGCCGCCGCGCGACAGGTTGGCGAGTTGCTCGGCCACCGTGTCGGGCGAGCCCACATACGGATTGCCGCCGATGCCGCTCACCGCCTGCTGCATCCGCTTGGCGGCGTATTCGGCCGGAGGCGTCTTGTCCGGCGTGACGCCGCGCAGCTCCAGCATGCGCTCGACCGCCGCCCAATCCGCCTGCTCGACGTTGGCGTAGTGGTGATAGTCCTCGGCCTCCTTCTGCGACGGCCGGCAGATCACCTGACCTTGCGTGTAGACCTCGATGGCGCGGCCGATCCTGGCGCCGTCGGCCTTGATGTCGGCGACCTTGCGCGCCGTCGCCTCGATCAGCTTTTCGTCCGACACCTGTTGCGCGGTGCCGGCGGCGGCGAGCCGCGCGTCGCCAGTCGATGTGAAGAACGCATCGCAGTTGCGCATCGCGAACGCCTGTCCGGCGCCGGAATGGCCCGCGTTCATGATCAGCGGCCGGGTGCCGCCGAACGGCTTGGGCTTGGCCCGCACGGCCTGGAGCTTGAAATAGCGCCCGTCGAAATCGAACTGCTCTTCGTCGGACCAGGCGCGGCTGACCACGTCGACCCACTCCTGCGCGAAATCGTAGCGCTCGTCGTGCGGACGCTGCTCGACGCCGAACATCTCGAACTCGCCCTCGTTCCAGCCGGCGACGATGTTCAAGCCGAAGCGGCCCTCGCCGATCTGATCGGCGGTGACCATCTGCTTCGCCGCGATCAGCGGATGAAACAGCGGCGCATGCACGGTACCAAACACCGTGATGCGTTTGGTTGCACCGAGCAGGCCGCAGGCCCAGGTCATGGTCTCCAGCGTCGAGCCGTGGAAATCGCTCGGGCCGCCGTAGCCCTTCCAGCGGCCGATCGGCAGCAGGAAATCGATTCCCGCGTCGTCGGCGATCACCGCGAGCTTGCGGCAATCCGGCCAGCTCGCCAGCCAGCGCTCCGGCGCCACCGTCGCGGTGCGTGCCGACGAGCAGTTGGCGCCGAAGAAGCCGATCTTCAGCTCGTTGCCGTTGTGCATCGACAGCCGCGCGGCGCGCGGATCGGCCCGGTTCACGTTGAGCATGCTATTGGTTGGCCAGCCCGGCCGCCTCGACGACCTTGCGCCACTTCTCGACTTCGCTGCGATAAAAGGCGTTGAATTCGTCCGGCGTGCCGGACAGCGCTTTGAAGCCCTGCGCCGCCAGCGCGGCCTTCACCTCCGGCGCCTCCTGCGCCTTGGCGGTGGCCGCCGCCAACTGGTCGATAATCGGGCGCGGCGTGCCGGACGGCGCGAGGATGGCGAGCCACAGCCGCACGTCGAAGCCCGGCAGGCCGGATTCCGCGACGGTCGGCAGATCGGGCAGCGCGCTGTCGCGCTTCGGCCCGGTGGTGGCAATGCCGCGCAGCGAGCCGGCCTTCACCAGCTCCAGCACCGGCGCGATGGTGGCGAACATCAGCTTCACTTGCCCGCTCAGCAGATCCTTGGTGATGTCGCCGCCGCCCCGGTAGTGGACCGAGCCGAGCTTGATGCCGGCCATCAGGTTGAACAGCTCGGTGGTCAGATGCGTGGAGGTGCCGCGCCCCGATGTCGCGGCGAGGATCTCGCCGGGCGGACTTTTCTTGGCCAGCGCGATCAGGTCGGCGACGCTCTTCACGTCGAGCGACGGATGCGCCACCAGCACGTTGGCGGTTTCCGCCACCGGCGCCACGCCGGTGAGCTGCTCGCCGAACCGGGCATTCAGCGTCTTGGCCGCCAGCGTCTCGTTGACCGCGTTGGCGAGCGGTGTCATCAGCAGCGTCGTGCCGTCCGGGTCGGAGCGGCCCACCTGATCGGTTGCGATGGTGCCGCCGCCGCCGCTGCGGTTCTCGACGATGACCTGCGAACCGAGGTGCTCTCTGAGCTTCTGCGCCAGCACGCGGGCGACGATGTCGGTCGCGCCGCCCGGCGCAAAGCCGACGATCATGTGGATCGTCTTGCCGGGGGGAATGCCCTGCGCGTTCGCAACGTTCGAAGCGGACAGCGCCGCCAGCGCCAGAGCGGCCGCGAGCAAGGCCGGGCGAAGCCGAATTGCAATCCTTGATGAAACCATTGCCGCCGCCTCCCTCGCGTGTGGCTGGACCGATCCATCCGCCGCACAGCTTGCATCACGATCGGAGCGGCCGCAATTCCACTGGGCGCGATGTTAGCGCACAATGAGAATGTCCCCTTTGTGCAAAGTGAGAATGTCCCCTTTTCGAGTTTGATTCGACGGGGCATTGATGGACAGGGGATTACTGACGATGAGCGCGTCGGAGCGCGAACGGGCGGGCGTCGTGCGTT
>JAPLPD010000190.1 GCA_026400395.1 Alphaproteobacteria bacterium | reverse complement strand
GATCTCTCAAGTCCGTCGAATAGCCCTTTGCCATGATCGCCCTCGCCGCTAATGGGAGCGAACATCGAATCTGATTTGCAGGAGTTAGGGAATCCCTCGCTGCTTAAATTGATTCACATCGGGTGGAAACCGCTCTAGCGAAAGATCGCGCACCATCACGACGCCCTGCGGGCTTTGCGCTTCGGCGTGGCCTACCAGCGCGGCCGCCGCGAGAAGGCTCGTGAGAACCTTCACTGCTGAACGCATGGAATGTTTCCTCTTTGCAGAATTTGTCATCTGAGAAGGTCTAGCCGCCTCAACCCGCTTTCAACTTTCGCGCCTTCCGCAAATCCGCGTTGATCCGCGTCTGCCAGCCGTCGCCAGTCGCGCGATAAGCCGCGACGACGTCCGCATCGAGCCGGAGCTTCACCGCCTGCTTGGGGTTTGGCAGCGGTGGCCGTCCGCGACGAATGGTTCTGTCGCCATGCCGGATTTCAGCCCGGTCGAAGAACGCCTCCGTCAGTGGTGGCGCGTCATCGGAATCGGTCCATGCGGCCGAGCCAGATTTTTTCTTCGTCGGCATGACAGTGCCTCATCGAAATAATGTGGCGAACGTCGCCACGTTGCGTCCAGACCAGCACCACCAGCCGGTCGTCGAGATGGCCCGCGCTGATGAAGCGGGTTTCGCCGTAGTCGATCCGGCCATCGACGACGGTCGCGGTCGGTCCAGCAAACACCTCGCCCGCTCTCGCGAAGTCCAGGCGGCGGTGATGCAGCGTGAGATCGCGCTTCGCCGGATCGAAGGAGATCGCCATCCCCATTTAATGTACACCCAACAAATGGCTTGTCAAGCGTAGCTGGCCTAGTCAACAAGACTATATTCCTCGTCCTCCAAAGCCCTCGGGTCGCCGTCCGTGCCCACTATGGGGCGCTGCTCTTAAATGGGCTGGAGGAGAGAAGGACAAACCGGGCGAAAGCCCCGGAATCAAGGCGGATTAAAAGTCCGCTGCCTGCCTCCGGAAGTACGGCCCCGAAGCCCAAAATAGCCACGGTGACACTTCGGAGGGCGTGCGCGCGGCCTTAACGCGCGCGCCATGCCGCAAGGCATCGCCCAATCGTGCTGCACCTCCCGGCACTTCACCCCCTCGGCTTGGCCGCCTCTTAGCCAGGGTTTGGCCGGGCGGGCCGGAATCCGCCACGCCCGGCTTGGTTGCCGCGCGGGGGCGCGCCGCTATAGTGCGCGCGCCTTAAACCAGTGAGCCCCATTATGCCCGACCTGAAGTACGACGTTCTCGGCATCGGCAACGCCATTGTCGATGTGATCGCCCGCACCGAGGACGACTTCCTCGTCCAGCAGAAGATGTCGAAGGGCGGTATGGCGCTGATCGACGAGCCTCGCGCCCAGTCGATCTACGACGCCATGGGCCCGGCGGTGGAAGTTTCCGGCGGCTCCGCCGCCAACACCATCGTCGGCGTGGCGGGGTTCGGCGCGCGGGCGGCGTTTGTCGGCAAGGTGAAGGACGACGAACTCGGCCGCGCCTTCGCCCATGACATCCGCGCGGCCGGCGTGGCCTTCGACACCGCGCCGTCCTCGGATGGTCCTTCGACTGCGCGCTGCTATGTGCTGGTCACGCCGGATGGCGAGCGCACCATGAACACCTTCCTCGGCGCCGCGCAGGACCTGCATCCCGCCGACGTCGATCCCGGCATGGTCGCGGCGTCGGCCATCACCTATCTCGAAGGCTATCTGTGGGATCCGCCGCACGCGAAGGAGGCATTTCGCAAGGCGGCGACGATCGCCCACGACGCCGGACGCACGGTCGCACTGACATTGTCGGATGCGTTCTGCGTCGATCGCTATCGCGCGGAATTCCTCGATCTGATTCGCGGCGGCACGGTCGATCTCGTGTTTGCCAACGAGCGCGAGTTGCACAGCCTCTATGAGACGGCGGATTTCGACACCGCGTTGAAGGCCATCCAGGCGGACGCGCGGCTGGCGGTGGTGACCCGCAGCGCATTGGGTTGCGTCGTGATCGGCAAGGACGAGGTCGTCATGGTGCCCGCGGCGCCGATCGAGAAGGTGGTCGATGCCACCGGGGCGGGCGACCTGTTCGCGGCCGGGTTCCTGTTCGGCTTGGCGCGCGGCCGCGACCACAAGACCGCGGCGCAACTCGGCGCCATGGCGGCGGCCGAGGTGATCCAGCACATGGGCGCCCGGCCCGAGGTTTCGCTCAAGGTGCTGGCGCAACAGAGCCGCCTGCCGCTGTAGGGGTTTTCAGTCTGCACCGAGACCGCGTTCGTCAGGGCCGGGTGGCCGTGAAATGGAACTGTCGATCGGTTTGTCCCTTAACCGCGTGGTAAGCAAACTACGGTTACCGGTTGGTAAATCCACCAATCGGGACCGCGACATATGGCCGACGACAATCACACCTACGGGCCGCTGCTGATCACCGGCCCGCAAACTGAATCCTCGGCGACGATCATCGATCTCGAAGCGGTGACAACCACCGAACCCGGCGCTTCCGCCGCCGACGAATCCCCCGCCGCTGCCGCCGCGCCGCCGTCTCGCAGTCGCTGGACCGAATATGTTCCGCTCGCGGCCGGCATCGCGCTGGTCGCCACCGTCGGTGCGCTGGCCGGAGCGGGCACGACCGTCACCTTGATGCGCGACACCGCGCCGCCCGCGAGCTTCGTCGCCGCCGATGCGCATCGTGCCCTGCAGGACAGCGTGGCCCAGCTCAGCACCGAACTGGCGGCGCTCAAGTCCACCGTCTCCATCACCCAGCGCAGCGCCAGCACCCAGTTCGTCAAGCTGACCGAGCGCGTCGACCGCTCCGAGAAGGCCCAGGCGGAACCCGTAGCCAAGATCGCCAAGCTGCAGGACAGCCTCGATCGCCTCGAACGCCATCAGGCGGTGGCGGCGGCGCCCGCGTCGGAAGTCACCGGCTCGATCGCGGCGCCGAAGGACGAATCGAAGCCGCGGATCGCCGAAGGCTGGCGGCTGCGCGACTTTTATGACGGCCGCGCCGTGGTGGAGAGCCGGAACGGCACCCTGTTCCGGGTCGGTCCGGGCTCCAACGTGCCGGGGCTGGGCAAGGTCGAGACGATCAAGCGCGAGAACGGCCGGATCGTCGTGAACACCGCCAGCGGCGCCATCGCCGGCGCGATCGAGCCGCGACGGCCGAATTACTATTATCGCTGGTAGTAACTTCACGATCCGTGGCAGATTTCCATTCGCTCAGCCGGGCGAACGGAGGACTGCACATGGTCCCGAGACGGACGTTTTTCGCCGCGCTCGCGCTGCTGGCCGCCATGCCGGTCATTGTCGCCGCGGCGCAGCAGGCGCTGGCGCAAGCTCGGGTCCGTCCGCCCGCAACCGACAACGCGGAGATGATGGAGAACTGTCCGGGCATGGTGGCCTCCCGCCCGCCCCGGGCTGTTCCCGCCGCCTTCAAGCTGGCCGCATTGGCCGGCGACCAGGTCCGTATCACCTACGCAGGGCATTCGACCTTCATGCTCGAAAGCCCCCAGGGCGTGAAAATCGCCACCGATTATAACGACTACGTGAAGCCGCGCGCGTTGCCCGACATCGCCAGCATGAACCACGCGCATTCGACCCACTACACCGACAGCCCCGACCCTTCCATCAAGCACGTACTGCGCGGCTGGGGCCCGTCCCCCGAGCAGCCCGCCCGTCACGACATCCAGGTCAGCGACGTCCGCGTCCGCAACGTGCCGACCAACATCCGTAACTACATGAGCGGCGGCACCGAGCGGCATGGCAACTCGATCTTCATTTTCGAGATCGCAAATTTGTGCATCGCCCTCTTGGGCCACCTCCACCATACCCTTAGCCAGCAGCAGCTCAACGAGATCGGCCGCATCGACGCGGTCATGGTGCCGGTCGATGGCGGGGTAACGCTCGATCACGAAGGCATGGCCGAGGTGCTGGCGGCACTGAAGGCGCCGCTGATGATTCCGATGCACTATTTCAGTACCTACTCGTTGCGCGGCTTCTTGAATGTGCTGTCCAGCAAGTCCTACGAGCTTGAGATGAGCGAGGCGTCATCGGTCGTCATTTCCAAGACCACGCTGCCGGCCAAGCCGAAGGTTCTAGTGCTGCCCGGCCGCGCGTTTTGAATCGTTCGCGTATGCTGTCATCGAAGCGACGCGCAAGTTGTGGATAGTGAGAGTCCGCTTCGACTTTCCCCGCGCAAGCTTCTGCGTTTGATCTATCTCAGATGGTGTTGCTTCGCGCGGTGAGCGCTCTTCGAAGCATTCACTATTCCAACGAGTGTGCCATGGCCGACCGCTGGACTGCCTGGAAATCCTTTCCCGACGACTACTATGGCGAATATGTGCAGGCGCCGATGGGGCCGGGCCTGTTCGAGGTCTGCCGCGCCTCGACCCGCGAACCGATCGCTTTCGGTTGCACCCGCAATGTCGTCGATTCGCTCTGCGTCATCTTAAAGCCGCGTGGGCTGCGCAAGTGGCTGTCGTTCCGGCGGGGCCCGCGCTACGAGACCGGCGAACTGGAATACCGCACGTGGCCGACATCGACCCTGGCCGACGCGAGGAGCGCCGCCAGCCTGATCCGCGAGCGCCACGAAGCCGTGATGCGCAAGTACGCCCGGGTTTTAAACGACCATTGCTTCAGCGTGTTGGGTGCCCTGTCGCTCGGCGAAACACAGTCAGCGCGTCAGTTGCATGGTCGCCGCGCCAAGCGACGATCTGGTCGGGCCGGATCAGCGCCAAGTTCGCTCCGTATAGTTCGCGCGCCGCCTCGCTCTCCGCTGTCTCCGCGTTCTCCATGATTGTCAGTGGCAGGTTCAGCGCATCGGCGGCGGCGCGGAACGGCGCCGTATCGACCGCCGTGCCGCCGAGCCGCATCAGCGTGAACTCGAAGCCGAGCGCGTCGTAGAGCGAGCGCCCATCGCCGAGCCAAAGGTGCGGCGCGCGTCCGCCCGGACAGGCGCTCGGCTGATAGACGTTGGGCTCGTCCGGCGGCGGCGTGGTGCCGTCCGGCACGATCAGCGGCGAGCCGTCGTAACGGCCGCCGAAGGTGATGCCCGGAATGTTGAATTCGAAGCGGGCGTGATGGTTGAAGTGATCGCCGGTGAGCTTGCGCGCCGCCTCGCCGGCGGGACTGTCGTCCTCCAGCTCCGGCGGCGGCACGAACAGCCCCATCGAATCGGCAAACCGGCGCGCGTAACCGGTGTTGCGCCGGGCGATGGCCTGCCTTTCGATCTCGTAGCTGTCGAGCAGCGCCGGGCCGCCCCAGCCCTTCAGCACCGCCGCGAGCTTCCAGCCGAGATTCACCGCGTCCTCGACCGCGGTGTTGTAGCCAAGCCCGCCGGTTGGCGTGAACAGGTGAACGGCGTCGCCGCCGAGGAAAATGCGGCCGCGTTGAAACTTCTCCGCCACCAGCGTGTAGCCGGCAGTCCACGACGAACGCGCGATGATCTCGATATCGAGCGGCGCGGCGAACGCCTCCTGGAACATGGCCTTGGCGTCCGCGTCGGTGATCTGCTTTTCCGACTGGTCCGGCCTGAGCTGCGTATGGAAGGTGAACCGGTCGCGGCCGTTCACACTCGCCATGAAGGCGCGGCGGCCGTTGTTGACGGTCCAGTACATCCAGGCGCGCGGATGAGGCATGACGCGATAGAGGTCCGGACTGCGGAAGTGAATGGCGAACATCCGCCCGCCGAAGAAGTCGCGCACCACGCCGCTTTCACCCACATAGCCATAGCCCAGCGTCTTGCGGGTGGGACTGCCGCCGCCGTCGGCGCCGACGGCGTACTCCGCCCGCAACGTCGTGCGGCCGCCGTTGTGCTCGGCGTCAACCTCGACGCCGGTTCCGGTGTCGCGCAGCGCCGCCATCCGCCAGCCTGGCCGGATCGACACGGTGGGGCAGGCGGCGGCCTCGGCGCGCAGCACGCCTTCGACGAAAATTTGCGAGACCCGGTGCGGCAGTTCGGCCGCGCTCCATGATCCGCCCAGCGTCCGGACGATCTCTCGGGCCGCCCGCGCAGACGGCAGGCTGAAGCGCGCCAGCTCATGCCGGGTGTAGCGGGTGAAGTAGGCGATGTCGGTGGGGTAGTCCGGCGGCAACCCTTCGGCGCGAACCTTTTCGGCGAATCCCAGCCGCCGGTAGTGCTCCATGGTGCGGGCCTGGGTGGCATTGGCCGCTGGAAAGTCCGCGGGTGAGGTCTTTTCCTCAAGCAAAATCGTTGAAATGCCGCGCCTTCCGAGCTCGATGGCGAGCACCAGACCGCAGGGGCCGCCGCCAATGATGACGACGGCACAATCTTTCTTATCGCTCACGGAATTCCCCGGCTGCCTGGTCAGGCGCTATAATAGCGGTTGAGATGATTTGAGGAATGGTATCATGGGTCCGACGGTTGCAGTGGTTGCGCAAGGCGCGATGGGAGCTGGTGTCGGCGGACGGCTGGCTGAGCACGGCGTGCGGGTTGTCACGTCGCTCGAGGGCCGCAGCGAAGAAAGCGCCAAGCGCGCCAAGGCCGCCGGCATGGTTGCGGTGTCCGACCAGGAGCTGGCGCGGGCCGACTTCTTCCTGTCGATCCTGCCGCCGAGCGACGCGCTCGCGCTGGCGGAGAAAATGGCAGGGCTGATCGGGAACAGCAACCACAAGCCGGTCTATGTCGATTGCAACGCGGTCAGCCCGCCAACCAAGATCGAGATCGGCAAGGTGATCGCCAAGTGCGGTGCGCCCTTCATTGACGTCGGCATCATCGGGTTGCCGCCGCAGAAGGACGGTTCGGGTCCGTGGCTGCATGCCTCCGGTCCGGAGGCGCAGCGGTTCTCCGCGATCGGCCCGTACGGCGTCAATGTGAACATCATCGATGGCCCCGTCGGCGCGGCCTCCGCGCTGAAAATGTCCTATGCCGGCATCACCAAAGGCGTGACGGCGCTTGGCGCGATGATGATGCTGGCGGCGACGCGCAACGGCGCGGCGGCCGGGCTGCGCGGCGAGTTCGATCGCAACCAGCCGAACCTGCTGCCCTGGTTCCAGCGTGCAATCCCCGCGATGTACTCCAAGGCGTATCGGTTCGTCGGCGAGATGGATGAGATCGCCGATTTCGTCGGCGACGATCCGGCTGCGCGCAAGATGTTCGAGGCGATCAGCGAGTTCTACACGCGCTTCGCGGCGGACTATGAAGGCAAGCAGGAAGAGACCGCCGCTTTGACCGAAATCCTGAAGAAGAAAAACTAGCGGCGGCCGGGCATCACTCGCGTCATGCGCACCCAAGTCGGTATCGTCGGGGCTGGACCCGCCGGATTGTTCCTGTCGCTGCTGTTGCAGCGCGCGGGCATCGACTGCGTCGTTCTGGAATCGCATCGCCGCGACTATATCGAGACGCGCGTGCGCGCCGGAGTGCTGGAGCAGGGCACCGTCGATCTGATGGACGATCTCGGCGCCGGCGAACGCCTGCATCGGGAGGGTATGCTCGATCCGCGCCTGGACATTCGATACAAGGGCGGCGTGATTCACATCGACCTGCCGGCGCTCACGCCGGGCAAGATCGTCACCATCTACGGCCAGCAGGAGGTGGTGAAGGATCTGATCGCGGCGCGGCTGGGGCGGGGCGGTTCGATCCTGTTCGAGGCGGAGGCGACACATATCACCGGCCTCGACGGCAGCAGGCCGACCATCCATTTCAAGCACAACGGCCAGAATCAAACGCTCGAATGCGACATCGTCGCCGGCTGCGATGGTTTTCACGGCATCTGCCGGGGCTCGATCCCGGAGCATCTGCTGACCGTTTACGATCGCGTCTATCCGTTTGGCTGGTTCGGCATTCTCGCTGAGGCGAAGCCGTTTCCCGAGATGACCTACTCGTCTCACGAGCGCGGCTTTTCGCTTGCCAGCCGCCGCTCGCCAACGCTGTCGCGCCTCTACGTGCAATGCGGCGCCGAAGACGATCCCGCCGATTGGCCCGACCGCCGCATCTGGGACGAACTGCAAGCCCGTCTTTACGACGCGACCGGTGCCGAACTGCATGAGGGTAAAATTCTACAGCGGGGCGTCATTCCATTGCGCGCCTTCGTGGCGGCGCCGATGCGTCACGGCCGCATGTTTCTCGCCGGCGACGCGGCTCACATCGTGCCGCCGACCGGCGCCAAGGGGCTTAATCTCGCGGCCGCCGACATCCGCGTGCTGTCGCGCGCCCTGATCGAGTTCTTTCGCACTGGCGCGATGGACCGGCTCGATCGTTACTCCGACACCTGCCTCAAGCGGGTTTGGAAGGTGACCCGCTATTCCAACTACATGACCTCGCTGCTGCACCGCTTCGAATCCTCCACGCCGTTCGACCAGAGCGTCCAGCAGGCCGAGCTTGACTACGTGGCTGGATCGCTCGCCGGCCAGACAACCATCGCGGAAAACTACGTCGGGCTGCCGTTCGAGGAGGATTGACCAAATGCCGTACGCCACCGCCAAGGACAACGTGAAGCTCTACTATGAGGAGGCCGGCAGCGGCACGCCGATCCTGTTCGTGCATGAGTTCGCCGGCGATTACCGCAACTGGGAAACCCAGATGCGGTACTTCTCACGGCGGCACCGCTGCATCACCTATTCCGCGCGTGGCTACACGCCATCCGACGTGCCGAAGGATTGGAAGGACTACAGCTACAAACACTGGTCGAGCGACGCCATCGCGGTGCTCGATCATCTGAAGATCGACAAGGCGCATTTCGTCGGCCTATCGATGGGCGGCTATACGGTCATCCAGATCGGCCTCGACTATCCTGAACGGGCGCTGTCGATCGTACCGGCCGGCGCCGGCTCCGGCTCCGAACGCGCCCACACCGAGGAGTTTCGCAAGTCTTCGCGGGCGCTGGCCGACGAGTGGGTCAAGAAGGGCACGGCGGAGATCGTAAAGGGCTATGGCCTCAGCCCGGCGCGAATCTCGTTCCTGATGAAGGACCCGCGCGGCTTCGAGGAGTTCAACCGCATGTTCTCCGAGCACGACGCGCAGGGCTGCGCCAACACCATGCGTGGCTTCCAGGGCGAGCGGCCGTCGATCTACGATTTCGAGGCGGCGATCCGTAAGATCGCGGTGCCGGCGCTCATCGTGGTCGGCGACGAGGACGAGCCGTGCCTGGAGCCGAGTTTCCTGCTCAAGCAATGGATGCCAACCGCCGGCCTCGTGGTGCTGCCGAAAACCGGCCATGTGGTGAATCAAGAGGAGCCGGCACTGTTCAACGAGGCGGTTGCCGATTTTATCGCCCGCGTCGAAGCCGGCCGCTGGCCGGCGCGCGATCCGCGATCGTATCGGAAGTAGCGGGCGGGAGCCTTTGAGCTTGTCATGCGCTGTCCTGACCCGCGCTTCCATTCGTGAGAAGAAAGTTGGATGGCCGGATCAAGTCCGGCCATGACGCTGAGTGGGTTGCGGGTTATAACTTTCGAACGATTTTCGTAAGGAGTCGCGGCGATGCTTTCCCAGGAACAGAACGACCTCATCTCCCGCGTCGGACCGCGCACGGCGGCCGGCGGGCTGATGCGCCGCTACTGGCAACCGGTGGCGCTGGTGGACGAGTTGTCCGGAACCAACCGTCCGATCAAGCCGGTCAAGCTGATGGGCGAAAATCTCGTGCTTTTCCGTGACGAAAAGGGCCGCTATGGCCTGATCGAGCGGGCCTGTCCGCACCGCGGCACCGATCTCGCATACGGGCGCCTGGAGGGCGGCGGTCTGCGCTGCGCCTTCCATGGGTGGCTGTTCGATATCGACGGCAAATGCCTGGAGACGCCGGCCGAGCCTGACGGCTCGAACCTCTGCGCCAACATTCGCCAGAAGTCCTATCCGGTGGTCGAGAAGAGCGGCATCCTGTTCGCCTACATGGGTCCGGGCGATCCGCCGGCGTTCCCGCATTTTGACTGCTTCGTCGCGCCCGACACGCACATCTTCGCGTTCAAAGGCAGGATCGACTGCAACTGGCTGCAGTCCCTCGAGGTCGGCATCGACCCGGCGCACACGTCGTTCCTGCATCGGTTTTTCCACGATGAGGATCCGAAGGAAGGGTACGGCAAGCTGTTTCGCGACAACTCGATCGATTCGGAAATGCCGATGACCAGGATCATGCGCGAGTTTCCGCGTCCGGTCATCGAGGTGGAGTCGACCGACTACGGCCTTCGCGTCATCACGTTGCGCCAGATCAGCGAGCGCAGCACCCATGTGCGCGTCACCAACTTGATGTTCCCGAATGCGTTCATCATTCCGATGAGCCGGGAAATGACGATCACGCAGTGGCATGTGCCGGCCGACGATACCACGCACTACTGGTACGCGATCTTCACAAGCTTCGGCGCGCCGGTGAACAAGGAAGAGATGCGCCGCCAGCGTCTGCAGTTGTACGAACTGCCGGACTATGTGCCGCGCAAGAACAAGAGCAACGACTACGGCTTCGATCCGCACGAGCAGGAGCACGACACCTACACGGGCATGGGCGCGGACATCAATGTGCACGACCAGTGGGCCTGCGAGTCGATGGGCGCGATCCAGGATCGCACCCGTGAGCATCTGGGCGAGTCAGACAAAGCCATCAACGCGTACCGGCGGATGCTTCGGCAGGCGATCGAGGATTCCAAGAACGGCGGCAAGCCGCTGATGGTGCTCGATGCGAATTCCGCGCCGGCGCTGACCGGCCCCGCCGCGATCGACGGCGTCGGCCCCACCGAGGACTGGCAGGGCTACTGGCAACGCACCGACCGCAGCAAGCGCGAGACGGCGAGCTGGACTTCCGGGCGGTGACGGCTGACGTCCTCATTCGCATGAGTTCATAGATGCCGCCGCGCCCATCTCGCTCCCGGACGTTCGTCGATCGCCACGATCTATGGACCGCAGAACAGCGCCGCGCCGTGCTCGCGGTCGAGCGCGAGATCAAGCGGCGCAAGCTTGAAGTCATCCGGTTTGCGTTCTGCGATCAGCACGGCGTGCTGCGCGGCAAGACGCTGGTGGTGGCGGAGGCGCTGCGCGCCCTGCACGCCGGAGTGACGATGACTTCGACGCTGCTGGCGAAGGACACATCGCACCGCACGGTGTTCTCGGTGTTTTCCGAGGGCGGCGGCATGGGCCTCGACGAGATGGCGGGCGCCGGCAATTTCGTCATGGTGGCCGATCCCGCGACGTTCCGCGTGCTGCCGTGGGCCAACGCCACCGGCTGGCTGCTGTGCGACATCTATTTTCCGAGCGGCACGCCGGTGCCGTTCTCGACGCGGGCGCTGCATCGCGATGCGCTCGGCAAGCTCGCGCAATCGGGCGCGCAGTTTTGCGCCGGCATCGAGGTCGAATTCCAGCTCTTCAAGCTGGCCGATCCGAAGCTCGCGCCCGATGGACTGACCTGGCCGGCGGCGGCGCCGGAGGTCGAGCACACCACCCAGGGCTTCCAGTATCTCACCGAGTCGCGCTTCGATCAGGTCGATCCGATTCTGGAAACCCTGCGCAAGACCTTGCAAGCGCTCGGCCTGCCGCTGATATCGCTGGAGGTCGAACTGGGCGCCAGCCAATACGAATTCACGCTCGCGCCGGAGGCCGGGCTTGCCTCCGCCGACACGATGGTGCTGCTCCGCAGCGCCCTCAAGCAGGTGGCGCGGCGGCACGGCCATCTGCTCAGCTTCATGTGCCGGCCGCGGCTGCCGCATGCTCTGGCGAGCGGCTGGCATCTGCACCAGTCGCGGCTCGATCGCAAGTCCGGGAAGAACCTGTTCGCCTCGAACGGCAAGGCCGAGCTGCTGTCACCGCTCGGCCGGCACTATCTCGCGGGCCTGCTGACGAATGCGGGCGCTGCGGCCGTCTTCACCACGCCGACGATCAACGGCTACAAGCGCTATCACGGCGTCAACTCGATGGCGCCGATCCAGGCGATCTGGGCCAAGGACAATCGCGGCGTGATGGTTCGCGTGCTCGGCGAGGCTGGCGATGCGTCCACGCATCTGGAGAACCGCGCCGGCGAGCCGCTCGCCAATCCGTATCTCTACATGGCCTCGCAGATCCACGCGGGCCTCGACGGCATCGCGCGCAAGCTCGATCCCGGTCCGTCCGCCGATTCGCCCTACAAGCAATCCGCCGCGCCGCTGCCGAAGTCACTCGCCGAGGCGCTGGCGGCGCTCAAGGCCAGCGCGTGCTACCGCGCCGGTTTCGGCGCGGCGTTCATCGCCTACCTGCTGCGCATCAAAGAGGCCGAGATCGCGCGCTGCGACACCGAGACCGGCGGCCAGTCCGGCAACGCCGCCGCCGTGAGCGTGTGGGAGCACAACGAGTATTTCGATTTGGCCTGAGTCCCGGTCGCCCCGCCAAAGTGTCCCATTTTGAACCGGATTTGTGGCAAGGTATCTAAAAAAATAGCGCGTTGTCAGATAGATAAATGGTTAACGCGAGGTGAATCGCGGTCTACAATCCAGCCTTCTAGATGCGGTAATGAGGAGGCATAAAATGCGACGCGTTGCGTATGCGTTGATGGCGTCCGGCGTGCTCATGTTGGGCGCACTGACGTCGGCGTTTGCTGGTTGCTATGGCGAGTGCAATGGCTAACAGGATAACCGCGGCAGCTATGACCGGGGATACTCCGGTTACTCCAGCGGCCCGTCCTATTCGGACGGCTACTCGGGCGGATCGTCCTACTACCAAGGCAGCCCGCGCTATCACACCACCTACTATGAGCGTGGACCGGAGTATTACGTCGGCGGCTATGAGCGGCCGGCGTATCGCACCGGCTACTACGACGGTGGCTACAGCGACGCTGGTTATCGCTACGGTGGCGGGTATAGCGGTGGCTACGGCAGCCGCTACAGCAACGATGGCTACTACGATCGTCCGTATCGCTCCTACAGCGGATATGGATACGGCTACGATCGGCCATACTATCGGAGCAACGGCTACGGTTATGGCGGCTACCGTTACGGCGGCTATGGCTACGGTTACGGATCCCGCTACTACGGCGGCTACGGCTACGGATATGGCCGCGGCGGTTGCTACGGCGGCGGGTGCTCGCAGACTTTAGCGGGTTTGGGCCTCGATTATGGAGGCTATGGCGGTTGCCAAACCGCTTACATTCCCTACGGCTGGACCTGGTATCGCGGGACCAGCTGCTAAAGACAAAACGCGCACCGGAGAGGCCCCGGCGCGCGTTTGAAGCTCTTTGAAAGAAACGCGGTCCGTGAGAGCGGGCCGCGTTTTCCTTTTACGCGTCGACGCTGGCGGCGAGCGCGTTGTCCTGGATAAACACGCGGCGCGGCTCGACCTCGTCGCCCATCAGTTTGGCGAAGATGTCGCTCGCCTCGTCGATCTCTTTGACCCTCACCTGCAGCAGCGAGCGCGCGTCCTTGTCGAGCGTGGTTTCCCAGAGCTGCGACGGGTTCATCTCGCCCAAGCCTTTGTAGCGTTGCAGGGTCAGGCCCTTGCGGCCGGCGGCGGTGATCGCCTCGAACAGGCTCACCGGGCCGTGGATCGTGGTCGGAACATCCTCGCCCTTGCGGCGGAGGGTGCCCGGCTTGGCGTAGGCGCCTTGCAGCGCGGCGGCGTATTCGTCGAGCTTGCGGGCGTCGGCCGATCCCAGCAGCGCCTGGTCGATGATCGCGACCTCTTTGACGCCGCGTACGGTACGCTCGAAGGCGAAGCCTTCGCCCTCGACGTAGGTGCCCTCCCAGCCGCGGTCGGTCTCGCCCTCGAAGGCGTCAAGCCGCTTGGCGATATACGGCGCCGCCGCGGCCGCCTTCACCGGGTCGCCGAAAATCTCGGCGTTGAGCACGCCGAGGATGGCCGCCTGCTCGACGACCTTGCGGTTGTAGCGGCTATGGATGCCGGAGAGCACGTTGCGGATCACGCGCGCCTGCTCGACCACGTCATGCAGATCGACCCCGGCGCGCTCTTCACCGGTCGACAGCTTGAGCACCGCGTCGTGCAGGCCGGTGGTGATGAGGTAGTCCTCCATCGCGCGCTCGTCCTTGAGATATTGCTCGGACTTGCCGCGGGCGACTTTGTAGAGCGGCGGCTGCGCGATGTAGAGGTGGCCGCGGTCGATCAACTCCGGCATCTGCCGATAGAAAAATGTCAGCAGCAGGGTGCGGATGTGGGCGCCGTCCACGTCGGCGTCCGTCATGATGATGATCTTGTGATACCGAAGCTTATCGACGTTGAACTCCTCGTGGCCGATCCCGGTGCCGAGCGCGGTGATCAGCGTGCCGATCTCCTGGCTGCCCAGCATCTTGTCGAAGCGCGCGCGCTCGACGTTCAGAATCTTGCCGCGCAGCGGCAGCACGGCCTGGAATTCGCGGTTTCGGCCCTGCTTTGCGGAGCCACCGGCCGAGTCGCCCTCGACGATGAACAGTTCGGATTTGGACGGATCGCGCTCCTGACAGTCGGCGAGCTTGCCGGGCAGCGAATTCATGTCCAGCGCGCCCTTGCGCCGGGTCAATTCGCGCGCCTTGCGCGCCGCCTCGCGGGCGGCGGCGGCCTCGACCACCTTGCCGACGATCGCCTTGGCCTCGGCCGGATGCTGCTCGAACCAGGCCGCGAGGCGCTCGTTGATGGCGCTTTCGACGGCCGGGCGCACCTCGGACGAAACCAGCTTGTCCTTGGTCTGCGAAGAGAATTTAGGGTCGGCGACCTTGATCGACAGCACGGCGGTCAGGCCCTCGCGGCAATCGTCGCCGGTGACGTCGACCTTTTCCTTGCGCGCGCCGCCCAGCGTCTCGGCGTAGCCGGTGACCTGGCGGGTCAATGCGCCACGAAAGCCGGCGAGATGCGTGCCGCCGTCGCGCTGCGGGATGTTGTTGGTGAAGCACAGCACCGTCTCATGGTAGCTGTCGTTCCAGGTCAGCGCGCATTCGACCGCGACGTTCTCACGCTCAGCCTTGATGAAGATCGGCGCCGAGATCAGCGAGGTTTTGTTGCGATCGAGATATTTAACGAACTCCTCGACGCCGCCTTCGTAGAACAGCTCCTCGCGCTTTTCGACAGCATGGCGCATGTCGGAGAGCACGATGCGGACGCCGGAGTTGAGGAACGCGAGTTCGCGCAGACGGTGCTCCAGCGTGGCGAAATCGAACTCGGTCATGGTGAAGGTTTGCGTCGAGGGCAGGAACGTCACCTCGGTGCCGCGCTGGCCGGCCGGGGCGTCACCGGCGACCGCGAGCGGAGCCACCGAATCGCCGTCGCGGAACTCCATCGAATGTTCCTTGCCGTCGCGCCAGATCGTGAGCTTCAACCAGGTCGAGAGCGCGTTGCCCACCGAGACGCCGACGCCGTGCAGGCCGCCGGAAACCTTGTAGGAGTTCTGATCGAATTTTCCGCCGGCATGGAGCTGGGTCATGATGACCTCGGCCGCCGAGATGCCTTCACCCTTGTGGATGTCGACCGGGATGCCGCGGCCGTTGTCGCGCACGGTGCACGAGCCGTCCGGATTGAGCGTGACATTCACCGCGGTGGCGTGGCCGGCCAGCGCCTCGTCGATGGCGTTATCGACGACCTCGTAGACCATGTGGCCATGTGGTGCAGGCCCGAGCCGTCGTCGGTGTCGCCGATGTACATGCCCGGCCGTTTACGAACCGCGTCGAGGCCCTTCAGGACCTTGATCGACTCGGAGTCATAATCGGAAATATTGCGGGCGGGTTCGGCCATTCGATGTGCCTCGAATCGAAATGAAAAATAGTGCGAGGATCATTGCTGATTTGGCACGAAACGCAGGGCTGCGTATAGCCCAAAGTGGACCCCGCTAATATGTTGATTCAAGTGCGGTTTTTTGAGGTCTGGGAGGTCGCAAAACGAACCTATTTAGGGCTCTGGAAGTGCGTGAAAAAACGCGGCCGCCGCACGCCAGTTTTCGTTTGGCCTGGCGGGCGTCCAGGCCGCAATCATTAGCGCTGCTCGATGGCTTTGCGTTGCGCGACCGCCGGCAGCAGATGCTGCGCCAGGCGGTTGGTGCCGTAGTACTCGGGCACGGGCTTCGCCATGCAATTGAGTGCATCGGCCCAGAACTCGACGCGGTCGATGCCGCCGCGCAGGCTTTCAATCGCCTCGCGCAATTTCTCACTCGCTGGTTCTGCTGCTGTCATCGCACTCTCCGGCCCACCGGCGCATGTTGATCCCCGCTCAGACGTGAGGTTAAACGCCTGAGACTACATAAGTTCCGGAAACTCGGAGAGCGTCCGATGCGGCTGGGGGAACTAGGCGCCGCGCTGCACGCGGCCGGGGCTGACGGTGAACACATCGGCCTCCGCTGCCACGCCTGCGAAGGCGGCCGGATCGGCGCCGGTCATGAACACCTGCGCGCCGAGTTGCGCGAGCGCGGCGTAGAGCGCCGCGCGGCGGCCGGGATCGAGATGCGCCACCACCTCGTCGAGCAAGAGCACCGGCGCGAAGCCGGTCATCTCCGCCAGCAGTCCCGCGTGCGCCAGCACGAGACCGATCAGCAGCGCCTTCTGTTCGCCGGTCGAGGCATTGGCGGCGGCGATGTCCTTCGGCGCATAGATCACCGTGAGGTCGGTGAGATGCGGGCCGTCGAGTGTACGGCCGGCGGCGGCGTCCTTGGATCGATTGTTTCGCAGGATGCCGCGATAACGCTCCTCGATTTCGACGGCGGGATGATCCGGCAGCAGCCGCTCCATCCAGCCGTCGAGTGCGATCTCGGCAGATGGGAAAGCGTCGTCGTGGCGGCTCGCCAGCGCCCCCTGCAGCCGGTCCACCGTGGCCGACCGTTGCGCCGCCACGGCGACCGCAAGCTCTGCGGTTTCGTGCTCGATGGCATCGAGCCAGTGCGGATCCGGGCGAGGGTCTTCCAGTAGCCGGTTGCGCGAACGCAGCGCCCGGTCGAGCGCATTGACGCGGCCCTGGTGCTCGGCGTCGACCGCCAGCACCAGCCGGTCGAGGAAGCGCCGCCGCTCCGACGCCGGCCCCATGAAGAGCTGGTCCATCGACGGCGTCAGCCACACCACGCGCAGATGGTCGGCGAATGCCGCCGCCGAGCCGACCTGCTCGCGATCGACGCGGCACAGCCGCGTGCGCGACGCATCCTCGCCGGCAGGCGGCTCGATGCCGGTGCCGAGCGTGGCAAGGCCGAGCATGCCCTCGACCTCGGCGGATACCGCCCAGCTGCCGTTACCCTCGGAAAACGCCACGTCCTCGAACGTGGCCCGGCGCAGGCCGCGCCCGGGCATCAGAAACGAAATGGCCTCGATCAGATTGGTCTTGCCGGCGCCGTTGGGTCCAGTCAGTACGACCAGACTGCGGGCGATGTCGCAGCTCGCGGCGCGATAGCTGCGGAACCCGGTCAGCGTCAGGCGGCGGATCGTTGCGGCGGTCATGGACTGGCTCTAACGGAGAGCCGCCGGGCGCTCAAGCCAACTCCAAAAAAGCAGGCGATGCCGAAGCCTACACCCGCATCGGCATCAGCACGTAGAGCGAGCCCTTGGCGTCCTTGTCCTCGATCAGCGTCGGCGAGCCTGGGTCGGCCAGCCGGAGCACCGCCACCTCGCCGTCGAGCTGGGCGGCGATGTCGAGCAGGTAACGCGAGTTGAACCCGATATCGATCGGATCGGAGTCGTATTCGACCTCGATCTCCTCGGTGGCGCTGCCGGAATCCGGATTGGTGACCGAGAGGGTCAGCTTGCCGCCCGTGAGCGACAGCTTGACCGCGCGGCCGCGCTCGCTCGACACCGTCGAGACGCGATCGACCGCGGCTTCGAAGTCCTTCTTGTCGACCACGAGTTCCTTGTCGTTGCCGCTCGGGATCACGCGCTGATAGTCCGGGAAGGTGCCGTCGATCAGCTTCGAGGTCAGCACCACGTTGCCGATGGTGAAGCGGATCTTGGCGGACGACAGCTCGATGGAAACCTCAGCCTGGCTGTCCTCGATCAGCCGCTGCACCTCGGTCACGGTTTTGCGCGGGACGATGACGCCCGGCATCCCCGCAGCTCCTGCGGGCACCGGCAGATCGGTTTGCGCGAGACGATGGCCATCGGTCGCCACCGCGCGGAGCGATTGCTCCTTTCCGGCGCCGGCGACGTGCAGGTAAATCCCGTTGAGGTAGTACCGTGTCTCCTCAGTCGATATCGCGAACTGGGTCTTGTCGATCAGCCGCCGCAGATCGGCGCCGGCGAGCGTGAACTTGTGGGTCATGTCGCCAGCGGCGAGATCGGGGAAGTCGCTTTCCGGCAGCGTCTGCAGGGTGAAGCACGAGCGTCCGGCGCGGACGGCGAGCACAGCGCGGTCGCTGGACGATTCCAGCACCACCTGCGAGCCCTCCGGGAGCTTGCGCACGATCTCGTAGAACATGTGCGCCGGCACCGTTGTGGACCCGGCGGGCGCCACCTCGGCAGCGATCGATTCGATGACTTCGAGGTCGAGGTCGGTGGCCTTGAGGCTCAGCGCCGACTTTTCCGCCCGCACCAGGACGTTGGCCAGGATCGGGATGGTGTTGCGCCGTTCGACCACGCGATGGACGTGGGACAGCGATTTCAGCAACTCGGCGCGTTCGATAGTGACCTTCATAGGGAACCCTCAGGGGGGTCACGAACGTGGCTTGGTTACACGAGTTTCGCGAGCGTCGGGCGCCCGGAAGCGCAGGTTTTCCCTGCGATTCACGGGGCCCGCACCGCGAATGGTCACTCCTGCAACTGCCGCTTCAGGACCTCGATCTCGTCGGCCAGCATGGCGTCGTTGACGACCAGTCCTTCGATCTTGCGCACGGCGTGCAGGACGGTGGTGTGGTCGCGCCCGCCGAACCGGCGGCCGATTTCAGGCAGTGAGCGCAAGGTCAGCGTCTTGGCCAGATACATCGCCACCTGACGCGGACGGACCACGTTGGCGGTGCGCCGCGATGACAGCAGATCGGCGCGGCTGACGTTGTACTGGCGCGCCACGATGCGCTGGATGTCTTCGATCTTGACGCGCTTGGGCTCCTGCGGACGGATCAGGTCGCGCACCTCGCGCTCGGCCATCTCCATCGGCACCGGCTGGCCGGTGAGTTTGTTGTGCGCCAGCAGGCGGTTGATCGCGCCTTCCAGGTCGCGGCCGTTGTGGGTCACCGACTTGGCAATATAGGCGAGCACAGGCGCCGGGACCTCGAAGGTCGGGTGATACTGCCGCGCCGCGGAGACGCGGGTTTTGAGGATTTCCAGCCGCAAATCCTCGCCCAGCGGTCCCATTTCGACGACGAGGCCGCCGGCGAGCCGGGAGCGCACGCGATCGTCGAGGCTTTCCAGATCGGTCGGCGCGCGGTCGGCGGCGATCACCACCTGACGGCCGGCGTCGATCAGCGCGTTGAGGGTGTGGCAGAACTCCGACTGCGTCGACTTGCCCTGCAGGAACTGCAGATCGTCGATCACCAGAACGTCGATGCCGCGCAGGGCCTCCTTGAAGGCGACCGCCGTGTGGGTGCGTAGCGCCGACACGAAGCCGTACATGAACTTCTCGGCGGTGAGATAGAGCACCTTGCGGTCGGCGCCGTTGTTGCCGGCCCAGGTGGTCGCCTGCAGCAGATGCGTCTTGCCGAGGCCGACGCCCGCGTGGATGTAAAGCGGATTGAACATCACCGGCTCACCGCGGCGGGCCAGCGCCACCTGCTTGGCGGCGGCGTGCGCCAGGGTGTTCGAGCGGCCGATCACGAAGCTCTCGAAGGTCAGCCGCAGATCGAGCGGCGAACCGCCCAGGGCATCGTGGCCGGTCGAGACCGGGGCATATGTGGCGCGAAGCTCGCCGATGTCGAGGCGGCCGGCACGCGGGTCGCGATGCGGCTCGATCGTCTCCGGCGCCTTGATCTTCGGCGGGGCGGTGCGGATCACCGCGCTGCGCACGATGACATCGATCCGCTGAATTTCGGCATTCTCGCTCTGCCAGCAGGCCAGCACGCGGTCGTTGTAGTGCAACTGAATCCAGGTCTTCAGGAAGCGGGTCGGAACCGACAGATGAGCCGCATTGCCCTCAATCCGCTCGAGGACCATGCGGGCGAACCAACTCTGGAAGATATCCTGGCCAACTTCGGCGCGAAGCTTCTCTTTTACCCTTTGCCAGTGATCCTGATCCGGACTCGTCATTTATTCCCCTGGTGCCGTACTGTAGCTTGCGGAACTCGGTGAAACGGTGGGCGTTAAAACGCACCGGGCCGTTACGCGCAATTCAAAACAAAATGTGATGTTGTCTGCTTGGTTGGAAGTCCCTCACCTCAGCGTTGCGGGCAGTTGCAGTCTCGATCAGCCGCTGGAAGGCGCCAATCCCGGGCGAACTCCAGCCGCGCGCGATGTCAGTTGCGTCAGTGTGGAGCCCGCATTCGGCAAATGAGACCAGCGATTGACCATAATACCCCTCGCCATTGCGATGCCTCGCAACGGATGAGACCTTTCAGCGTTGTGAATTACAAACCCGCATCTTTGGGGGCGCCCAATCCCCACCGGCAGTATTCACGAAGCTCAGAATTGGACTGGTTGTCTCAAACTCTTCGGTTCGTTCGATCGAGCCGAGACCATCCGGTGACGGTTCTCTTGTACTCGCTCGCGATGAGCTTGAAAGCATCCTCCTAAACTGAATTCGTGGGGCGACCCGGAAGAATTAACAAACTAGCATGACGGCGCCGAGCCGCAACGAATATTGTGCGAAAATCCAAATGCCGCCTGCGTTCTTCCGCGGTCGTCGGCGCTGTGAACGAAGTGGAAATCAGCGCACAACGTCTTCAATCAATGCACAGATTATCTGTCATAATTCTGTAATAAAAAATGCGAAATAAACTGATCGGCGTCGATCGGTAATGTGACCGCTTTGTTGACGACTCAAACTCCTCGGCGGGGCTTGGTGGGTAAGCCCTTTGTTTGCATAATGTTTTCGTGACCGAAAAATCAGGGTAACCCCCGCGGCCAAACGTGTCGGCGGCGCGCTGGAATCGGAAATGCTGGGAATAGGCCAGACTACGTATATACGCGTTTCTTTGCGGGCCTGTGATCGCGGTGCCACATCACGCCGAGCGGCCGCGCGCATGCGTGCGCACGATGCGCGCAAGATTGCGCTTCGCTGAACGCATGCGAAAACCCGCGCGCACCGCTGCGCGCGGGGACAGAGTTCTTTGCTGAAGGAATTGTTGCACGCGAATTGCGTGCGGGCGCGACCTTTAAACGGTCACGCGAAGCGTCGCCGCGCCTACTAGGCGATCTTGGCGATCTGGTGGGTGAGACGCGAAACCTTGCGGCTGGCCGTATTCTTGTGAACCTGACCCTGGCGCGCCGCGCGCATCAGAGCGGGCTCCGCATTCTTCATCGCTTCCAGCGCCTTGTTGCGGTCGCCGGAGGCGATCGCTTCCTCGACCTTGCGGAGTTCGCCGCGCATGCGCGACCGGCGCGCTTTGTTGATCTCGGTGCGGCGAGCGATCTTACGGGCGGCTTTGCGGGCAGATGAGGTGTTGGCCATGAACGCGTTCGAAACCTGTGTCTACGGAAGCCGGATGGCTCATGAAACTAGGAGCGGCGGTCAGAATCCTGCCGCCAGCCGGCCTGCTTATAGTCAGCAGGCGTTTTTTCGTCAATGACCGGGGATTGGGTGTTAGCGCACAATGAGAATGTCCCCTTTGTGCAAAGTGAGAATGTCCCCTTTTCGAGTTTGATTCGACGGGGCATTGATGGACAGGGGATTACTGACGATGAGCGCGTCGGAGCGCGAACGGGCGGGCGTCGTGCGTT
>JAPLPD010000349.1 GCA_026400395.1 Alphaproteobacteria bacterium | reverse complement strand
GCGAAAAGAGGCGGTCGACAAAGCGCACGGAGCGGGACGCCCGGCAATACGCGCAACAATCAAAAGCTCATCCTGATTGTCGCTCCACGACAATCAAATCACGCGTCACGAAAATATCGCTTGCGTTATCGTCGCGCCGCAACAATCATCTCCTCGCCGCGACCGCCAAAATGGCCATCCTGATTGTCGCGGAGTTCTCATCCAGATTGTCGCGCTACAGCTCGGCGATGATCCGCCCGAGCGTGTCGGCCGCGCCGCCTGCTGCGAAAGGCGCCACGATCTTGACCGGCTTCGTCGGCCAGCTTTGCGCGCGCGTGCTTGTCGGGCTCGCCAGCGCCGCACTTCCGATCCCGATGAGCACGTCCCGCCGCCGCATGGCTCGTCCCCCTCGTTGAATCTCAGCGGTGCGTTCTCAACCGCTGGATCTGCATCTGCGCCAGGAATGGGACCAGCGGATGCGCGCCCATTTTCGTGATGGATGGCAAATCAAGCTTGACGAGGGCTTCCCTCTGCTCCGGCGCCAGCCGGAATTTATCGGCGTAGGCCGCGGCATCCGCCATGTATTGATCGCGCTGCGCCGCATCGTGAGCGAGACCGTGGAGCGCCGTGGTCAGTTCAACCAGCTCCGGCTTGATCGAAGGATAATGGGCAGCCTGCGCCTCCGGTTGCGCTCCGATCCAGGCCAGGGAGGCGTAGTTGTGGTGCCAACTCGGGTCCATGGAGACGACGTCGGGCTTGCGCTCGCCGAGGGCGCCCGCGGCGCAGGCCCAGCATCGCAGCTCGATGTTGCCGGTGTGGTCGAGTTCGGTTTCGTCGTAGCCGATGAGCGACTTGAGGTTGCCGGTGGCGAGCTTTTCAAGCACGCGCTGATCCCACGCCAGCTCCGGATTGGAGTAACGGTCGGTCCCCGGAAAATGCGACATGCCGCCGCTCGAGAGAATAACCGTCTTCAAGCCGAGTGCGGTGACGATGCGCGCCACGGCCTGGCCGAAGCCGTAGCAGCGCTCCATGGTGGGTTGCGGCGGCAGATAGGCATTGACGTAGATCGGCAGCACCGGGCCGGTGTGGCCGATATGCGTGAGAGGAATGCCGATGGCGTAGTCGATCTTCGCCGTGCTGGTGAAGGCCGGATCAAAATTCTGCCGATAAAGTTGGCGGACGATTTCGAAGCCGATCTCGCTCGGCACCTGCCAATGAAATTTGCGGCCTGCGAATTCACCGGAGGCCTCCCCGCCCACATGGACCGTGAATGGTGGCGCTGCGTTGTGGAAGAATTGTTCGGCGTGATCGTTGGAGAAGATGATCCAGAGGTCGGGGTTCAAGGCGCGAAGCCGCTCACCGATATCGGCGGCCACCTCCCTGACATGCTCGACATTCTTCTTGTCTTCGGTGTCCGGCATCGTGAAGAACTGAGGCGCATGCGGCAACATCGCGCCACCAACCACGGTCGACATCATCCCTTGCCTCCTTGACTGCCGCGGCAGAGGACCTGGGCGTTCACGTGTCGGCTTCCCTCCGGGCCAGGAACAAACTAGGCTTGAGGCTGCCGAACTTGAGCGGCTCCACGTTATCTCGCCGACCGCATCACAGCAGACCCCCGCAAAAACCACAAGGAGCCCCGATGGCCGATGTGCCGATAACCATCGCTTGCGGCAACTACGATCGCACCAAGGCGATCATCGACGGACGCGTCAAGGTCGAAGGCTGCGCGACCACTTATCTGCCGCTGTATCCGGAGGAGATATTCCATCGGCTGTTTCGCCACCAGGAATTTGACGTCTCGGAGATGTCGTTCAGCAGCTACATCAGAACCCTGGCTGCCGGCACTTCGCCTTACATCGGCATTCCCGCGTTCGTGTCGCGGATTTTCCGGCATTCCGGAATCTATGTCCGCAGCGATGCTGGCATCAAAAGCCCGGCCGATCTGCGCGGCAAACGCATCGGCTTGCCGGAATACCAGATCACCGCCGTGGTCTGGATGCGCGGCCTGATCGAGCACGAATACGGCGTTACCCCGTCGGAAATTCACTGGCGCAGCGGTGGACAGGAGCAGGCCGGGCGCCAGGAGCGCACACCACTCAAGCCCATCCCAGGCGTCGACCTGCAAACTATACCGGAGGATAAGACTCTTGTCGGAATGCTACGCGATGGTGAGCTCGATGCGCTGTTCACGGCGCGGGCGCCCTCTTCATTCCTGCGAGGAGAAAAGCACATCGCGCGCCTGTTTCCCAACACGCGCGAAGCCGAGATGGCCTATTACAAGAAGACCGGGTTTTTCCCGATCATGCATCTCGTGGGAATCCGCAGGACGCTGGCCGAGCAATACCCTTGGCTGCCATCAAGCGTCTACAAAGCGTTCTGCGAAGCCAAAGCGCTCGCCATGGTGGACCTTTGCGACGTCAATGCCTTGATGGTGACGCTACCCTGGCTCGAGGCCGAGACGAAGGAAACGATGGCCGTGATGGGGCAGGATTTCTGGCGTTATGGCGCGCAGGAAAACATTCGCGACATCGAAGCGCTGCTCCAATATTCCTACGAACAGGGTTTGACCCATCGCACGGTCGGCTTCAATGAGCTGTTTGCTCCGTCGACGGTCGATATCGCCAAAGTCTAAGACATGCGCCGAGTCGATTTCGCAATTGACATCGGGCCAGCTTTCGCCGCGACCGGCATTGCTGCCCTGGATCGTCACCGTGCTGTGGGTGAGCCCGCCAAATTGCTCTCGCCTTAGTGCGTGTCAAACACGGCTTGATAATCCTTGACGCGCCTTGCCACGGACTCGACTTCTTCCCGCGTTGGCTTTGCTGGATCGCGCGCCGGCGGCAGCATGCCAAATTTCATGATGCAAAGCATCAGAAGGAGGCGTTGTGAATAAGCGCGAAAGAGTAACCCCTCCACTGCCAAGTGGATCAACAGCTTAGCGTGCCGATCGGCGTCAGGACCCCGCGCCGATTAACACTTAGGCGCCGAGCGCGCCTTTGACGCGATCCGGCGAGAATGGCAGCTCGCGGAGCCGCACGCCGGTGAGCGACGCGACGGCGTTGCCGACCGCGGCGGCGACCAGCGGCGCGCCGTCTTCGCCCGCGCCGGTCGGCTTGTTGTCGGTGGACACCACCTTGACCTCGATGTTCGGCACGTCGGACATCCGCATGACCTCGTAGTCCGGGAAGTTCGACTGCTGGACGTGGCCGGCCTTGATGGTGATCTGCTCGCGCAGCACATGGCCGAGCGCCCAGACGATGCTGCCCTGGGTCTGGGCCGCGACGTTGCGCGGCTGCACCACGATGCCCGGATCGATCGCGGCCCAGAAATTGTGGACCTTGATCTTGCCAGTCCGCCTGTCCACCGAGACCTCGGCGACGCCCGCCGCGAGCGTGTCGTCCTTCTCCATCAGGCCGATGCCGAGGCCGCGACCGTCTCGCTTGCGATGCCAGTCCGACATCTCGACGACCGTGCGGAGCAGATGCGCCATGCGCGGCGCGCCGGCCGTTAGCTCAAGCCGGATCGACAGCGGGTCCTTGCCGGTGGCCTGCGCGATCTCGTCAAGAAAGCCCTCGATGGCGAAGGCGTTGGGCGCGTTGCCGACGCCGCGCAGCGCGGCAAGCCGCGCGCCGCGCAGCTCGACGACGTGCTCGGCGCGCTTGTTCGGGATGCCGTACATCGGAACCGGCGTGCCCTTCATAACGATCTGGTCAGTCTTCGGCGGCGTGCCGCCGCGGGCGGCGGCCATGTAAGTAGTCACCGACTCGGAGACCACGCGATGGTGCCAGGCAACGATCTTGCCGTTGGCGTCGAGGCCCGCCTCGATGTACTGCAGCGTGGACGGCCGGAACTTGCCGCCGCGCATGTCGTCCTCGCGGCTCCAAATCAGCTTGACCGGCTTGCCGACGGCCTTGGACAGCCGCACCGCATCGGTGATGACCTCGTTCTGCGAGCGACGCCCGTAGCCGCCGCCGACCCAGTGCTGGTGCACTGTGATGTTGCCGGGCTCGGTCTGGAGGAGACCAGCGACCTCGGCGACGAGGCCGCTCGGTCCCTGGGTGCCGACCCACAGCTCCGCCGACTTGCCGTCGGCGGCGACCGAGGCGGTCGCGTTCATCGGCTCCATCTGGGCGTGATAGACGTGGCGGGTGCGGAATTCGGCGCGCATCACCTTGGCGGCGCCCTGCATCGCGGCTCCCGCGTCGCCGGTCTTGGCGTACTCGACGCCCTCGCGGCTCTTGTCGCGGGCGATCGCCGCGAACTCGTCGAGCACCTTCTCGCTGTCGTAGCTCGCCGCCAGCGTACCGCTCCAAGTGACCTTGAGGAGCAGCTTCGCCGCCTGTGTCGCCTCGACCGAGGTGCCGATCACGCCGACGCCGCTCGGCAACTTCACCACGTCGGTGATGCCGGAAATGGCGCGCGCCTTGGTGTCGTCAACCTCCTGCGGCGCACCGCCCTGATAGGGCGATTGCAGGACCGCGGCGTAGACCATGCCGGGCACCTGCGCGTCCATCGCGTACTTGGCGGCGCCCCTCACCTTGGCGGGGACGTCGACCCGGTCGAAGTCCTTGCCGATCAGCCGGAAGCTTGCGGCCGGCTTGAGGTCGCTGTCGGCGATCTTCGGCAGTTCTGCGGGGACGCTGGCGAACGCGGCGATCTCACCGTAGCGGAGCCGGCGGCCGGACGCCTTGTGGACGACCACATTCGGCTCGGTGGTGAGTTCACCGGCCGGCACGCCCCATTTCGCAGCCGCGGCATCGATCAGCACGCGGCGCGCCTGGGCGCCGGCGACCCGCATCGGTTTGAAATAGCCGCGCACCGCGAAGCTCGACGTGGTCGACATCACGCCACCGTATTCGGGATTGCCGTATTTCTTCGGATCCCAGACCGGCGGCTGCGCAAGCTTCACCTTGCTCCAGTCGGCGTCGAGCTCTTCGGCCAGAATTAGCGGCAGCGACGTCCAGGAGCCTTGGCCAAGCTCGGCGGCCGGCGAGACGATGGTGATGGTGTCGTCGGCGCCGATGGTGAGCCAGAGATTGGGCGCGAGCCCGGATTCGGCCGCCCGGCTCTCGCCGATGAGCTCAAGGCCGCCGTCCGCGACGGTCAGGGCAAAGGTGAGGCCGGCGACGGCAGTGCCTAGGAAGTGACGGCGGTTGAGACGGGTGTTCATGGTCAGGCCTCCCGCGCGGCGCGCTGGATAGCGCTGATGATGTGCAGATAGGTGCCGCAGCGGCAGATGTTGCCGTCCATGTGTTCGACGATCTGCTCGCGAGTCGGCGCCTTGTTGCGGGCCAGCAGTGCCGCGGCCTGCATGATCTGGCCGGACTGGCAGTACCCGCATTGCGGCACCTGCTCGGCGACCCACGCTTTTTGCAGAGGGTGGCTGCCGTCGGGCGAGAGCCCTTCGATGGTGGTGACCGAACGGCCCTCGATCATCGACAATGGGGTGATGCAGGAACGCACCGGCGCGCCGTCGATGTGGACGGTGCAGGCGCCACAGCTTGCGACGCCGCAGCCGAACTTGGTGCCGGTCAGTTGCAGATGCTCGCGCAACGCCCAAAGCAGCGGCGTCTCACCGTCCAGCGCAAGCTCGCGCTTCTGGCCGTTCAATGTGAAAGCAACCATGAGCACTCCCCAGGCGTCGATCGCTGCGATGATCTCTTTTGACGCAGGTTCTTCCGGCCTGCTGCCGTTACGCTATCACTTCCGCTTCCGGACGGCGATGGTCTTGGCGTTGCCATTCCCCGTCTTGAGGGCGTCGGCGACGACCTAGACGCCCTCGGTGGTGCGCTTGCCGCGAAGCTGCACCAAGGCGACCCGGCGGCTGACGCGCGGGCTGAGCGGCGCCACGTGCATGTGGTCGGCCGATACGTGGCCCACTCCGAGTGTGAATAGGCGCGCCCTCGGGCCCCCGTCGGACTCAATCAAATCAGTCACTTGTAGCGCCGATCGGCGTCCGAACCCCACGCCTATTTACAGTCGATGCTGTGGAAGCCGCCCGGTGCCGGTGATTTCGCCTGTCGGCAGAGATGGGGTCGGAAATTCGCATACAATTCTCAGTGTTCGACGTGGATACTGCGTGCCCACAAAGGCAAGGCGAGGATCAATTCAGGGCTGTGTTCGATTGGCGGCTTTGTTCCTGCGGAATGGGACTTTCCACCAAAGCCGAAATGGATGCGATGGAGTACCTACAATCGAGCCGAGGAACAATTCGACCGCTACGAGTCCATCCTCGACGAAGGAGTACAAACGCTTATGACGAAACTCATGGAGCGCAGCTAGACTAGCCGATGCACGATGTCTACGGCGTTGACATCTGCCTTGACGCTGTCGTAACCATCTCGGGGCACCGGACATGATGAGGTTGTTGACGTTCTCCATTGTCGCACTTGCGCTGCATCTGCCTGCGAACGCACAAGCACAGCAGGACAGTGCCGCAGACTACCCGAAGCGTCCGATCCGCATCGTCGTAGCGACGGCGCCCGGCGGCGGTGTGGACTCCATATCCAGGTTCGTCGGCGAGAAACTGCGACTGCGTTGGGGCCAGCCCGTTCTCGTCGAGAGCCGGGTCGGAGCCGGCGGCGAGCTAAGCCGGAATCTGGGTGACGACGTTTGATTGAAGGCGGCGTATCGAGGCGGGTGTCGAAGCCTGCCAGAACCTCCCCGAAAGGAGCGATACGCCATGTCGAGAGATACCACTGTCATCGCCTTCCGTCAG
>JAPLPD010000098.1 GCA_026400395.1 Alphaproteobacteria bacterium | reverse complement strand
TCCAGATGCCAGCGAAAATGGCCAGATCAGCCCCTCGACCACCGTTCGGGCTGGCCGAACAGCCGGTAATGCGTCGGCACCTCGCGTCGGTCTTGTGGCAAGGCCGTAAAACGCCAATACTCACGCCAGTTCGGGAGTCATGTGGAGAATCCCGGCTCAGGCCGGTTCGTTGGAAACAGGCCGGCGGCCGGCTTGCCGTCCATGATCGCCATCCAGTAGGTCGCGCCGTCCGGCATCGGCATCGCCTGGTACGTCCAGCCGATGGTCTCGCTGTAGAAGCGCTTGGCGCGCTCTGCGTCCTTGGTGAGCAGTTCGTTCCAATAGAAGTTTCCGTGCGACCACGCCATGTTCGTCTCCTGATGCCGTGAAAATTACGCCATGAGCGTTTCGAGCTTGTCGATCGCGCCGCTCCAGCCGTGCTGATGGCGGTCCCGCGCGTCGGCATCGTAGAAGTGCTCATGCAACAGCGTCATCATGGTGCCCGTACCGTCGGGCTTGAACGTGACCGTCACCAGCGACTCGCGCTCCGGCGTGCTCTTCCAGGCCCAGGTGAACACCAGCCGCTCATTCGGCACGATCTCGCGATAGACGCCGAAAACGTCGTGCTGGTCGCCGGGCACCTGCATGGTGATGTGATAGGCGCCCGCGACGCGCAGGTCGGTCGTGGCCTCGACGCGCTCGACCCCCTCCGGGCCGAACCAGCGCGCGATCATTTTCGCGTCGGTCCACGCGGCGAAGACTTTGGCGGGCGGCGCGTTGAAGCGGCGCTTGATTGTGAGGCTTGGCTTGGTGGCTGTTGCGGTGGACATGACTCGTCTTCCTCCAGTATTGCGCCGAGCCGGTCGAGACTCGCCGTCCAGAAACGTTCGTAGCGATGCAGCCATTCCATGGCGGACTTCATCGTGGCCGCGGTGAATTGGCAGTTCACAGTGCGGCCGCTTTTGCTGCGCGTGATCAGTCCGGCATCCGACAGCACGTCGAGATGCTTCATGATCGCCGGCAGCGAAACCGGAAACGGCCGCGCCAGTTCGCTGACCGTGAGGCTGTCTTCCGTCTCCAACCGGGCGACCAATGCCCTGCGGGTCGGATCGGCCAGCGCTGAAAACACACGGTCGAGTGCGTCCTCTCGATACTTAACCATCTAGTTAAGTGTATAGGTCGACGTCGCCTGTCAACCAGAAGCCGAATACGCCGACGGATGGAGGCAACGAAGCGCGCGCCGACCGGTTGTTAACCGGCCGTTAACAGACAGGAATCATTAACGCTTGCAGCCTAGACTGGGGCGAACGAACCTGGTCCCGCGTCATGGCTCTCGCATCGGTTAGCGCCGCATCCAGCACTTCGCCCAATTGGCTGAAGGAAGCACAGGAATCGATTGCCGCCTCGGATTCGGCAGGCGGCATGATGGGCGCGCTGCAGGACTCGCGCTCCGGCTCCTACAGCATCAAGACGTTCTTGGCGAAAAGTCAGAACACCTTGTACAATCTCTCGCAGATTGCCCAGAGCGCTCAGACCTCGGCCGGCGCGCTCGCGGCGCAGATGGCGAACTCCGCGGCGCAGAAGCGACAAAGCGAATTGCTGGCGCTGGCGCAAAATCTTACATCATGACGATGGCGAACGGAACCCAGGTCGATACCACCACCGGCCTGCAGTACCACGATCCGTCATCGACGATTCGCATGGCCAACGGCGCCTATCTCGACACCAAGAACAATATTCTGACCATGTCCGACGGCACCCGGATCGACAGCAGCACTGGCGTCGCGATCACGACCTGATCGCGTAACGAGCACCCAGCATGGACGTCGCCTCGATCGCCTCCGCCTTCATCGCCGCGCAAGCGGGCGAGTTGCAGAGCGCGGCCGCCGCCAAGATGCTGCGAATGAATGCCGACGCTTCGGCCGGCGTCGCTCAGTTGCTCGACGCCGCCAGCAAGAGTTTCAGCAGCCTCGCCAATGTGGCGAGCGGCGTTGGCGGCAATCTAGACATCAGCGTGTGACGCGGCGTGCCGTCATCTCTTGAGCGCGGCGGTGACCAGCTTGACCGCGTCGTCGCTCGCCCATTCGGCCGGGCCTGCAAGAGTCGCGAGTTCGCAGCCGTTGCGGTCGATGATCAGAGTGGTGGGCATGCCGAACGCCTTGCCCACCGCCTTGAGGTCCTGGAACACCTTGGCGTTGTTGTCGGCGTAGTAGGCGAGCGTGCGGATGCCGGCGTGCCTGAGCCATTCCTTCGGCTTTTCGAGATCGCGGGTATCGATGTTGATCGATACCACCTCGAAATCCGAGCCGCCGAGCTTGGCCTGCAGGGCGTCGAGCGCCGGCATTTCCTTGCGGCAGGGCACGCACCAGGTCGCCCACAGATTCAGCAGCACGGTTCGGCCGCGCCAGTCGGCCAGGGATTTGGCGGACCCGGCGGCGTCCTTGAAGGCGAGCGTCGGCAGGGTTTTCGGGGTGCCGGCGACCATGACGGCGGCCACCTCGCCTCGAACCATCGGCGCCATGCGACGGGCGGTTTCCACCGACGCCTGGCAGGCCGGATCGGCTCCCGCATTGCCTGTGAGGCGGCCAATCCCGTATACCCCGGCCAGCCCGACCGCGACGCCCGCCACGCCGCCGAGAACGATCAAGGTGATCCGCCTTATGGCGTGGCTGCGTGCGGGTTCCGAGACGTTCATGACCGGTGAATCCTGGTGACCAAGAAGACCAAAACAACGAAGAGCGGCGGCAAGCGCAGCAACACGATGTGGGGCGGGCGCTTTGCGTCCGGCCCGGCTGCCATCATGGAGAAGATCAACACCTCGATCGACTTCGATTGGCACCTGTATCGCCAGGACATTGCCGCCAGCAAGGCCCACGCCGAGATGCTCGCCAAACAGGGCATCATCGCGGCGGACGATGCCCGCAAGATCGTTCGCGGTCTAGACACGATTCTGTCAGAGATCGGCTCGGGCAAGTTCAAGTTCAATCGGGCGCTCGAGGACATTCACATGAATGTCGAGAGCCGGCTGGCCGAGATGATCGGCCCTGCCGCCGGACGGCTGCACACCGCGCGCTCGCGAAACGATCAGGTCGCGACCGACTTCCGGTTGTGGATCCGCTCGCGCATCGACGACATCAACGGCCTGCTCGGCGACTACCAGTTGGCGCTGGCCGAGAAGGCGCTGAAGCACGCAGGCACCGTCATGCCCGGCTTCACTCATCTGCAAAGCGCGCAGCCGGTTACGTTCGGTCATCATCTTCTGGCCTACGTCGAGATGGCTGCGCGCGACCGCGGCCGCTTCGCCGATTCCCAGTCGCGGCTGAACGACATGCCGCTCGGCGCAGCGGCGCTGGCGGGCACGTCGTTTCCGATCGACCGCCACATGACGGCCGAGGCGCTGGAGTTCGACCGGCCGATGGCGAACTCGCTCGACGCGGTGTCCGACCGCGACTTCGTCATGGAGACGCTTGCGGCCGCGTCGATCGCGTCGGTGCATCTGTCGCGCTTCGCCGAGGAAATCGTGATCTGGACTTCGCCGCTGGTCGGACTTGTGCGGCTCAGCGACAAGTTCACCACCGGCTCGTCGATCATGCCGCAGAAGCGCAATCCGGACGCCGCCGAACTGGTGCGCGCCAAGACCGGCCGCGTGGTCGGCGCGCTGAACGCCATGCTTATGGTGATGAAGGGCCTGCCGCTCGCGTATCAAAAGGACATGCAGGAGGACAAGGAAGGCACCATCGACGCGCTCGACGCGCTGGCGCTTTCGATCGACGCCATGACCGGCATGGTGCGCGACATGGAACCTGAAACAGAGCGCATGAAGGCCGCGGCCGGCGCCGGCTATGCCACGGCGACCGATCTCGCCGACTGGCTGGTGCGGACGCTGAAGATGCCGTTCCGCGAGGCGCATCATGTCACCGGACGCATTGTTGCGAAGGCCGCGGAAGCCGGCCTGGACTTGGATAGACTGCCGCTGGCGGAGATGAAAAAAATCGAGCCGCGAATCACCCAGGCGGTGTTCGGCGTGCTGTCGGTCGAGCGTTCGGTGAGCAGCCGAACGAGCTTCGGCGGCACCGCGCCGGCCAATGTTCGCGCGCAGGCGAAAAAATGGCTGAAGCGGCTGGAGCAGGAGCGATCGTGAGCCATCAACGGAGACACGGATCGCGGCTCAGCCTCGCAAATGACACACAATCTGTTATGGTGCGCGAAATCCCGGAGCCCGCTTTGTCACGACTGAATCGCCCGTTTTCTGCTGCCACGATCGGGGCGCTCGCCCTGGCGTTAATGCTCGCGGGTTGCGGACGCAAAGGTCCGCTGGACCTGCCGCCGGGCAATTACCAGAGCGATTCGGTCGCAGCTCCGGTCGCCGGCGGCCGGAACGCGGCGCCGCCTCCGAAGGCGACGGAGCCGGACTACGACGAGGATGGCCGGCCGATCGTTTCTAAAGGGCCGAAGAAACGTCTTCCGATTGACTGGCTGATCGACTGAGCACGCCATGCACCATTTCGCATATCGCGGCGGCGTGCTGCACGCAGAGGCCGTGAACCTCGCGACCCTCGCGCAAGCGGTCGGTACGCCATTCTACTGCTACTCCACGGCGACGTTGGAGCGGCACTATCGCGTGTTTGCCGAAGCCTTCGCCGACGTGCCGTCGCTGGTGTGCTACGCGGTCAAGGCCAATTCCAATCAGGCGGTGATCGCGACATTGGCCAAGCTCGGCGCAGGCGCCGACGTGGTCTCGGGCGGCGAACTAAAGCGTGCGCTCGTCGCCGGCGTGCCGCCGGACAAGATCATGTTTTCCGGCATCGGCAAGACCGGGGCCGAGCTGGCGATGGCGCTCGACCAGAACATTCTGTGCGTGAATGTCGAGTCCGAGCCGGAGTTGGAGCTGCTGTCGGCCATCGCCGCGGGCAAGGGGCGTTCGGCGAATGTCTCGATCCGCGTCAACCCCGATGTCGATGCCAAGACCCATGCCAAGATCGCGACCGGCCGCGCCGAGAACAAGTTCGGCATTCCGATCAGCCACGCGCGTGAGGTCTATGCCAAGGCGGCGAAACTACCGGGCCTGCGCGTGGTCGGCGTCGATATGCACATCGGCAGCCAGATCACCGAGTTGTCGCCGTTCGGGGATGCGTTTGCGCTGCTGTCCGATTTCGTGCGCGAGTTGCGTTCGGACGGTCATGTGATCTCCCACGTCGATCTCGGCGGTGGACTGGGCATTCCCTACCGCGACGACAACGAGCCGCCGCCGGACCCTGCCGCCTACGCCGCGGTGGTGAAGAACGCGACGCGCGGGCTCGGCTGCAAGCTGATCTTCGAGCCGGGCCGGCTGATCGTCGGCAACGCCGGCGTCCTGGTGACGCAGGTGCTCTATCTCAAGCGCGGTGAGGCCAAGACATTCGTGATCGTCGACGCAGCGATGAACGACCTCGTGCGGCCGACGCTCTATGAGGCCTTCCACGAAATTCAGCCAATGAGCGAAGCCGCGCCCGGCGCTCCCCGTCTGGTGGCGGACGTGGTCGGGCCGGTCTGCGAATCGGGCGACTTCCTGGCGCTTGACCGGAGAATGACGGAACCCAAGCCGGGCGGCCTGCTGGCAGTGATGACCGCCGGCGCCTACGGGGCGGTCCAGGCCGGCACCTACAACACCCGCCCGCTGATCCCGGAAGTCCTTGTTCGGGATAACGAATGGGCGCTGGTGCGGCCCCGCCTTGAAGCCGACCAATTGATCGGTCTGGATCGCCTTCCGGCCTGGTTATGAACCGCCCGGATGGCGTGCGAATTGCTTGGGTTCTGGCGGATCAAGTCGCATGCTAAGGTGTTGTGACTGACAGTTTCTTCCGCTCCGGAGCCGCGCTTTGAGCGAAATCCAAGAACAGCCCGACGATCGGCGCCAGGCCCGCGCCGGGGAAGCCCTGCTGTCCCGCGCGCTCGGACGCGCCCGGCTGTCGCTGTTCTGGGAACGGCTTTGGCCGGCATTGGCCTCGATCGCGAGTGCGGTCGGATTGTTCCTGGCGCTGTCCTGGTTCGGGCTCTGGGTGTCATTGCCGCCGCTCGCGCGTGCCGTCGGTTTGCTGGCCTTCTTCGTCCTGGTTGTGGCTGCAATCGTGCCGCTGCTTTCGGTTCGCTGGCCGAGCGGGATCGAGGGGCTTCGGCGGCTGGATCGCAAAAGTCTTCTGCCGCACCGTCCGGCTACCGCTATCGCCGACAGCATGGCGCCCGAGGCCGGCGACTCGTTTGCCGTCGCGCTCTGGCGCGCGCATTTGGAGCGGTCGCTGCTCGCGGCGAAATCCCTCAAGGCGGGAACGCCGAGTCCGCGTGTTGAGGCGCGTGATCCGTATGCGCTGCGTGCGCTCGTGCTCGTCCTGGTGGCGGCGGGTTTCTTTACCGCCGGAGCCGATCGCTTCAAGCGTGTCACCGCGGCGTTCGATTGGCATGGCGTGGTGGCGCCGGCGAACTACCGGATCGACGCTTGGGTCGCGCCGCCGCCCTACACCGGACGGCCGCCGCTGATCCTGCCGGGCCTGCGTCCGGGTGAACAAACGCAAGCGCGTGCCGGTGGGCCAGTGACAGTCCCGGCTGGCTCAACGCTGGTGGTGCGCTCGACTGGCCAGTCGGGTCTCGATGTTAGCGTCAAAGGCGGACTCGAAGAGCCCAAGGCCGATGCCCGGCCGCAGGCACCCAAGGGCACCGAAGAGCGCCACTTCACCATCACCGCCGCCGGCACCGCCACCGTCAAGGGCGGCAGCGACGATGTGGTCTGGTCGTTCAACGCCACGTCGGATCGGGCGCCGACCATCGCCATCGCCAAGGAGCCGGAAGCCCAGCTTCGCGGCTCGCTGCTGCTCAACTACAAGGTCGAGGACGACTACGGCGTGGTCGACGCGCAGGCGACCTTCGAGCGCAAGGTGGCGGACAAGGCCGCGGCCAAGCCGCCGCGCCCGCTGTTCGACGCGCCGAATTTCACCCTGGTGCTGCCGCAGTCGCGCACCCGCGCCGGCGCGGGCCAGACCACCAAGGATCTGTCCGAGCATCCGTGGGCGGGCGTCGATGTGACGATGACGCTTGTCGCCCGCGACGATGCCAACAACGAGGGCCGCTCGACGCCGCAGGAGTTGCGGCTACCCGAACGGCCGTTCGCCAAGCCGTTGCCGCGCGCGCTGATCGAGCAGCGCCGTGCGCTGGCGCTCGATGCCAACGCCAAGGAACACGTGTTGATGTCGCTCGACGCGCTCACCATCGCGCCGGAGCGGTTCATCCCCGAGACCAACATCTACCTCGGCCTGCGCTCGATCTACTGGCAGCTCGCGCGCTCCGAGAGCGACGACGGGCTGCGCGACGTGGTGGCGCGGCTGTGGTCGATGGCGGTTTTCCTGGAGGACGGCAACGTCTCGGAGACCGAGAAGCAGCTCCGCGCCGCGCAGGATGCCTTGCGCGAGGCACTGGAACGCGGCGCCACCGACGAAGAACTCAAGAAGCTGATGGACGACCTGCGCGCCGCGCTGGACAAGTTCATGCAGGCGCTGGCCGAGGAGCTTCGCAAGAACCAGCAGGCCGCGCGTCCGCTCGATCCCAACACGATGCGCCAGCTTCGCTCGCAGGATTTGAAGAGCATGCTCGACCGCATGGAGCGGCTGGCCCGCTCCGGCGCCAAGGATGCCGCCAAGCAGTTGCTCGATCAGCTCAGCCAGATGCTCAACAATCTGCAGATGGCGCAGCCGAACGGCGATTCCGGCGACGGCGACGACATGCAGCAGGCGCTCGACGAACTGGGCGACATGATCCGGCAGCAGCAGCAGTTGCGCGATCGCACCTTCCGCCAGGGCCAGGATCAGCGCCGCCAGCGCGGCCAGCAGGGCCAGCGCGGCCAACAAGGCCAGCCGGGCGACAAGGACCAGATGGGCGAACTGCGCCAGGACCAGCAGGGGCTGCGCGACAAGCTCAGCAAACTCCTTGAGGAACTGAAGAAGAAAGGCTTTCCGCAGCCGGGCCAGGGCCAGCCCGGTCAGCAAGGTCAGCCGGGCGGCGAGGGCAACGAACTCGGCAAGGCCGGCGAAGCGATGGGCGATGCTCAAGGTCAGCTTGGCGACGGCGACGCCGACGGCGCTGTCGACTCGCAGGGCCGCGCGCTTGAGGCCATGCGCAAGGGCGCGCAGGGCATGGCGCAATCGATGCAGCAGCAGATGGGGCAGGGCCCGGGTCCTGGCAATCCCGGCCGCATCGGCCAATCGCGCGCCAACCAGGAGACCGCTCCGCTCGGGCGTCCGCTGCGCGGCCGCGACTACGGCGACGACACCACCGTCAAGGTGCCGGGCGAGATCGATGTGCAGCGCGCACGCCGCATCCTGGAAGAATTGCGCAAGCGCTTCGGCGAAAGCTTCCGCCCGCAGCTTGAACTTGAGTACATTGAGCGCCTGCTGAAGGACTATTAGGAAGCGAGCGCGTGCCGCGCAGCCATTTCAGTCGATGCCAATTTGGACAGACGGGGCGCCAATGGCCGAGTTCGCCGAACTCCGCCCTGAACCGCATTCGGGATTGCATATGAGCCAGCCTGCGCTTGCCGCCGACATACCCAAGCAGTTGCCGCGCCGCGCTTTCGACTGGTGGCTTGTCTAAGTCAAACACATGCTGCCGCCGACAGTTTTTTTCTTTATCGGCTTCAATTTGATCTTGTGGACCAAGCGGTTGGTTTTGGAGGAGCACGGGATAGAGTTTAGCGGTTTTTTTGCCGCGACCGCGGCTGCACTCCTCGTCGGAAAGGCCGTTCTGGTCACAGACGCCATGCCTTTTATGCGCCGCTTCGATGGGGCTCCGTTGATCCAACCCATTCTGTTCAAAAGCGCGGTCTAATGGTTTTGCGTGCTGGTCGTCCGGCTCGTCGAAGGCTTTGTTCATTTCCTCACCGAACACGGCGCTATCTCGGGCTTCCTTGGACACCTCGCCGAACACTTTTCCTGGTCGCGGTTTTTATCGGTCCAGATTTGGTTGATGGTGCTGTTTCTCATTTACGTCACGATTCACGAACTCAACATACTGTTCGGTGATGGCGAGCTTTACCGTCTGTTTTTTCGCTGGCGCTCGTCCGAGGCCAAGTTGACCCGCCGTCAGCGCATACGCCTGTTGACCAGGCTTAACCGGCTGACCGAGGCGAATTCGATCGAGGCATTTAGCGAACAGGGGGCTCCCGCACAGGCCGCTTTGATCGGGATCGTGCGCCAGCTCGTGGCGCCGCCGGTCGCGCGGGGCGACACTCACGGTCGATGACGCGCCTTCTGTTGCTAGTGACAGCGCCCTTTCGGCATGGCAGGAATGCAGCGTTCTTAGCGTTTGTCGGTGACCGGCTTGTCTTGATTGTAGCCAGCTTGCGTTTGAATTTTTGGGAGAGCGTTTCTTGTCAGCATCTGCACATCCGCTGGCGTCGCATCATTTGCCAGGATTTATTACCGCTCCTGGTGAAACGGACGTCGCCTTCGTATTGACCACCGTTGTTCTGATCGCGACTCTTATGGTCGTAGGCAGCCTTTTCTTTTGGCTGCATACTCTGCCCGAGCGCTTGGCGCACAAGTCAAAGAAATTGCAATTCGAGATCGTGGCGATCCTCGGTTTATTGGCGCTGTTCACGCACATTCACATGTTCTGGGTGGCGGGGCTCTTACTGGCGTTTATCGATCTTCCGGATTTTTCGACGCCGCTCGATCGGATTGCGGGGGCGTTGGAAAAACGATCAGGCACGGAGGCGGCCGGAACGCCGCCGGGCGCCGATCCCCACGACCATAGGGGTTGAGCATGATCGAGCTCATCCTCTGTTCTCTGCTCACCGTATTTCCCGACTACCTCTATCGTCGCTATGCGCAGGGCAAGCGGATCGGCCGGGAGATCACACTCTATTCCGTTTGGTTCGAATTGCGCGTGGGGATCACCGCCTGCCTGATGCTGACGGTCACGCTGATCACGATCATATTTTACCACCATCCCGCGACACACAACGTCACGTATTTCTTCCGAACCATTCCGATCGTGCCCGAAGTGAGTGGCCGGGTTGCAGAGATTTTCGTGAAGGCGAGTGACGAGGTTGCGAAAGGCGCGCCGATCTTCAAGTTGGACAGTTCGACCCAGCAGGCCGCGGTCGAGTCCGCACGTCTGCGCATCGTCGAGGCCGATGCAGCCATGGTGGTAGCGCGTGCCGATATTTCCGGTTCCGATGGCCGGATTCAGCAAGCCAAGGGCGCCTATGAGCAGGCCCTGGAAGAGTTGCAGACCAAGCAGGAGTTGCAGCGGCGCAATCCCGGCATCGTCGCGACGCGCGATATTGAAAAGCTTCAGAACCTTGTCGAAGGTAGGCAGGGCGGGATCATGACCGCGACCGCCGAGAAACAGGCCGCCGAGGCAAAGCTCTCAACCTTGCTGCCGGCGCAGAAGGCAAGCGCGGAAGCGGCGCTCGCGCAAGCCCAGGTCGAATTGGCCAAAACGACTGTTTACGCCGGAGTTTCTGGACGCGTGGAGCAGTTCGGACTGAAAGTCGGAGATGTCGTCAATCCGTTCATGCGGCCGGCGGGATTGCTGATTCCCAACGAGACCTCGTCGCGACAGTTGCAAGCGGGCTTCGGCCAGATCGAAGCGCAGGTCATGAAGGTGGGCATGGCAGCGGAAGTAACTTGTGCTTCGAAACCTCTCACCATCATCCCGATGGTGGTGGTCGATGTGCAGGATTTCATTGCCGCGGGGCAATTCCGCATTTCGGATCAACTCGTCGATATCCAGCAGTCTGCAAAGGGGGGGACGATCACCGTCTTTCTGGAGCCGATGTACGAGGGGGGGCTGAACGGGGTGACTCGCGGCAGCAGTTGCATCGCCAACGCCTACACCAACAACCACGAGTTGCTGGCGTCAAAAGATGTCGGCCTTGCCAGGCGCGTATACTTGCATGTCGTTGACACGGTCGCCATCGTGCATGCGATGATCCTGCGAGTTCAGGCGCTTCTCCTGCCGGTGCAGACGCTGGTTTTAGCGGGTCACTGAGGGGGATTATGCGTTCAGCGTTAGCGCATCATCGCCGGGCATCTTGTTCTCGTATGCACTGGCCGTTGTGACGGCCGTCTAATTGGCGGCGGCCGTGGAGTTTGGGGATGAAGACAAAAATTGCGATTGCCTGTCAGGGGGGCGGCAGTCAGACGGCGTTTACGGCTGGGGTTCTGAAGGCGCTGTCAGAATCGCATTTGCAGGACGATTTCGAATTCGTCAGCATCAGCGGCACCTCCGGAGGCGCGCTGTGCGCCACCCTCGTCTGGTACTCGCTCCGCAAGGGAGAGCAGCCGGTCTGGAAGCGGCTGATTGATTTCTGGCACGACAATACCGCGCAGAACTTCTCGGAGGAAATGTTCAACTCCGTGATGATCGAATGGATGCGTCTCGTTAATTCCGGCTTTCTTCCTGTCTATCAAACGAGCCCTGCCTCGCCGCTGATACAGGCCATGGGGCAGTTCGCGTCGTCGGGACATCGAGCCGAGTTCTCGAATTTTCCGGCGCTGCTACGGCGGCATATCGATTTCGACGAGATCGCAGCGTGGGGTCCTCAGTCAAAGCCTCCGGTCCTTATCATCGGCGCAGCCAGTGTACTCACCGGACGATTGCGTAAATTCAACTCAAGTCAAGAGGCGATACGGATGGAGCACATCCTCGCCTCCGCCGCAGTTCCGAACATTTTCCCAGCGGTGCCGGTGGGTGACGATGCGCTTTGGGATGGTCTGTTCTCAGACAATCCGCCCCTCGACGACCTTGTGCGCAAGGGGGTTGTGGGCGATGGAAACATTCCGAATGAAATTTGGATCATCAAGATCAATCCGACGGCGCGGCAATCCGTGCCGGTGATGGCGAACGAAATCGCCGACCGGCGCAATCAGCTCGAAGGAAACGTGTCGATGTTCCAGAATTTGAAGTGGATTGAAATGATCAACGACCTGATTTTGTTAGGCGCGTTCAAGCCGGAGTTCCTCGAACAGTTCGACGTGTCTCAGCCTGTTCGAATTCCCAAGGCGTTCGCGTCGGAGCCGGACAAGGCCTACCACATCCCGTGGATCGAAATGTCCGCGGAAATGCAGCAGTCGCTCGATTACGAAGGCAAACTCGACCGCAGCCGGAAAAATGTCGATGCGTTGCTCGCGCACGGTGAGGAGCGCGGGCGGGCGTTTCTCGCCGAGCGGGCGCAGCGCTTAGGGTCCTAGGCCCGCGTGCTGCTCCGGCACGACCACTGGCATTGCCACCAGCGATAAAATACCATCCACCCGAACCTGCCGGGGGGAATCATGAGCACTGAAACTGCGCGGCCTGACGCCGCCGCACGCGAAGCCGCCGCCGCCGCCGGCAAGGCGGCGCTGCTGCCGATCTTCAACGCTCAGAAAAACGCCTTCGCGCAGCGTCCTCCGCGAAGCTGCGCCGAACGTCTGGAGGCATTGGACGCGTTGCGCGCCGCGATGTTCCGCTATGAGAAGGATCTGGTCGCCTCCTCCATCGCCGACTTCGGCAACCGCGCGCCCCAGGAAACCCGGCTCCTGGAAATCTTCCCGATCATGGACGAGATTCGCCACGCCAAGCGGCATCTGAAGAAATGGATGCGCCCCGAGCGCGTGATGGCGAGCTTCCCGTGGTGGCCGAGCAACGGCCGCATCATCAAGCAGCCGCTCGGCGTCGTCGGAATCATCGGAGCGTGGAACTACCAGATACTGCTCACGCTATCGCCACTGGTCAGCGTGCTCGCGGCCGGCAACCACGCCATGATCAAGCCGTCGGCGTTCGGTCCCGCCACCTCGGAGGTGATCGCCAAGCTGATCGCCGAGATTTTTCCGCCCGATTACGTCACCGTGATCAGCGGCAGCGACAACATGGGCGCGGCGTTCACCCTGATGCCGTTCGACCACATCATTTTCACCGGCTCGGGCCGCGTCGGCAAACTGGTGATGAAGGCGGCGTCCGAGCATCTGACGCCGGTGACGCTGGAGCTTGGCGGAAAATCGCCGGCGCTGGTGCATGAGAGCTACCCGGTGGGGCTGGCCGCCGATCGCATCGTGTCCGCGAAATTCTGGAACGCCGGCCAGACCTGCGTCGCTCCCGACTATGCGCTGGTCCACGAATCGCAGCGCGATCAGTTCGTCAAGGACGCCGCCGCCGTGGTGGCGCGGCGGTTGCCGACCATCGTCGCCAATTCCGACTACACCCACATGATCAACAAGTCGGGCTTCGAGCGGATGGCCAAGCTGGTCGAGGACGCGCGCAGCAGGGGTGCGCGGATCGTGCAGATCAATCCGGCGTCGGAGACCCCGACCGCGGAAAACCGAGCTTTCCTGCCGACGCTGGTGACCGGCGTTACCGACGATATGCTCATCATGCAGGATGAAATCTTCGGCCCGATCCTGCCCGTCGTGACGTATCGCACCGTCGATGAGGCGATCCGCTACATCAACGAACGCGACCGTCCGCTGGCGCTGTACTATTTCGACAACGATCGCGGCCGCATCGATCACGTCCTTGAGCGCACCACTTCGGGCGGCGCGACGATCAACGACTGCATCTTCCATCTGGTGCAGAACGATCTGCCGTTCGGCGGCGTCGGTCCGAGCGGCATGGGGGCCTACCATGGCGAGGATGGCTTCAATGCGTTCTCCAAGCGCAAGGGCGTGATGTTCATGAACCCGTTGCTGGGGCGCATGATCGGGCACTTCCTCAAGCCGCCCTACACCCAATGGACCGAACGGTTCATCAAGATCCTGATCGGGCGCCGCCCGAGTCAGCAGGGCGGACGCCTGCAAGGCTGATCCGCCAGCGTCCTGTAAACAAACAGGGCCGGCGGTGTGCGACGGCCCTGTTGGTCTGCGAAGCCTGCAGCCGTCAGAACGTTTTCAGGAATCCGATCAGCGCCTCTTTGTCCGCATCGCTCAAAGCGGGCTCTTCGGTGAACTGGTCGGTGCCGAAGTAGTGTCCGCGGTTGACCACGAAATCGGGACACTTATCCAGCGCCAACAGCCCGCTTTGCAGATTCTCGAGTGCCTTCTCCTTTTCCGCCGGGTTGTTGGAGTTCTGGTAGGTGTCCCAGTTGCCCTTCACGCTCCACATGCCGCCCGCCAGATTTATGGTGTGCTTGATCCGGTCCATCATGTTGGGCGTTTCCGATGCCAACTCGACGCCTGCCAGCAGATTGACGGGGATGCCCGCGGGAATCGGGCCGATCCGTACGCCGGCATCCGGCGCTTCGGTAACCAGCGCCAAGTTGGCTCCGGCCGCCGTCGCGGGCTTGTCCAGGGTCAGCGTCTTCTTTGCCGCATCAAACGCGACCACGCGGCTGCCCGGAGCGATACCGGGACCGGTCACGGTCGCGCCACCGACAAACGTCGACAGCGGAAACGACACCGCGACGTTCGTGATGGCGTTGCTGCCGGCAATTGTGGCGCCCTTGAAGTCGTATTTGTGGACCTCATCGGTGAATGCGCTGGGAACCAGCCAGCTCCAGAAGCCGATCGTGGACTGGATCGGCGCCGGCAACTGGCCCTTCGGTATCATCAGATAGGCCGGCTCCGAAATGCGGTCGATCAGGCCCGGCACGGCATTGCCGAGCTTGCTGTCGCGCGGGCGCTTTTCCGGCCACAGCATCTGCCGGATGCTGTCGTCGAATGAGCGCATGCGTCCCGCGACCGATGGCTCCACTTCGAAGCGTCCGACCGAGTTGTTGACCAGGAACGGCGCCGTCGACCACATCGAGACCAGGGAAGGTGCCCGGGTGTAGCCGCGCCCACCGGCCGGCATGGTGAACTTCGCAGTCTTGCCGGTGAGCGGGTTGACGACATCGACCGTACCGTTGGACGGCATGTCCTTGTAGGTCTGCGAGGAGAAATCCTCCCAGATGTGGTTGGCGATCGCGTTGGTGGCGAGCGGGCTGCACAGGTTGGTCTGCAGCACCGTCGAAGGCACGCGCGTCTCGTTGGAAAGATAATTGTCGTCCAGGAAGTCCGGCTTCGCCACGATCTGGCGCATCTGCGACTTGAAGCCTTCCGTCTTGGTCCAGTTCCAGTATCTGCCCCAGCAGGCCATGTAGTCGCCGGTTTTGCAGGCCCCGAGATTGGCCTCCGGCGGCGGAGTCGGCGCCTTGCTGGAGTGGCATCGCGCGCATGTCTCGGCGAAAACAACCTTGCCGCGATCGAGCGTGGCCGCGTCCTCCTTCAGATACTCGGCTCCGCCGGGCGCCGCGGCGAGCTTGTGCGGGAACCCGGCCCTGGTCAGGTACAAAGCCATGCTGGTGGTTTGCTCCTCGGTCGCCCGCCAGTACGAGGAATTCTTCTGTGCATCGCGGATCCTGATGGGCGACAGGACTGTTCCGCCCAGCACTGGCGTGAAGTGCTGCGTCCACTCCTCACTGAACAGGCCGATGTTGAGGTACACGCGGTTCAGAGCGCCAAGAACGCCGACGGAGTCGGAGCCGTCCTTGAGGACATGGGGCGTCCACACCGTGTCCGGCTTCTCGTAGAACGTCGTCAGCGGCCCGGTTTTGACGTAGTCGTTGAATTGTTTGTTATCGAGATTGCCGCCGGCCAGCTTTTCCTTGCCGAGCTCTTTCGCAACGCCGAGGCGCGCGCCGACGTTATAGACCGCGTTCATGGTGCGCGGATTGTTGATGTAGTCGGAGGTGATGAGCGAGGTGTCGAGCGCGCCCGGCCGCGCCGTGTGCATGAGCTGGAAGATGTAGTTCTTGCTATCCGAGGCCCAGTTGAAGATCCGATCGACCCAGAAGTATTGGGCGCCGACGGTCCCCGACATATTCTCCCACTTGGGATTTTCGGCGTCCGCCGGCGGCCGCACCGGGTCGGGACCGACGTGGCAAAATCCGCAAGACATGCCGACGCGGTATGGCCGCACCAGGCTTTTGTCGTTGTAGTAGCTCGGATCGGTGTAATAGCGCACCGGGTCCCAGCGCTTTTGCGCAGCCTCGTCGAAATCCGGGTTGGGAAACAGGCGCAGCCCGACGATTCCACTTCCGTAGCCGTAGTAGGAGCCGACCGGGATGTTCTTGCCGCGGGCGCCGATCGCGACGCCCGGATACTTTTTCTCGTTCTCGAACGGATCGGCCGCACAGCCGGGCGCGTGGGTGTCCAGCCAGAGCCCGAAGCGCTCTGGGTTCGGACCTGTCGCTTTCTGGAAGCAAGGCTCGTTGAGCAGGCCGAGATAGTTCCAGCGGTTGTCGCGGCTGTACGGCAGCCCTGGATAGGAGGAGAGGGTTTTCACCAGATCGAGGTTGCCGAGCGTGTCGGCAATCAATCTGTCCCAGAGACGGTCGTTGCCGCCGGTCCAGACGATCCACATGTTCCGCCCCTTGATCTCGTCGGGGGTGTACGCGAGATCGCCGTCCATGCCCTTGAAATAGTCTTCGTCGGCGGCGGGGAAGCTGGTGTGATCGCGGTTGGCCAGCCTGGCTTCGTCGAGGATATGACCGGCGCGCGGTCCGGTGTTCATGTAGATCAGGATCGTCGCCGCGATCACCACGATGGCCAATGCAAACCGCCGCCGCTTCGATAGTGTGCGCCAACTCATTTTCATCTCCCCGTGAAATACGTTTTATTATTTTAGGTCGGCTAGAGATCCGGCGCAGTCCAGGTCGTCGTCCGCGCGTCTGGAATACGGCGCTTGATCTGGTCGATCTTGGCCATGGCGCAATCATAGCCGAGCTGGATCGCCTCGTCATAGGCGCGAAAATTCATCATGCCGACCGATTTGGTGTCGGGCACGAGCAGAACGTCCGATTGCTGGCGCGCGGTCGTGCCGCGCACGTCGCTGCCGATGGTTGCGACCCGCATCAGCAATTCAAGGATGTTCGCAAAAAATCTCGGCAACCGGCGCCGCGTCCTGTGCGCCGTTGCCGGACGGCTTTTCCGGGATGACGCCCACATCGACCGCGACGACAAAATTGACGCCCATATCGCGGGCGATATCGGTCGGCAGGTTGTTGGCGACGCCGCCATCCACATAGAGCCCGGCCTTCTCGATGACCGGCGGGAAAATTCCGGGCAGCGAGGCTGACGCCCGCACCCAGGTCTTCAGCTTGCCGCGCCGATGCGATGTTGCAGTGCACGTGTTCAGGTCCACCGAGACGCAGGCGTAGCGGATCGGCGTTTCCTCGATTTCCGTATCGCCGAACCAGTTTTCGAGCGAGGTGCGGAGGTTGCGGCCGGAGAGCAGCGACCGGCGCGGAATCACCAGTTCGAGCAGCGGATGCCTGCGGCTGAATCGCTCGGCGCGCTGTCGCGAGGACTCGTGGTCCCACTCCATCGCGACCGATCCGCCGACCAGTGCGCCCATGCTGGTGCCGATGACGGCATCGACGCAGATGCCATGATCGTTGAAGGCTCGGCTGACGCCCACATGGGCGAACCCGCGGGCGCCGCCGCCGGAGAGGACCAGCCCTAGCCCGTTGCCGGTCATCAATCGCGCAGCGCGCCCGACGTCGGCGCGCCGGCGCACATGGTAGTGCGTGTTCGGATTGAGAACGTTGATCCACGGCACCGTCTTGCCGGGAATAATGCCGTCCTGCCACAGCAGGATCATGTCGACCGGAATTCCGGGGCTGATCACATGGGTCAGCGGTTCGATCGGCTGGGGTTCGTCGGCGCCCTGAACGATAGTGAGCACCGCGTCGGCTTTGCGAAGGCAAAGCCGGGTCCAGGCGGTTTGAGTGCTGTCGGCGAGATAAATAATGAACCCGTGACGGGTCTCCAGTTCGACCAGACGATCCGTCGTGAAATCGCCGCACGTCTCCTTGGTCACCAGGAACGTCAGGTCGAGATTGCCGAATTCGGAGACCAGATCGTCCACGAAGGCGCGCACGCCGCGGTCGCTGCCGTGCAGAATCAGGCAGAACGTCCGTGGCCGCACCTTGGCAACGCGGCCCTCCTGGACGTTTCGCAGCCTTCCCACCACGGTGCGGCAGAGCGACAGCATCAGAACGGGATGAGCGCGTGCGACCGGCTCCGCGGCCTCCCACGTGACCATCACGACTTCGGTGGTGCGCAGCGCGCGGATCGTGGCCGAGCGCCGCTCGCCGGTGACGCAGCCCATCTCGCCGACCAGTTCGCCGGGACCGATACGGCCGACGAGCATTTCCTCGCCGTCGCCGTTGCGCACGTAAACTCCAAGCAGGCCGTTCACGGCGATGTACATCGTTTCCGACGGGTCGCCTTGCGTAAACAGCGTGGCGCCGCCGGGTATCGTCTGCCACACCGCGACTTCGGCGAGCGAGCGGATGCACGCGTCATCGGTGGCTGCGAAAGCCCCCGACTCGCGCAGCAGCGCCGCGATCTGATCTTGGATGTCGACGAATCCCGGCATGGGAAATCAGCACGTCCAATCGCTTGTTACTAAACTGCCTTTCCTGTGCAAGCCTGCCGGCTTGGCGCCGAAAATGCGCGTCGAGAGTAACGTGCGGCAAGGCTGGATTGGTTGTCAATCATCGGGCGGCCCGATAGGGTTGCCCGCGTTGGCGCCGTGCGTCAGGCGCCCAATGTATCCGCTCCGGGGGGCCGACGATGCCGACGCGCGTTGTTTTTCTGGGCGGCGGTCACGGCGCTCTGAAGGTCGCGAAGGTGTTGCGACCCGCTATCCGTCGCGGCCTGATCGACGCGACCTTTATCGATCGCGACAATTTCGCGGTCTTCCACGGCTTCATCCATGAAATGCTGTGCGGCAAGCTGCAGCCGAGCCACATCGCCAATCCCGCGCGCCGCGTGTTCCCACCGGCGCGATTTCACAACGCGGAGATAGAAGAGATCGATCTGACCGCGCAGACGGTCACCACCAGCCGTGCGCTCGACGGCCGCCAGTATGAACTTCCCTACGATCATCTGATCCTGATGCTGGGATCGAACGACGATCTGTCGCGTTACGCTGGCACGGCCGAGCACGCGCAGAAGCTCAAAACCTACTGGGACTGCTTCAAGTGCCGCAACCACATCATTGGCATGATGGAGATGGCGGCAATCGAGATCGATCCGGTCGAACGTCGGCGCTTGCTGACGTTCGTTGTGGTTGGCGGCAATTTCGGCGGCGTCGAGGTTGCCAGCGAATTGCAGGACTATCTCCAACTGCTCACTCGAACCGAATACCCCAGCATCCGTCCTGACGAGCCCAAGGTCATCCTGGTCCACGCCGGCGATCGCATTCTCCCCGAATTGAGACAGCACCACGAGCCGTTGATCACTTGGGCCGAGAAGTTTCTGGCGACGAGCGGCCTTGAATTCCGTTTCAACACCAAGGTCGATGCGGCGACACCCGAAGAGGTTGTGCTCAGCACCGGCGAGCGCGTTCCGTCACGCACCATCATCAGTTGCTCGGGCACGGCCCCTTCGCCGCTGCTCGAAGGGCTTGACCTGCGACGCGACAAACGTGGGCGCGTGAAGGTCGATGAGTTCATGCATGCGCTTGGCCGGCCGAACGTCTGGGCCGGCGGCGATTGCGCCGCGGTCCCGCATCCGAAGGGCGGCAATTGCCCGCAGCTTGCGATTTACGCGATGACCCAGGGCCAGCAGATTGCCCGCAACATCACCGCCACGGTCGAGGGCAAGAAGCTCAAACCGTATCGCTTTACCGGCATCGGTGATGCCTGTTCGCTGGGACGGCGGAGGGCCGTTGCGCATATCAAAGGGGTTCGCTTCACCGGACTCATTGCGTGGATTGCTTGGCGGTTGATCCTGCTGAGCTTCGTGGAAGCGCGCGACCGCCGGATCCGCATTTTTTTGGACTGGCTTATATGGCCGATTCTCGGCCGGGACTCGATCAACATCCGGATGGACGAGCCCTACGGCATCCGCCGCCAGCATTACGAGCTGGGCCAGAAGATTATTCGCGAGGGCGAGATCGGGCGCCGCATGTACATCATCTGGGAGGGCGAGGTTGTGGTGACGCGCAGCGGGCCGAACGGCATCGAGGTGCTGGCCACGCTGGGCCGCGGTCAGCATTTCGGATAGGTCGCTGTGTTCCAAGATTCGCGCCGGACCGCTTCGGTGCGCGCCCGTACCAAGGTTGAGCTGCTGTCGGTCGGGCAGGGGGAGGTCGAAGGCGCTCGGCAGCGTGCTGCGCGCGTTCGGCGAGGCCATGGGCGCACCGCCGCGATCCGACGGTGCGGCCGCGCCTCGATAGCGCTCGCGTCAAGGAGGATGAGCGAATGCAATTGCCGAAGTCCTTCGCCGACATCTTCACCGCTGCTGATCAAAGCGTCCTGCTCGAAGCCCTGGAGGCAGTACGCTTTCCCGCCGGGACCTGCATCTTTCGCGCCGGCGATCCGGGTGACGGCTGCTATCTCATCGAGCAGGGAGAGGTCCGTCTCGAACTCGGTCAGTCTGAACATGTCGATACCGAGCGAGTGCTCGGCTATTTGACGCCGGGCTGGCTGCTTGGCGAGATGGCGCTGCTCGATAATATGCCGCGGTCGGCAAGCGCCTTCGCCGAGACCGACGTATTGGCGCATAGGTTGTCGACCGCAAAATCGGCCGCGATCGGCGTCGCCCATCCGCGGATTGGGGTTCTGCTTTATCGGATGCTCGGCCGCGATGCTTCGCTGAAGTTGCGCAAGAGCAACGAGCGTGCCGCCGAGCAGATGGCCGCGGCGGACGACGACCCGGAGATCGACCGGATAGTGGCGAGCGCGGCCAACGGGCAGCGCGCGTTCGAAACTTGGGACGAGCCGCGCGTCGATGCCTTGCTGCTGGCGCTCGCCCAGGCGGTGGCGGCCAACGCCGGTTCGCTCGCCGAAGCGACCGTCAAGGAAACCCGGATCGGCAATATCCGCGACAAGACGATCAAGAACATGCACGCGAGCCTCAGCGTTTATCAGACGCTAGTGGGGCGGCCCGGCGTCGGCCCTGTTGGCGGCGATGCGCGCGTGGTTGAGATCGCCGGTCCGGCCGGTGTCGTGTTCGCCATTGTGCCGATCACCAATCCGGTCGCTACCGCGATCTTCAAGGTGCTCATCGCGCTGAAGGCGCGTTGCTCCATCATTCTGAGTTTCCATCACGGCTGCGTTGGCGTCGGCAACGCCGTCTGCGAACTGATGGAGAACGTTCTCGCTCATCACGGTGCACCCGACGGCCTGATGCAATGGGTGCGCAAGCGCACGAGCCGCGCCAAGACCGCGAAGTTCATGAGCCACGACGGCGTGTCGCTGGTGCTGGCGACGGGCGGCGCCGGCATGGTGACAGTGGCCTACCGCTCGGGGACGCCGGCGCTCGGCGTCGGGCCGGGCAACGCGCCTTGCTACATCGCCGCTGATGCCGACATTGAGGCGGTCGCCTTTGGTATCGTCAGCAGCAAGCCCTATGACAATGGCCTAATCTGCGGGGCCGAACACAACCTGGTGGTCGATGATGCGGTGCGCGCTGCGCTGATCGCCGCGCTGGAGCGCCACGGTACAGCGGTGCTCAGTGCTGGCGAGGCGGAGAAAGTTGCGGCGGTGGCGATCCGGCCCAATGGGGGCGAGTTCGCGGGCCGTATCATCGGACAGGCGGCGAGCACGATCGCCGAGTTTGCCGGCATCGCGCGGCCTTATCCGATCCAGCTCATTGTCGTGCCGGCCACGGTCGATGCGGTGGAGCAGGGCAGCCCGTTCGCCAAGGAGAAGCTCGCTCCGGTCCTGTCGCTGTTCACTGTCCGCGGTGAGGACGAGGCCTTCGCGCTGAGCCGCCGCATACTGGCCGGGCAGGGCGCGGGCCACACCGCGATCATCCACAGCCGGTCGCCTGAGCGCATCGACCGCTTCGGCTTGGCCATGCCGGCGAGCCGGATCATCGCAAATGGCCCCGCCGTTCAGGGCGTGTCGGGGGTGACCAGCGGGCTGGTGCCCTCCTATGTGCTTGGCTGCGGGACTTGGGGAGGTAACTCCACGACCGACAACGTGTCGTACCGAAACCTTCAGAACATCAAACGGCTCGCGCACTTCGTGCCGCCGGTCCAGCCTTCGTCCGACGTGGAGCGCGCAGCGGCGCGTCGTAACGCCGCGCCCAGCACTTTTTAAGGATAAACGGGGCCCGTCGGGCTGGCCGGTTTGATGTGAGACTTAGGTCACTTTCGGCACCAGGGCGGGTCTGTTATATCGAGACCGTGCCAAGTCCGTCTGGAAACGCAGATTCGCCTGGATTTGGAGACCGCCTCCAGGTGGCACCAAGGCGATGATGAACGTCAATGACCGTTCGCCCGATTGGGGGCGGAGCGGTTCGTGGGAGACGTGATGAGACTGACCTCAAGCGTAACGGCGACGGCTCTGATCTGGGCTGGCCTCACGATCCAGGCGCCGGCACAAACTCTTACGGCAATAGTCGAGGATGTCCGCGGCGGTCCTGCCGGCGTGGAGTTCATGGATTACGTTAAGCCCGGCAGGGTGATTCAGCTCGGTTCGAACGGCAAGATCGTGATCGGCTATTTGAAGTCCTGCTGGCGGGAAACGATCACCGGCGGAAAGGTCACGATCGGCACGGGTTGGAGCGAGGTATCCGGCGGCAAAGTCGATCGCACGCAGATTGCCTGCGATGGCGGCAAGATGCAGCTTACCTACGAAGTCGCCAGCAAGAGTGGGGCCTCGGTGTTCCGCGACATCCACCGTGCCGAACAGCCGACGCTGGCTGATGCTTCGCGCCCGCAGTTCGTTTTGCATGGCCTTTCTCCGATTGTCGAAGTCAAGCGTGGAAGCTCGGTGGTGATCGAGCGGATCGACAATGTCGGCGAACGCTACGAAATTCCCGGCCCAGGCAAGATCGTTCACGGCAGGTTCTATGACTTCGCCGATGACAACAAGCAGCTGACTGCCGCTGGCACGTACCGGGTCACCGTCGGAAAGCAATTAGTGGTATTCAAGGTCGATAACGACGCCAAGCCCGGCAAGACACCAATCGCTGGCCGCCTGTTGCGGCTGACCCCCTAACGTCGGAACACCAGAAGCACATGGGGCGAATTCGCTACCGCGATGCGCTGTTTGCGATCGCGGTGGCGTTGCTTGCGGGTATCGCCGCGGCGTCGCCCACACTTGACGTCCTTCGTGGGATGTCAATCGATGCGTTGACGGCGTTGCGATGGCGAGCCATCGGCCAGATCCATGACCCGATGACCTCGCCAGCCGTGGTTGTGGGTCTCGATGAAGAGACCTATCGCACCTCGCCTTTTGTCGGCACGCCCAATATTACGTGGACACGGGAGATCGGCCGCGTCCTCACCGCTGTCGTCGATGGTGGGGCCAAGGTCGTTGGCTTCGATATCGTGTTTCCCACATCGATCGAGCAATCCGAGATTCCGTTCGGCGAGGAAACCCTCGGTGGACGGGTGCGCGGCTTCGACCGCGACTTCCTGCGCGCAATCGCGATGGCCAGCCGTTCGGGCAAGCTGGTGATCAACCGATCATGCCGGCACCCGGCCAGCACACCGCCGCCGGCGGGCAGGCCAACATTCGACCGCTCAATTTCTACAACGACCGGGATGACGTTGTTCGGCGGGTCCCGCTCATGTTCACCATCGACGGCGTGCCGTCCACGTCCATGTCGGTCGAGCTGGCCGCGCGGGCGCTCGGCGTACGGCCCGGCATTTCAGAAACCCAAGGAATGTCGCTCGGCGATTATCGGATTCCGGGCCGCGTACCGAACACGCTCACGCTGAATTTTGACGGCGGCGGCGACGTGCCGACCTTTTCGCTTGGCGATCTCCGAGCTTGCGCCGAAAAAGGCGACACCGAGTATTTTCGGAAATACTTCGAGGGCAAGGTTGTCATCTTCGGCACCGTACTGGACGTCGAAGACCGCCACATCACATCCAAGCGCTTCGCGACCGCGGCCGGCGCCGAAGGCGCGCAGGTGCCGCGTTGCGCCACGCCGAGGGTTCTTGCAGGCGGCAAATTCGTTCGCGACTCGATCTCCGGCGTGTACGGCCATGCCACCGCAGTAAACAACATGATCCGCCGCGAAGCGCTGGTCGAGTTCGGCAACATTGGGGCCGGCGCGGCCGGCGCGGCGGTTGCGGCGCTCGCGGCGCTGGTGGCGTTGCTGTTGCCGCCGGTTGGGGCGACGATGGCCTATGTCGGGTTCGGGGCGGTCTGGACCGCTGCCGCGGTGTTGGCGTTTCGTTATTCGGTCGTGCTGCCGCTGGTCGATCCGCTGGCGGTCGGCTTTGTCGCTCTGGCGGTGACGATAGGCTATCGCTTTGGTGTCGCCGACAAGGACAAACGTTTTTTACGCAAGATCTTTGCTCTCTACCTCGCGCCCGCCGTCATCGAGCGGATGATGGCGTCCGAGAACCCGCCGGTGCTCGGAGGGGAGGCGAGGATCGTGACGGTGTATTTCTCCGATGTCGCCGGGTTCTCCTCGTTCTCCGAAAAAATGACGCCCGCCGAACTGGTGTCGCTCATGAACGAATACCTCTCGGCGATGACCGACATCATCGAGCAACACGGCGGCTTCGTCGACAAATACATCGGCGATGCCATCGTCGCCGTGTTCGGCGCTCCGCTCGACGATCCCGATCACGCGGCGAATGCGCTGAGAGCCGCGCTCGCCTGCCGCGTGCGACTGAGCGAGATGAATCAGAACCCCGCCGCGTTCCAGGGCTACAAGCTCGGCCAGCGCATCGGCCTCAATTCAGGCGAGGCGCTGGTCGGCAACATCGGGTCCCGGCGCCGCTTCAACTACACGGTGATGGGCGACATGGTGAACCTCGCCTCCCACCTTGAAGGGGCGAACAAATACTTCGCCACCTCGATCATGGCGTCGCAGGAAACCGTCGAGCGGGCCGGTCCGGACTTCGCGTGGCGCGAGCTTGATTCGATCCAGGTCAAAGGCCGGGCCCAGCCGATCAATATCTACGAGCCTCTGGCCGAGGCCGGCCGGGAAACGCCTGAACAGAAGGTCCACGCCGCTGCTTACGCGGAAGGGCTGGGCCTCTGGCGAGCGCGAAACTTCGCGGGCGCGGCCGAGGCTTTTGCGCGGGTGGCCGCCACCGATCCGCCATCGGCGTTGTTTCAGAAGCGGGCGCAGGAGTTTGCGCAGGAGCCGCCGGACACGGATTGGCAGCCCGTCAACGCGCTGGAAGGCAAGTAGCGCGGGCTACGGCAGGATTTCCTGCCGATTGGTCAGTTGTACATCGAGCTTGGCCTTCAGCCTGTCGAGCCGGCCTGCCTCCGCCGCTGTGACCACATCGATCAACTCGTTGGCTTGGTCGAGGCGGGCGATGGTGACGTAGTCGGCGCCGGCGCCGTACAGCGTCTGCGCATCGGCCAGAACCTCCGCCGTGGCGATGATCTTCGCGGTCGGATTCATCAGCCGTACATAGCGGACGAGTTTCTCGTTGGTTGTGCCCTTCAGCAAGGCGTCGGGGATGGTGGAGATGACGATCTCGGCATCGGCAATCCCGGCATGCTTCAGGGAATCGGCGTTGGCGATATCATGGTAGAAGACCTGAATGCCGTGCTTCTGCAGCGCGTGATAGACCTGCGGATTAAAGTCGACGACCATCACCTGGTCGCGCAATGTCGATTGCCGCCGTTCGAGCTCGGCGAGGAACGAGCTTGCAATACGGTAGAAGCCGAGGATGAGGATGCGCCGCTTGCGCTCGGTGGCGGTCCCTTGGACGGTGGTGTCGGATTGATCGAGATCGCTGAATCCCAGGCGCTTGAGAATGGGGATGGCGTACCGTGTCGCCGAGTCGCTGCGCATCATCAGGAAGGTGTTCAACACTGCGAGCGCCACAAACGCAGTGGAAGCCGCGCCCGCCACGCCTGGAGCGATTTGCCCGGAGTGAACGCCGATCTGCACCAGCACCAGCGAAAATTCACTCATCTGCGCCAGATTGATAGCCGGCAGCAGGCTTGCCCGCAGGCCCTGCCGCATGGCGTAGAGCGGGGGAAAAACAGTGACGAAGCGGCTCGCCCAGGTGAATGCCATCAAGATGACAGCCAGACCGAGTACCGACGGTGTGGGGACCGGGATCATCATGCCGAGTGAAACGAAAAACAGCGTGATGAAGAAATCGCGGAGCGATGTGACCTTCGCGGTCACGTCGGTGGCGTATGGGAAGGTGGACAATGAAACACCCGCGATGAGCGCACCCATCACGCGCGAGAGCCCGAGAAATTCCGCGAACTCAGCCACGGCAAAACACCATGCCAGCGCGCCGACCAACACCAGTTCCGACTGGTTGGCGATCACCTTGAACAAGTGCGGCAGCGTGTAGCGGCTGATCAGCAACGCGGCCGCCAGCAGCGCGGCAACGCGGACCACCGAGAGCAAGGCCACGCTGATCTGCAGGTCGTTGAGGCTCGGCTGGATCGCGAGAAACAGGATGGCCATCAAGTCCTGCGCCACCAGCACGCCGAGCGTGATGCGCCCCGGCAGCGTGTCGAGCTCAAATTTGTCGTACAGCACCTTGACGATGATGACGGTCGAACTCAGCGAAGCGGCGGCGGCGAGATAGACGGCGTCGAAGCGGCGGTCGCCGAGTGGAATGCCGATCGCCAGGAACAACCCAAGCCCCAGTGCAAAGCAGCCGAAAATCTGCGCCGCCGACGTGGCCAGAATGACATTACCCGCGCCGGCGACCTTTTTCAGGTCGATCTCCAGTCCGATCATGAACAACATAAAGATCAGGCCGAGTTCGGCGATGGTGTTGATCGATTGCTGGGAGTGCACCCACTTCATCCCGGAGGGGCCGACCACGAATCCGGCAACCAGGTAGGCCAGAATCAACGGTTGGCGCACCAAATGGGAAGCGACGCCGAGAATCCAGGCGACGACGATGGACAGCGCTAGATCATGAATGAGTTCCGTCATCGCTTGGCGCCAGGGGCCCGGATTTCCGGAGTGCCGGCCGATCGATTCATTTGTGGCCTTTGGCTAGCGCCGAGGCGACGGCGAACTTGATCTCCGCGAGGGCGAATGGCTTGGCGATGACGTCGCAGATCAATGCCTCAAGGCCGGCGGCGCTCGCGTTGGTCGGCGAAGCCGGTCATCAGCAGGATCGGCAACGCTGGAAAGTCGCGCGCTACCGCAAGCGACAGCGCGATGCCGTCCATGCCAGGCATCTTGATGTCGGTGAGTAGAAGGTCGTATTCGCCCTTGGCTTTCTGCAGAGCTTCGAGTGCTTCGGTGCCATCGGCGGTTGCCACAACCGCATGACCGTCTTCGGCAAGCCCTCGCACGATCAGCGTGCGCAGAGGTTCTTCGTCTTCGGCGATCAGGATGCGGGCCATGGCTGTGTTACTGCAGCCCGGCAACAGCGTCGCGGCGCGTGAAGAACCGCACCTGGATGTCGTGCCCGTCGGCAGGCGGGGAGGCGAGCCGGGTGCGGAATGGCAGCGCTTCGAACGGCCCCAACACCTCTTGGGCCGGCGGCGCGGTCCAGGAATAGACCTCGGCGCCCGTCGAACTGCGCAGCGCGAAGCGCATCCGCGGCACATCGACAGGCTTCGAAACCATGCTCACGATCATGCCCTCGATCACCAGGACCGGGACGCCGTCATGAATCTCGTTGCCGATCTTGAGATCTGTGAAGGCCACCCCCCGCAGGTTCACCGGCAGTCCGAGCGTTCGGTAGAACGATGCCAGTTGCGGTGCATACCGGACGATCTCCTTGCGCAACCCGAGCAAGCCGGCGCTGAGCAGCACAAGCGCGGCGATCAAGGCCGGCAGTGGAATGCGCCAGCGCGACCGTTTTCGGCGAGCCTTTGTGCGTGGGCGGCGTGCGGCCACGCTTTCCACGTCGGGCGAGCCGTTCTCCATTTCGGCGCTGCGACCGGACGTCCCGTCGTCGTCGGTGTTCGGCACCAAGGGCGGCGCTTGCTCGAACGGAATGGGGATGTCTGACAACGCGACAGCCGCTTCCGCCTCCACTTCGGGGTCAGCGGGTGTGTCGGCAGCGGGGGCATCGGCTGCGGAAATGTCGGCAACGGGGACGATGCCCGGAGCTTCGATCTCGGCGGGCGCCTGATCGACAGCCGGATCTCCAGGCAATGGCTCGGCAGCCTGCGCGGACTCAGGGGCCGGTTCGGTTTCGGCAGGCTCGGGCGGCGCGGTGCCCAGTTCTGCGCGGAACGCGGCGATGGAGTCTGCTTCATCGGCGGGCGCTCCGGCGACCGCTTCGGAAGCGGCCTGCAGCGCAACGCGCCATTGGTTTTGGCAGCGCGCGCAACGCACCGAACGGCCACTCGCACCGATCGCCACATCGGCGATCTGGTAGGAGGTGCTGCAGTTCGGGCAGACAATCTGCATCGCGGCGCAAGCTTTCGGTTATCGGCTGCCCAACTGGTAACAGCCGTCCGTTAACGGACCGGAAACCATGAAAAGGCAGCTATTTTATGGAGATGAGGTCGGATCACCCACGTTTTCGGGCATAACGGCGGCCCGGACCGGCCCGGTTAATGCAACGTTAACGCGGATCGGCGTCCGCTACCCTGCCGGAGGGCGAATCATCATCCGCCGACGCTAGCGGACCCGAAGGGGAGACGGTGTGGTCCGATTCGAGAACGTAGGATTGCGATACGGGCTCGGCCCCGAAGTGCTGCGCGACCTCAACTTCGAGATCGAGCCGCAATCGTTTCAGTTCCTGACCGGGCCGTCGGGCGCCGGCAAGACGACACTGCTGCGTCTGCTGTTTCTGACGCTGCGGCCGACGCGCGGCTTGCTGACGGTGTTCGATCACGACACCGCGACGCTCAGCAAGGACTCGCTTGCCACGCTGCGGCGGCGGATCGGTATCGTGTTCGAGGACTTCCGGCTGCTCGACCACATGACGACCTATGAGAATGTGGCGCTGCCATTCCGGGTTATGGGCAAGGAGGAGGCGAGCTATCGCAGCGAGGTGATGGAATTGCTGCATTGGGTCGGTCTCGGAGACCGCACGGACGCGCTGCCGCCGGTGTTGTCCGGCGGGGAAAAGCAGCGCGCCGCCATCGCGCGCGCGGTGATCGCGCGGCCGCAATTGCTGCTGGCCGACGAGCCCACCGGCAACGTCGATCCCAATCTCGCCCAGCGCCTGCTGCGGTTGTTCATCGAACTCAACAAGTCCGGCACTACTGTGGTGATCGCCACCCACGACATCAGCCTGATGGACCAATACGACTGCCGCCGTCTCGTGCTGCACGACGGCCGCCTACATGCCTATGATTGAGCGCGCCGGAAGATCAAGACCATGACCGACCTGCAAAACGACGACCTTCGCATCGACCGGGATTTGATGACGCCGCGGCCCATGGAGGGCTACATGCCGCGCGGCGACACGCCGATCGTGCCGAAGCGCTCGATCGCCGGCCGGGCGCTGGTCGCGGTGGTGGCGATCATGGCGTTCCTCGCCTCGCTGACCACCGGCGCGGTGATGCTGGTGCGCTCCTCGGCTGTCGAGTGGCAGTCCGACGTTGCGCGAGAGGTGACCATTCAGGTGCGCCCCGGCCAGGGCCGCGATCTCGACGCCGAGGTCAAGCGCGCTGCCGATCTGGCGCGCGCCGTGCCGGGCATCGGCGAGGTCCGCGCCTACTCGAAGGAGGAGTCCGCGGGGCTGCTTGAGCCATGGCTGGGCAGCGGACTTTCGCTCGACGATCTGCCGGTGCCGCGGATGATCGTGGTTAAGCTGCCATCGGGCGGCATTGACCTCGCGCCATTAAAGAAAGCATTGGCCGAGCAGGTCGGCGGCGCCAGTCTCGACGACCACCGCGCCTTCATCGAGCGGATGCGCACGATGGCGCAAACCACCATCGCTGGTGGCATTGGGCTGCTCATTCTGATGCTGGCGGCAACGGTGCTTTCGGTGATCTTCGCCACCCGGGGCGCCATGGCCACCAACCGGCCGATCGTCGAGGTGCTGCATTTCATCGGCGCAAAAAGCGGCTTCATTGCGGGCCAGTTCCAGCGCCACTTCCTGATGCTGGGACTGGAGGGCGGTCTGATCGGCGGCGGGCTGGCGATGGTGGTGTTCGGCGCCGCTGGTATCTTCGCTCGCATGAACACGGGCACGGCGAGCGGCGACCAGATCGAGACGCTGTTCGGCAGCTTTGCTCTGGGTTGGGGAGGCTATCTCGCGATTACCGGCCAGATTGTGTTGATTGCAGTGGTGGCAGCGGTCGCCTCGCGGCGCACCGTCACCCGCACTCTGGCCGCGGTGGAGTAGCGCTGTGCCATCTGTGAGCCGGATTTTGCGGTATGGTCCGGCGGTGGAGCGGAATTGATGTTGGGCCGTGGCCTGCTGATTGTCCTGGGTCTTGCCGGTGCGCTGTTCGCAGGCGGTTTCCTGTGGTTTGTCCAGGGCATCGACGCGAACGAGAACACGCCGGCCCGCAACGCCGACGGCATCGTGGCGCTGACCGGCGGGCCGTTCCGGATCAACGACGCGCTCGAACTGTTGTCGGCCGGGCGCGGCAAGCGGCTGCTGATCACCGGAGTCAATCCGATCACGCAGCCTGGCGAGATCTCGCGGCTTATGCCGGAGCACCAGCGCTGGTTTAATTGCTGCGTCGACATCGACCATTCCGCCAACACCATCGGCAACGCGGTCGAGACGGCGCGCTGGATGAGGATGCGCGGCTTCCAGTCGGTGATCGTCGTGACCGCGAACTATCACATGCCCCGCGCCATGGCCGAACTCGCCCACGAGTTGCCGGACGTGGCGTTGACCCCCTATCCGGTGATATCGGACAAGGTGCGGGTCGAATCGTGGTGGGAAAATCCGGAGACCGCGCGGCTGCTGTTCCTGGAGTATGTGAAGTATCTCGTCGCCAAGGTTCGAATGTGGCTTCCCTGGTCGTTCGACTGAGCGGCGTAACAATTGCGGTTCAACGTGGTCATTGTCCGGTCCATCCTGTTCAACATCCTGTTCTATCTGAATCTGGTCGCGCTGCTGATGGTGGCGTTGCTCACCGTGGCGTTGCCGCGCCGAGCCGTGCTCAAGATGGCCGAGCTGTGGGGGCGGGTCAGCGTCTGGCTGCTGCGCGTCGTCTGCGGGACGAAGATGGAGTTGCGCGGGCTGGAGAACCTGCCGCGCGGCGCGCTGATCGTCGCCGCCAAGCACCAGTCCACCTGGGAAACCTTCGCGCTGCTCAAGCTGTTCGAAGACTTCACCTTCATCGTCAAACGCGAGCTGATGTGGATTCCCATCTTCGGCTGGTGCATGCGCAAGGGCGGCATGATCCCGGTCGATCGCGGCGCGGGTTCCCAGGCGCTTAACAAGATGACGGCCCGCGCCAAGACGGAAATTCGTAGTGGCCGTCAGCTCATCATTTTTCCGGAGGGCACGCGGCGGACGCCCGGCGCCGAGCCGCGCTACAAGTTCGGCGTGGCGCATCTCTATGCCGAGATCGGCGTGCCGTGCGTGCCGGTGGCGTTGAACTCGGGACTGTTCTGGCCGCGCCGCGCATTCGTCCGACTGCCCGGCACCATCGTCGCGGAGTTCCTGCCGCCGATCCAGCCGGGGCTCGGCAAGGAGGCGTTCCAGCAGCGCCTGCAAAACGATATCGAGACGGCCACCGCGCGCTTGATCGCCGAGGGCGAGGCCGAGTTGCGCCGCCTCGGCGTTCGGCGGTAACGCGGTGCGCCGGAACACGTTCCGCCAATAGTAAAGTTGGCGTGGCGGAGAAGTTCCCGGAACAAACATTTTCCCGGTGCGTTCTAGGGTTCGTACTGACCCACAAACACACACTGGAGATTTTCGATGCGCTCTAAAGTTCTCATCGGGGGACTGCTCGCGACCGTGATGATCGTCCCGGCTTTCGCACAGTCCAACCCCGCTCCGTCCGTCGCTCCCGCCGCCACCGCCTCCACCATGGCGCCGGCGCCGATGTCGCATTCCGCCAACTGGCGTTCGTCGAAGCTGATCGGCCTCAATGTCTACAACGATCAGAACGAGAAGCTCGGCGACATCAACGAAATCCTACTCGACAAGACCGGCAAGGTGGCTGGCGTCGTGATCGGCGTCGGCGGTTTCCTCGGCATGGGCGAGCATGACATCATGGTCGATATGTCCAAGCTGAAGTTCGTCGATGAGCCGGTTCGCACTTCGGCGGCCACGACCACGACGACCACCAGCACCACCGGAGGCGCGGCCAATCGCCCGGCCACCACGACCACCACCACGCGCGACGGCGACAAGAAGTGGTATCCGGACCACGCGGTTCTGAGCGGCGCTACCAAGGACCAGCTCAAGACCATGACGCAATTCAAGTACAACTAACCGGCGTCATCAACCTAAGGAAAAAGCCGCGGTCCGCCGGGGCTTTTTCTTTGATTGTCAGCGGATGTGGGACACCCCGCCAGTTGGCGGAATGACGGTCGGTCGCAGGTCCGGGGGCGGCATGAAGGCTCTCATCAGGCAGCGCGGACGCGGCCGGCAAATTGCTGCGCGCCGTGCTGAAGGGCCACGGCCTGACGGTTCAGTTCAGCCGCGGCATCCAGAATTCTGCACGCGCCTTGCTCGGTCTTCTCATGCAAGGCCCCGACCCGTTCGATGGTCGAGAAGACTTGCCGGGTTCGCCCGGCCTCGGCCGACGTATTTTCCGAAATGCGCTGCGACGCGAACGATTGCTGATCGATCGAGTGTCCGATCGCGGTCGAGATGCGATCGATGCGGGCCACGACCCCCGAAATCGAATGCGTGGCGCTTTGCACGCTCTCGACGGCGCGGCGGGTGAAGGCGGCTTTCTGCTCGATGTCTGCCAGTGCCTGGGTGGTTTGCGACGAGAGTGATTTGACCTCTTGCGCCACCACGGCGAAGCCTCGGCCAGCCTGGCCGGCGCGGGCGGCCTCGATGGTCGCGTTCAGGGCCAGAAGGTTTGTTTTGGAGGCGATAGAGTTGATCAATCCCGTAACCTGCTCGATGTTCTGAATCGTCGAGGCGAGAACGGCGGCCTGGCTTACGGCAGACTCGGCGCATTGCGTCGCCTCGGCCACCATCTTGGAGGCGTCGGCGACCTGGGCGCCGATTTCGCCGATGCACGATGACATTTCTTCGATCGCGGCGGCGATTGCCGCGGAGCTTTCGGTCGTCTTTTCAACGATCAACGATGCCGCGTTGGTGTGACGCGACGATTCTTCGGCCACCGCGCTCATGCCTCTCGCCAGTTGTTCCAACGCGGAGGCGGAATCGGAAAGTGTCGCACCGACCGTGAGGATTTCAAGTTCGAACGTGTCGGCGATAGCCGCGAGGACCGCCCGCTTGTCATCTTCCGCCTGCTGTCGCGCTTTGATGCGATCCTTCTCCGCTTTGCGGAGAGCGATTCCATTGTCGCGAAACACGCCGATGGCACGCGCCATCGCGCCGATTTCGTCGGTGCGGCGCAGTCCGTCGATTGGTACGTCGAATCGGCCCGATGCCATATCGGCCGTGGTCGTGGCAAGCTTTCGCAGCGGGCGCGCCACGTAATAATGCGCGAGCAAAAGGGCGATCGACAACGTCGCCGCCGTGCCGACGGTCAGCGTGGCGAGCATCATCCGGTACGTCCAGTCGCGAAAGGCCGCCACCTCGTCGAGGCTGGTCTTGGCTTCCGCGCCGAGAATGTTGATCAGCCTGTTGATGTGGCCGGTCGCGTCGTCGCGGGCCGCGTCGAATTTCAGATCGAGCAGCGCCTGAGCCCGCATCAGGTCTTTCGCCGACAGAGCGTCCTGGATTTGGCCGGCGATGGCGTGCACCACGTTTAGACGATCGATGATCCGGCCGACGTCCTCGCTCCGGCCTGGAAAGTAGTCCAGGACGCTGTTCAGCGATTGCTTGGCGCGCCTGTATTCGTCCTTCATCGAATGGCCGATCAAGCGCGCGTCGTCCGGATCGGAAGCCGTGTATGCCTTGTAGGTCGCAAGCCCGAAGGACTCCATCGCGCCCTTGGCGTCCGCCAGCACAAGCCGCGCCGGCGCAACATGCGCCGCGTAGGTGGAGTTGATCTGGTCCAGCCGCTCAAGATTTTCCAGGCAGAACCAGTTCGCGATGCCGGACATGACGCCAAGGCCGGCGATGAGGAAAATGACCTTGTGGGTAATGCTCGATCGGAATCGAAAAATCTGTTTGATCATTTTTCTGGATTGCCGTCGTTTGAAATGGCGATGTGTCAGTACCGCATAGTCGTTCTCGATTGCTTAAGCATAACGTCGCGCAGTTGTCGCAAAAACGTCACATAACCTGCGCGTTCCGATGCCGAGATTGAATGATGCTCTACGCTCGCGCGTCCGGCGCGCCCTTCAGGCGCTCGGCCAGCATGTGCAGATCGTGATCGATAATGTTGAGCGCCTCGAGCGCCTTCGCGGTCTCGACCACATAGTCCAGATTGTTACCGGAGCGTCCGTGACCCTGACGCACAATCTGAAGCTGCCGGTCGTGCGAGAGGCGGCCGGCGTATTGCGGATGGCCACGGTCCACCGCGTAGCAGAGCGCATCGACGCGGCGGTCCGGCTTGCCTTCGAGCCAAACGCCGCGGACGAGCTCGCGGTACACCGCCGTGGTCTGCTCGCGTTCGCGCAGATAGGCGATGGTGGCCGCTCTCTGCTTCGCCGCCACCCGATAGGCGATGCCGCGGCAGGCGCCGCCGAAATCGAGCCCGAGGACGAGGCCCGGCCGCTCGGGTGTGCCCCGATGATCGAACGAATAGACGCACAGCGAGCGATGCATCCCGATAATGTTGGCGGGCAGCCGGTCTAGGTAATCGAAGCCCGGCCGCCAGATCAGCGAGCCGTAGCCGAACACCCAGAGATCCTCGGGGACCTGGTCGAAACTGACATTCATGCTCGCTCTCAAGCGTAGACCGCTCGCCTATCAGGCGGCCCGGCGCCCCGCAAACTTCTGGACAGTCTTCGAGAGGGCAGCAAAACTCGGCAACCTTCGAAACGCCTTATTCGGCGGGCTTCAGATCGCGCATGGCTCCAGATCAATCCGTTCCTCCCCGCCGCCGCTTGCCGGTCCTGCTGATCGTCCTGCTGCCCGTTCTCGCCGGCCTTTGGGCCGGAACCTGGTATTACGGCTCGGGCGTACTCGAAAGCACGATCGACGGCTGGAAGGCGCGCGAGGCGAAGGCCGGGCGCGTTTACACTTGCGCGACGCAGACCATCGGTGGCTTCCCGTTCGGCATCGAATTGCGCTGCGCCGCCGCCGCCGCCGAATTCAGGTCGAGCCGTCCGCCGCTCGCCTTGAAGGCGACCGGCATGCTGGTCTCGGCGCATCTTTGGCAGCCGACCGTGCTGACCACCGAGTTTACCGGGCCGCTGACCATCGCCGAGCCGGGTCAGCCGCCGACCATCTCCGCCACCTGGCGTCACGCACAGACCAAGGTTCATGGTCTGCCGACTTCGCCGGAAAGCGTCGCCGTCGAGCTCATGGAACCCGTGGTCGACCGAACCGGCGGCGCGAACCTGTTCAAGGCTAGCCGCCTCGATCTGAACGGCCGGCTGGTCTCCGGCACGGTCCATGCCGATCCTGTGATCGAGATGGTGCTGAAGCTCGCCGCGGCATCGGCGCCGTCCTGGCATCCGGCGGCGGCGACGCCGGCAGACGCCGACATCACCGCGGTGCTGCGCGGCCTGAAGGACTTTTCGCCAAAGCCCTGGCCGCAGCGGTTTCGTGAGTTGCAGGCGGCCGGCGGCCGCATCGAGATCAGCAACGCGCGCGTGCAGCAGCGTGACACCATCGCGATCGCCAACGGCACGCTCGGTCTCTCGCCGGCCGGCCGGCTTAACGGAGAACTGCGGCTCACCATCGCCAGCCTGGAGGCGTTTCTGCCGACGCTCGGCCTCGACCAGATGCTCTCCCAGGAGAAGGCGTCGCCGCAGATGAACAGCGCCTTCGGCGCGCTCGACCGCATCATGCCGGGGCTAGGCAATGTGGCGCGCAAAAACGCGGCCCCGATGATCGCTGCCAGCGTCAACCTGATGGGCCAGCCGGCCGAACTCGAAGGCAAGCGCGCGGTGATGCTGCCCTTGCGCTTCGACGATGGGTTGGTGTCGCTTGGGCCGTTGAAGATCGGCGCGACGCCGCCGCTGTTTTAAGGAAGCCGCTCGATGTGGAAGTCATTCGCGGTCTGCGGTGTCCTGACGCTCGTGTCGGCCGCCCCGCTCGCCGCCGAAGAGTTTCCGTGGTGCGTCAAGCTCGACGTGTTCACCCGGAACTGCGCGTTCTCGAAATACGATGAGTGTGTCGTGGTGGCGAAAAACGCCAGCAGTCCAGCGACCGGCGTCGGGCAATGCATCCGCAATCCGAACTATCAGCCGCCGGCGGCCGCGGCGGCGCGTCCGAAGCCCGCACCGCGCAAAACCGCAAGTCCCCAGCCCTGATCGCTATTCGTTGTCGGCGGAGTAGGGGCGGGCCAGCGTCTCGGCCGGCAGCGTCGGATGGGTCCGCCCGAAGTCGGGCGCCGGCGAATCCTGCCCGATCTCGACAATGCCGCGGCGGATTGCGCGTGTTCGTGTGAAGTGGTCGAACAGCGTCTGGCCGTCGCCGGAACGCATGGCGCGGGTGAGGGCCGAAAGATCCTCGTTGAAGCGCCCGAGCATCTCCAGAACCGCATCCTTGTTGGCGAGAAACACGTCGCGCCACATGGTCGGATCGGACGCCGCGATCCGGGTGAAATCGCGGAAGCCGCCGGCGGAAAACTTCAGCACCTCGGAGCGCGTCACCTCGGACAGTTCGTCGGCGGTGCCGACGATCGTATAGGCAATCAGGTGCGGCAGATGGCTGGTGATGCCGAGCACCAGGTCGTGGTGATCGGGCGGCATGCTTTCGACGTTGGCGCCGAGCTTGCGCCAGAACGCCGCGAGTTTCTCGACCGCCGCCGGGTCCGCGCCTTCTGGTGGGGTCAGGATGCACCAGCGGTTGACGAACAGCTCGGCGAAGCCCGAGTCGGGACCGGAGTTCTCGGTGCCGGCGACCGGATGCGCCGGGACGAAATACACATGCGGCGGCAGGTGCGGCGCCATGTCCCGCACGACGGCGCCCTTGACCGAGCCGACGTCTGAGACGGTGGCGCCGTTCATCAGGTGCGGCCCTATCTCCCTGGCCACGTCGCCGCAGGCGCCGACCGGGATGCAAACGATGACGAGATCGGCGCCTTCGGCCGCGGCGGCGTTGCTCTCGACCACCTGATCGACGATGCCGAGTTCAGCCACGCGCTTGCGCGTCTGCGGCGAGCGGGCGGTCGCCACAATCGTGCGCACCGCGCCCTGGGCCCGCGCCGCGCGCGCGATCGACCCGCCGATGAGTCCGAAGCCAATCAGCGCCAGCCGGTTGAAGATCGGCTGTTCGGTCACGCCGATTGTCCCAGAAATTCGGCGAGCGCTTTCACCACGAGCCGGTTTGCCTCCTCGGTGCCGATCGACATGCGAAGCGCGTTCGGCAGTTTGTAGGCGGCGACCTGGCGCAGGATCAGCCCGCGTCTCATCAGGAACGCGTTGGCCTCAGCCGCGGTACGGCCTTTGTTATGCGGGAAATGAATCAGCACGAAGTTCGCGGCGCTCGGTGTCACATGCAATCCGAGCTTGGCGATTTCCTCGGTCAGCCACAGCAGCCATTCGGTGTTGTGTTCGCGCGAGTGCTCCTGGTGCGCGGCGTCCTCGATCGCGGCGATGCCGGCTGCGATCGCGGGCGCGCTGACGTTGAATGGGCCGCGGATGCGGTTGATCGCGTCGATCACATGCGCCGGCCCGTACATCCAGCCGAGCCGCAGCGCGGCGAGGCCGTGAATCTTCGAGAACGTGCGCGTCATCACCACGTTCTCGCTGGTCGCCACAAGTTCGATGCCGGCTTCATAATCGTTCTTGCGCACGTATTCGGCGTAGGCCGCGTCGATCACCAGCAGCACATGCGCCGGTAAGCCGTTGTGCAGGCGCTTGACCTCGTCGAACGGAATGTAGGTTCCGGTCGGGTTGTTCGGATTGGCGAGGAAGACCATTTTGGTCTTGGCCGTGACCCGGCTGAGAATGGCATCGACGTCGGCGGTGAAGTCCTTTTCCGGCGCGACCACGGGCGTGGCGCCGGTGCCGAGTGTGGCGATCGGATAGACCAGGAAGCCGTGGGTGGTGTGGATCGCCTCATCGCCGTCGCCGAGATAGGCGCGCGCCAGAAGGTTGAGCAGATCGTCGGAACCCGCTCCACAGACGATGCGGTCGGGATCGAGCCCGTACACGCGGCCGATGGCGTCGCGGAGGTCGGACGATGAACCGTCCGGATAATCCTCCAGGCGCTTGCCGACGGCGCCATAAGCTTCGATCGCCTTCGGGCTCGGCCCGAGCGGCGTTTCGTTCGACGACAGTTTGAACACCTTGGTAACGCCCGGCGCGCTGCTCTTGCCGGGCACGTAGGCGTCGATCTGAAGCACGCCCTTGCGAGGCTGGGGACGGGTGGCGGTCATTGCAATTCGGTCCGTTGCAGGCTGGCGGCTATTTGGCCGGCACCTTGTAGCGTGTCGCGTGGCTGCCGACGAGGGCCGCCGAGCGGACGGTGGCTCCAGCCTTAACGACGGCGTCCTTGATCTGAGTGAGGCTGCCGCCGGCCGGCACCGAAATCAGCAGTGCCGCGCCATCGGAGGCGCTGTCCGGCACCGCGATGATCTCGGCGAGCGCGGAGGCCGAGAGTGCGGCCTCGCGGCCCCAGCCCGCCACCCGCACGCTCCAGGTCTCGACTTCGGTCACCATGGCGTCGGCGGAGGCGCGCGAGACCACGAACACGTTGAGCGGCGCCGGGTGATCGGGGCGGTCGATGAACGGCAGGCGGGCGATGATCTTGGGCGCGCCGGCGGACTCCAGCGCCGTCCACCAGGCCCCGCCGTGGGCGGTGGCGAAGGCGGGGACCAGCCCCAGGTCGCCCTTCGATGCGGAAACCGCCTGCACCACGCCGGGGGCGCTGGTGTGCGGGACGAACGGCACCGTGAAGCCGAAATGAAAGCGCGCGCTGTCGCGCATCATGGCGTCGCTGGCGGAGAGGTCGGCGTGCACCGAGAACGGCGCTTGCACATGGGTAAAGGTGGCGATGATGACGCGCCAGATGCTTTCGGCGGTGTCGAGCGGCAGGATGCCGTGGTGGCGCTGCACCAAGCGTCGCATCATGTCGGCCTCGCGGGCGGGCCGAAACGCGGAGCCGGATTCCTGGGAATCCTTGACGGTGATCAGCCGATTGATGATCTCGCCGCGCTCCATCAGGAGCCGGTGCATGGTCTCGTCGATGCGGTCGATTTCCTTGCGGAGTTCGCCGAGGTTGGGTGCGTCTTTGGGCTTGTTTGTCATGGCGTTACCGGCCCCCATTGATAGGTGGGCCGGGCCGTTAAATCAAAGAAGACATTGACATACGCGGGCCCCGATCCATACCTAACCTCGATTGGCCGGCCCTTTTTGAGGCCGCCGGGACGAGGGTTATGGGCGAGGTCGATACAGCACCCGATGCCACGTCGCTCGCGCGCGAGGCCGACGCGCCGCGCAATTCGCAGGTGGCGCGGTTCGGCGCCGACCGCCCGCTCAAGCTCGACGCCGGGGTCGAGTTGTCGCCGTTCCAGATCGCCTACAAGAACTACGGCACCCTGAACGCCGACCGCTCCAACGCCATCCTGATTTGCCACGCGCTGACCGGCGACCATCATGTGGCCAGCCCCAATCCGGTGACCGGACGGCCGGGCGGTTGGGAGACCATGGTCGGACCGGGCAAGCCGATCGATACCGAGCGCTACTTCGTGATCTGCTCGAACGTGCTCGGCGGCTGCATGGGGTCCACTGGCCCGGCCTCGACCAATCCCAAAACGGGAAAGCCCTGGGGCCTGGATTTCCCGGTCATTACGATCCGGGACATGGTGCGCGCGCAGGCGATGCTGCTCGACGAGTTGAAGATCGACACGTTGTTCGCGGTCGCCGGCGGCTCGATGGGCGGCATGCAGGTGCTGCAGTGGGCGGCGAGCTATCAGCACCGCGTGTTCTCGGCGCTGCCGATCGCCTGCGCGACCCGGCACTCGGCGCAGAACATCGCGTTCCACGAGGTCGGCCGTCAGGCCGTGATGGCCGACCCCGAGTGGCGGCACGGCCGCTATTTTGCCGAAGGCACCGATCCGCGTCGCGGTCTCGCGGTCGCGCGCATGGGCGCACACATCACGTATCTCTCGGACGCCGCGCTGCATCGCAAGTTCGGGCGCAAGTTCCAGGACCGCGAGAACCCCACGTTCTCGTTCGATGCCGATTTCGAGGTCGAGTCCTATCTCCGCCATCAGGGCAGTTCGTTCGTCGAGCGGTTCGACGCCAACTCCTATCTCTATCTGACGCGCGCGATGGACTATTTCGATCTCGCCGCCGACTACAACGGCGTGGTGGCCAACGCCTTCCGCGGCGCCGAGACGCGCTTCTGCGTGGTGTCGTTCACCTCAGACTGGCTGTTCCCGACGCCGGAATCGCGGGCCATCGTGCATGCGCTCAACGCCTCGGGCGCGCGGGTGTCGTTCGCCGAGATCGTCACCGATAAGGGCCACGACGCTTTCCTGCTCGACGAGCCGGAATTGTTCGCGATCGTACGTGGCTTCCTCGACGGCGCCGCCAAGGCGCGCGGTCTCAAGAACGGCAAGCAGTGATGCTCTCACGCCTCAAGCGCGATCTCACCATGGCGGAAGCCGCCCGCGGCGCCGGCGGCGCGCGCGTCGATCTGCTTCTGGTTGCCGAGATGGTGGCACCGACCTCCAAGGTGCTCGACATCGGCGCCGGTGACGGCGAACTGCTGCGCATCCTCGGCGAGCAGCGCGGCGTCGATGGCCGCGGCATCGAACTGTCGCGCGAGGGCGTCAACGAATGCGTCGCCAAGGGGCTCGCGGTGATTCAGGGCGACGCCGACACCGACCTCGCCGACTACCCGAACGATGCGTTCGACTACGTGATCCTGTCGCAGACCTTGCAGGCGACGCGCCGCCCGCGCGTGGTGCTGGAGCACATGCTGCGGATCGGCCAGAACGCCGTGGTGTCGTTTCCGAATTTCGGCCACTGGAAAATCCGCCTGCAACTGATGTTCGGCGGCCACATGCCGAGCACCGACAATCTGCCCTACGCGTGGTGGGATTCGCCCAACATCCACTTCTGCACGATCAAGGATTTCCGTGATCTGTGCGACGTGGCCGGCGCGCGGATCGATCGCGCGGTGGCGTTCAACGCCTGGGGCACGCCGCTGCGGTTCAATGCGCCGTGGTGGTTCTGGAACCTGTTCGGCGAGCAGGCGGTGTTCCTGCTCAGCCGCCGGGGCTAGGCGGCTCTCCGGATCGGGTTCGTACGCTGTCGCCCACTGCGATCGCGCCACCCTCGATCACCTCGGCATAGACGCCGCAATCCATATGATCGTAGGTCTTCATCAACAGACGCGGCACCTCGATGTCGCGGATACCGGTGTCGGGATCGACCTCGGTCGCGGCGCAACGCACGATCCGCTTGACCACCTTCAGCCGCGCAGCCGGTCCAACCGAAATTTCCGAGTTGAGCAGACCGAATTCATGCCACGCGGGCCAGCCCTCGACATGGAGGTTGCCGCGAAAGCGGAGCGGATCGACCGGAGCGCCGGCCGCCTCCTCCAGCGCGGCGACCAACGCGAGGTTGATGATCGAGATGACCTTCCGGGACACGTCGGAGAAGCTGTGGCCTTCCGCACGCAGCACCTTCGGCGGTCCGCGCAACTCGCCGGCGCAGAATTCCGCGAAGAATGCCTCGATCGCTGCGCGGCCCTCGGGTGTGCGGAGGTCGCCGCGCGCCGCTTCGTGGTTGTCCGCGCGGACGGTGAGGCTGTGGTTCGCTCCGTCGAACGCGGTGCGCAGTTCGGCGAGCCGCGCATTTCGCATCAGCATCAGGAAACGCTGCTTGGGCAGGTAGCCCGGTTTGGCGGGATCGAATCCGGACGGCCCGTTCTCGATGGCGTACATGCGGTCGAACGGCACCGTCTGGCGAACCGCCAGATCGGTCCGCGGCAACGGTTCGGGCGTCAGCCCTTTCACCGGATAGCGGTGAATCGCCCGGACTTTCGCGTCTCGGCTGGTCATAAGGCCCTTATTAACGAACCCGCCCCGGCGTTGAAAGCGTTGACGAAAATCAAGGAAAACCCCCTTTTCGGGAGGCAAGGTGCTGGTTACATCTAACGGCGGCGGATGCTCATCTGAGGTCTGCCATTTGGGCGCCACCTGTGGGCCCGAGGGAGCATTGCATGAATATCGTGAAATACACCGATCGCGCTCGCGGATTTATCCAGTCGGCGCAGTCTCTTGCGTTGCGCGAGGGCCATCAGCAATTCACACCCGAGCACGCCCTCAAGGTCTTGCTCGACGACCCGGAGGGCTTGGCCGCGGGTCTGATCGACCGCGCTGGTGGCCAGTCGCGGCAGGCGCTGAGCGGTGTCGAAGAGGCGCTCGGCAAGATGCCGAAGGTCTCCGGCTCTGGCTCCGGCCAGGTCTATCTGTCGGCGGCGACCGCACGGCTGTTCGACTGCGCCGAGAAGATTGCCGAGAAGGCGGGCGACAGCTTTGTCACCGTCGAGCGGCTATTGCTGGCGGTCGCGCTCGACAAGGACAGCGATGCTGGAAAAATTCTGGCGAAGGCGGGAGTCACCCCGCAGACGCTGAATTCCGCCATTGAGGCGCTGCGCAAGGGCCGCACCGCCGACTCGCAGTCGGCCGAGAACGCCTATGACGCCTTGAAGAAATATTCCCGCGACCTGACCCAGGCCGCGCGCGATGGCAAGCTCGACCCGGTGATTGGCCGCGACGAGGAAATCCGCCGGACCATCCAAGTTCTGTCCCGCCGCACCAAGAACAACCCGGTGCTGATCGGCGAGCCGGGTGTCGGCAAGACTGCCATTGTCGAGGGCCTGGCCCTGCGCATCGTCAACGGCGACGTGCCGGACAGTCTTGAGGACAAGAAGCTGCTCGCGCTCGACATGGGCGCACTGATCGCTGGCGCGAAATACCGCGGCGAATTCGAGGAGCGGCTTAAGGCCGTGCTGCAGGAGGTGACGTCGTCGAACGGCGGCATCATTCTGTTCATCGACGAGATGCATACGATCGTCGGCGCCGGCAAGGCCGACGGCGCGATGGATGCGTCCAACCTGCTCAAGCCGGCTCTGGCGCGCGGCGAGTTGCACTGTATCGGCGCGACCACGCTGGATGAGTATCGCAAGCATGTCGAGAAAGATCCGGCACTGGCGCGGCGCTTCCAGCCGGTGTTCGTCAACGAGCCATCGGTCGAGGATACCGTCTCGATTTTGCGCGGGCTCAAGGACAAGTACGAGCAGCATCATGGTGTCCGCATCACCGATGCGGCCATCGTGTCGGCCGCGACCTTGTCGCAGCGCTACATCGCCGACCGCTTTCTGCCGGACAAGGCGATCGACCTGATCGACGAGGCCGCCGCGCGGCTGAAGATGCAGGTCGATTCCAAACCCGACGAGTTGGATTCGATCGACCGCGAAGTGGTGCGGCGCAAGATCGAGCAGGAGGCGCTGAAGAAGGAAAGCGACGCGGGATCCAAGGAGCGGCTGAAGAAGCTCGAAGGCGAACTGCTTTGTCTGGAGAAGCAGTCGGCCGATCTCACCGCGCGCTGGAAGTCGGAAAAGGACAAGCTGTCCAACGCCCAAAAGCTCAAGACCGATCTCGATGCGCTTCGCGTCGAGTTGGCCAATGCGCAGCGGCGCGGCGAATACCAGAAAGCCGGAGAGCTGGCCTATGGCAGCATTCCCGAGCTCGAAAAGAAGCTGAAGGACGTCGAAGGTAAGAACGCCGGCGCCGTCGTGGAGGAGGCGGTGACCGCCGACCACGTCGCGCAGATCGTGTCGCGGTGGACCGGCATTCCGGTCGATCGCATGCTGGAGGGCGAGCGCGACAAGTTGCTCAAGATGGAAGTGCAGATCGGCAAGCGCGTGGTCGGTCAGGCCGAAGCCGTGAAGTCGGTTTCGACCGCGGTGCGGCGCGCCCGAGCCGGCCTGCAGGATCCGAACCGGCCGATCGGCTCGTTCATGTTCCTGGGGCCGACCGGCGTCGGCAAGACCGAGCTGACCAAGGCGCTCGCCGCTTTCCTGTTCGACGACGAGGCGGCGCTGCTGCGCATCGACATGTCGGAGTTCATGGAGAAGCACTCGGTTTCGCGGCTGATCGGCGCGCCTCCGGGCTACGTCGGCTATGATGAGGGCGGCGCTCTCACCGAAGCGGTGCGGCGGCGGCCCTATCAGGTCGTGCTGTTCGACGAGATCGAAAAGGCGCATCCGGACGTGTTCAACGTCCTGCTGCAGGTGCTCGACGACGGCCGGCTGACCGACGGGCAGGGGCGGACGGTGGACTTCCGCAACACGCTGATCGTGATGACGTCCAATCTCGGCTCCGAGTATCTGGCCAATCAGCCGGAGGGCCAGGACGTCGAGGCGGTGCGCGATCAGGTGATGGGCGAGGTGCGGGCGAGCTTCCGGCCGGAGTTCCTGAACCGGGTCGATGAGATCATCCTGTTCCACCGCCTGCAGCGCGAGAACATGGGCGCCATCGTCGATATCCAGATGAAGCGGCTGGCCAAGCTCCTCGAGGATCGCAAGATCACCGTCTCGCTCGACGCCAAGGCGCGCGAGTGGCTTTCCGAGAAGGGCTACGACCCGGCCTACGGAGCGCGTCCGCTCAAGCGGGCGATTCAGAAGGCAGTGCAAGACCCGCTCGCCGAACTGATCCTGTCCGGCAAGGTCAAGGACGGCGAGGCGGTGGCGATCTCCGCCGACAAGAAGGGCATCACCTTCAACGGCGCGCTGGCGCGGGAGGCGGCGTAGCCGGCGCGGCGTTCATCCGCTGTCGCACACAATCGACGAATCGGCGTGCCGACGATTTCGGCACGCCGTCGATCACCAGCGGGTTTAGTCCGCCGCTGCTCTCGATGCTGACGCCGTCCCAGAAGAAGCCGCGGTTGTGCGAGACTTCGGCGATGTGCGACATCGGCAGGTGCTCGTCCTGCCGTATCCAGGGCGTCAGCCAGAAGCCGACCGTTATCGTGGAAATTCCGAGCGGATCGGCAATCATCCGGGCCGGTAACAGAAGCCGCGTGATTTTCAGCGTGACCAGCGACCAGAGCCGGCTCGAGCGGGCTTCGACCTGTTCGCTGACGCCGAAGACTTCGCTCACGGCATTTCCTGTCTCGCCGTGCGGGGCGAATGAGGCTATCGCTGGGCTTGTGTCTGGCTTTGCGTCTGCGCGACGCGCGGGGCCGAGCGCGAGATGATGCTGTCGACGCGTTCGCGCTCGCGATCGAAGTTGGCGACCAACTGGCCCTCGAGCACACGGCCGCGCGGCAGTTTCACGCGCAGCGTGTCGACGAAACGGCCGTTCACCAGGATTTCGTAGTGTACGTGCGGGCCGGTCGAAAGGCCGGTCGAGCCGACATAGCCGATCACCTCGCCCTGGCGGACGCGGGCGCCCGGCTGGGTCGAGCGCGAGAATGCGGTCATGTGGCCGTAGGCGGTCTCGTAACCGTTGGAGTGCTTGATGCGCACGTATTTGCCGTAGCCGCTTTCCCAGCCGACCTTCTCGATCGTGCCGTTACCGGAGGCGTAGATGGCGGTACCGAGCGGGGCAGCCCAGTCGACGCCGGTGTGCATCTTGTAATAGCCGAGCAGGGGATGATTGCGGGCGCCGAAACCGGACCGCATGATGCCGGTGGCGACGGGTTTGCGCACCAGGAACTTCTTCGCGCTCTTTCCGGTCTCGTCGTAGTAGTCAACGATGCCATCGTCGGTGGTCTGGTAGCGGTAGTAGCGTTTGACCTCGCCGCCGGTGGTGAGCGCGGCGAACATCACGTCGTTTTCGTCGTCCTGGCTGTACAGCACGTCGAAGGAATCGCCGGGCTGCGCCTTGTGCTGGAAATCGACATCGTAGGAGTAGATGCGGATCAGCGCCTCGATCACGGGCTTCGGAACGCCGTTGCGAAGCGCGGTCTCGTAGATGCTTTGGTAGAGCCGCATGCCCTTGCCGTCGTCTTCATCATCATCGCTGCTCGCTTCGGAGACCAGCGTATTCATGCTGGCGACATCGACGGCGACGTATCTTTGCAAGTCGGACAACGCCACCACCGCGTCGATCGCGCTGTCACCCATGACGATGACGCGGATCGGCTGCTGCCGCGCGGCCGCCGTGGTTGTGACCAGGATGCGAAGCTTCTGGCCTTCCTTCAGTCCGTTGTTGCGGCCGCGGGCGCCGAGCGCCGTGGCGATGGCCGTGATTTCGTCCGGCATCGCGCCGATCTCTTTGAGGATCGTCGAGATGTTTTCGCCCTTTTTCACGGTGATCGAGCGTTCGTTCCAACCGTTGCCGCCGGTCACCTGGGCGCCGGTCTTCGGCAGCAGCGTAATGTTCTCGGGGACGATGCGCGTTTCGAACCCGGCGTAAGGATCGGGCGTGCCGTCGGCGGCGTAGGCCATCGGCGCGCCGCTGCCGGACGGCAGGCTCGCCAGTTGCTGGTAGCGGTTCTGGGTGCCGCCGGTCCAATTGGCGGTGTCGCGCACGCGCGCGATGATGTCATCGATCGGCAGCGCCGCTGCGGTCTTCGCGCGCGGCAGGATGCCGGCGAGATCGCGCTGCACATAGGACACTTCGGCGTCTGGTTCCGCGCCCGGCTGTTCGTCGGCCGGTACGCCGTCGGCGCCGGCGATGGCCAGCAGCTTCTGCGCGTTGAAGGCCGGCACGTTGGCGGCGAACTCCGTGCTGGTCATTGTGAGGTTGGCCGATACGCGCACCACCGATCGCGTGCGCACAACCTCGCGGTCGCCGACCTTGGTGGTGTTGCTGATCGGAAGCACTTGGCGCTGCGCGCTGGATTCACTGGCGGGTGGCAGTCTGTCGCTTTTGCGCGAGGCGATCTTGTCGCCGATCGCGCCGATCGCGCCGCGCAAGCTGTTCTCGATGCGCTCCGGCACCGTGGCGAAGTTGGTCTCGCCGTCGAGCGACGCAAAAACGGCGCCGCCCATCAGGGCCGCGCCGCAAACGCCGGTCAGGATCGTGCCGGAAAACCACTGCACCGAAACCCGGCGGCGATCGATCACCCCGCCGGTGCCGCCATCAACCGAAAGCGGCGGTTCGTTGCCGAGATCGAGGGCCGCATCCAATCGGGATCGGTTTGGGCGCGGCCTTACGTGATCCAATCGTCATCCCCCTACACTCGCGCGTGCGAGCGTACGCAAATGTCTTAACCCGGATGGTCCGCTGAAGCGTCGAATCGAAGGCAGCGACACGATGCCGTGGCGCTCCCGTTCCGGTCAATGAGGCCGACCGGCTCGGATCGATCGAAAACGCTGCGTGAACTCCCGGTCGTCCCCCGTGGCTCGCAAGAACGTCCGAGGAATGTGGCTTAAGTGCGGCCACTGCCGCCGGCGCCGCGAAGCATGAAGAATGGCTTAAACGCAGGAAACGCGGCGAATCACGCGTCGTCAGAAAATCCGTTTTTCGATGTTGACAAGGCCAGGGACTGGACCATATAAGCTCCTTCATACGGCGCGCCGACCGCTATCAGCGTGATGGCGCGCCTCTGAAGCTCCTCACTTATGTGTGGATCGGACCTCCGAGAAGAAGTCGGTGGTTCAACTTCGTCGATTGGGAACCGCAAGTTTCCGGGCTGTTTGACAAGTGAATCGGAAGAAAGAGAAACGTGGACGGCGGAGTCCTTGCGGACCGCCTCCGTAGAAAGAGCGATCTTTTTGCGGTGCGGTCATGAAAGAGACTTCGGCGGTCGACGTTTTAAGGTCATCACTTGATGTCTGTTTCGGCGAGCAATCGTCGGAGCGGATTGAAAAGTGGGACCTCGTCAAAACGTGTGATCAGCCGAGATCGAATTCTTTCAAACTTGAGAGTTTGATCCTGGCTCAGAGCGAACGCTGGCGGCAGGCCTAACACATGCAAGTCGA
>JAPLPD010000102.1 GCA_026400395.1 Alphaproteobacteria bacterium | reverse complement strand
CCGAGGAACGTCCGAGTCCGATTCACCCGCTGGGTGCGCCATGATCGCCTCGCTCGATCCAGGATAAGGTGCTGATGCCTATATCTGAATCGGCGTGAGCGTTGCGGAAATCAGAGCGTCATCCGGGGAATGCGGGTTAAGGTCCATTGACCGAGTTAGCCGGGCGCGATGAAGACAGCAGACTTCGCGCGTTGGAGGAATTCGGGCTTATCGACACGCCGCCCGAGCGGGAGCTCGACAGCATCGCAGCGCTTGCAGCGCATGTGTTGAATACGCCTGTGGCATTGGTCAGCCTGGTCGGCCGTGACCGGCAATTCTTCAAAGCGAAGTACGGCACCGATTTGTGCGAGACGCCCCGAGCGATGTCGTTCTGCGCCCACGCACTGGCGGAACCTACGCCGCTGATAGTGCTGGATGCGACGAAAGACCCGCGATTCGCCGCAAACCCATTGGTGCTCGGTGCGCCAGGAATCCGGTTCTATGCCGGCGCTCCGCTGGTTTCGAGCTCGGTTCATATCCTCGGCACCGTGTGCGTCATCGATTTCGAGCCCCGCAGTTCCGTCAGCAGCAGCGAACTCGGCACATTGCAAGACCTGGCCAGCTTCGCGATGCAGCAGATGGAAATGCAGCGGCTGAAGCGCATGGGGCTGGATGCGCGGCGCGAACGCGATCACTCCAATCGCCAGTTCCAACAGCTGGTCAGCAGTATCAAGGACTACGCGCTCTACATGTTGAGCCCGGAAGGAACCGTGGCAAGTTGGAACGCAGGCGCGCAGAAGATCAAGGGCTATACCGCCGAAGAAATCGTCGGGCAGCACTACTCTCGCTTCTACATCGAAGAAGACCGGCTTAATGGGGTTCCGCAGCGCGCGCTGGAGACCGCCGCGAAGCATGGACGTTTCGAAACCGATGGCTGGCGCATCCGCAAGGATGGCAGCCTGTTCTGGGCCAACGTGATCATCGACGCCATCCACGACGACGGCGGCGCATTGGTGGGATTTGCGAAAATCACCCGCAATATCACGGAGCGGCGAAACAACGAGGAGCATCTGCGCCGCCTCGCGCACACCGATGCGTTGACCGGAATGGCCAACCGCTATTTCTTTCTGGCCAAGCTCGATGAATTCATCGATCAAGGCGCGACGACCGTGTTGGTGATCGACCTTGATAATTTCAAGGAGATCAACGACGCGCTCGGGCATCAGTCAGGCGATTTTCTTCTCAAGGCCGTGGGAAATCGCATCGAGGATGCCATCGCCGGAAAGGGCGGCGCGGGACGGCTTGGCGGCGATGAGTTCGCGGCGGTCCTGCCCAGCCTCGCCGATCCGCTCGGTGCGGCCGAAAAGTCCAAACGCATCATCGATGCCGTCCGCCGGCCGTTCACCTGCCACGAACAGGAAATCCAGGTCGGCGTCAGCATCGGTATTGCCATCAGCCCGAACCACGGCACGACTTCGGTGGAACTGCTCGCCAACGGCGACCTCGCGCTCTACCACGCAAAATCCGAGCGGCGGACCGGCTATTGCTTGTTCCAGGAGACCTTCAGGCAGACCATCCTGGCCCGCAGGAATTGCGAACAGGAACTCAGGCGCGCGGCCGCTGAGGGCGAACTCGAACTCTATTTCCAGCCTCAGGTGCGCCTCTCGGACCGGCAATGGATCGGCGCTGAAGCCCTGCTGCGATGGAATCACCCACAGCGGGGCGTGCTTTCGCCCGGCGCGTTCCTCCCTGTACTGGAGAAAAGCGCGCTTGCGTCCCAGGTGGGCAAATGGATCATTCGCTCCGCCTGCGCATTCGCGGCGGGCGTTCGTGCGAAAGGGCACGAGCATTTCTGTATCGCGATCAATCTGTTCGGAGTCCAATTTCGCAGCGGCGACTTGGTGTCCGTGGTCTCGGCCGCGCTGGCGCAGCACGGGCTACCGCCCCATGCGCTAGAGCTGGAAATCACCGAGAACGTCATTCTCGAACATGAAGAGGCGGTGGTCTCCGCGTTGCGCGAACTCTCGAAAATGGGCGTCGGCGCAGCGTTCGACGACTACGGCACCGGCTATGCGTCCTTGAGCCAACTCAAGCGCTTCCCGCTCAAACGCTTATAAATCGATCAGAGTTTCGTGCGCGACCTTTGCGCGGACCCCGAGGACGCGGCGGTGATCAAGGCGATCCTTCTGCTTGCGAACAGCTTCGGGCTGGATGTGGTCGCCGAAGGCATGGAGCACGAAGATCAGGAGACGATACTGCGCGAGTTCGGCTGTCCGCACGGTCAGGGCTATCTGTACGCAAGGCCCATGCGCGCCGGAGACCTGCTGGCCGCGCTCGACGGCGAGGCGTCAGCAGGAGGTGAGCACGACCTATCGCCCGCGGTCATGCGGATGCGCTCCTAGTCTTCTGAAGAGCCGCTCCAAGGCGTACCCCGGCCCGCCGCGAGGCGGCCAGGTCGGGGCACCGATCGATGGGAAAGCGGCGTCAGCGGACGAAGGGCAACGAATCTTCGTTCCGGGCACTCAGCTTCAATCCGGCCTCTTCCAGCTCGCGGGGGAGCCGAAGACCATGGCGCCGAAGCTCCTGCTCGACCTGCCGCTGGCGGACAGCAATGAAGCGGGCAAACCAGCCGATCCGCTTGCGGACCGGAGCGGACGCCGCGGTCTGTGTGGTGGCGGTGCCGTCATAGGTGATCGTGGACAACGGGGAATCCTTTGGTTGCGACAGCCGGCGGCAATTCCCCTCCACCACCCGTCTTTTCTGCAGTGCAACATACGAAGATTCGACTCCGAGCAAAAGCCAATTGTTTGCATGGCTTGCATGCTAACTATTGATATTGCCAGATTAATTAAGATTTTTGATCGGAAGGATCACGCCAAATGATAGCCCCCCCGACAATCATATATTACATCGCAGCAATGTTGGTCCGGAAGCGCAATTGCCCCACCCTGCCCCGGCCCATAGATTGCCACGCATGTTCGAAGCTCACTTTCAGTCGTTCGACGATCCGTTGCCGGCGCAAACCGGCGCCCGCGTGCAGGCTTTGCGTGCTGAACTGGCGCGGCTGGGCCTGTCCGGGTTGATCCTGCCGCGCGCCGACCGGCACCAGAACGAATACGTGCCGCCCTCAGAGGAGCGGCTGGCCTGGCTCACCGGCTTCACCGGATCAGCCGGCATCACCGCGGTGCTCACCAGCGAGGCCGGGTTGTTCGTCGACGGACGCTACACGCTCCAGGCGCGAACACAGGTCGAAACGTCGGTGTTCACGATCGTGCCGATCGCCGAAACAACGCCGGAGAAGTGGCTGGAGCGGAATCTGCCGGCGGGCGGCAAGCTCGGCTACGACCCGTGGCTGCACACGACCGAGGGCGCCGAGCGTCTGGCGCGCGCCTGCGCCGCCGCCGGTGCGACGCTGGTTCCGGTCGAGCCCAATCCGATCGACGCGATCTGGCCCGACCGTCCGCAGCCGCCGCTCGGGCCGGTGGTGCTACACGAACTGCGATTCGCCGGCGAAGCGACCGATGCCAAGCTCGAAAAGATTCGCGGCGAAATCGCCACGTTGCGCGCCGACGCGCTGGTGATGTCCGACCCGCACGCGGTCGCCTGGACTTTCAACATCCGCGGCTCCGACGTGGCGCACACGCCGCTGCCGATCGCGTTCGCCGTTATCCCGAAAGAAGGCCGACCGGTGCTCTATATCGAGAGCGCCAAGCTCTCCAACGCCGTCCGCCACAAGCTCGAAGAGGCGGCGGAGGTGCGCGAGCCCGACGCCTTCATCGGCGATCTGAAATCGCTCGGCGCGGCGCAGCGGACCATCGGGCTCGACCAGGCGACCGGCGCCGACGCGCTGTCGCGCATCATCGGCTACGCCGGCGGCAAGGTGGCGCGCGGACCCGATCCGACTGCGATGATGAAGGCGATCAAGAACCCGGTGGAGATTGCCGGCGCGCGCGCGGCGCATGTGCGCGACGGCGCCGCGGTGTCGCGCTTCCTCGCCTGGCTCGACCTCGAAGCACCGAACGGCAAGCTCACCGAAATCGGCGCGGTCGAAGCTCTGGAAAGCTTCCGCCGCGACACCGGGCTGCTCAAGGACGTGTCGTTCCCGAGCATTTCCGGCGCGGGGCCGGACGGCGCCATCGTGCATTATCGTGTCACCCGCTCGACCGACCGCGCGATCGCAACCGGCGAACTATTCCTGATCGATTCCGGCGGGCAATACGAGGATGGCACCACCGACATCACCCGCACCGTGGCGATCGGCGAGCCCTCCCAGGAAATGCGCGAGCGCTTCACGCTGGTCCTCAAGGGCCACATCGCCATCGCACGCGCGGTGTTTCCCGAGGGCATCGCCGGCGCGCAGCTCGATCCGTTCGCGCGGCAGGCGCTGTGGGCGCACGGCCTCGACTTCGAGCACGGCACCGGCCACGGCGTCGGCAGCTATCTCTCGGTGCACGAAGGGCCGGCGCGCATTTCCAAGCTCGGCAACGTCCCCTTGAAGCGCGGCATGATCCTGTCGAACGAACCCGGCTACTACAAAGCCGGCGAATACGGCATCCGCATCGAAAATCTCGTGCTGGTGATCGAGGGGCCGAAGCTCGACGGCGCCGAGAAGCCGCTCAACGCCTTCGAGACGCTGACGCTCGCGCCGATCGATCGGCGGCTGATCGAGCGCACGCTGCTCGATGCCGGTGAGATCGCGTGGCTCGACGCCTACCACGCACGGGTTGAGGACACGCTGACGCCGCTGGTGGACGCCGCGACGAAGGCGTGGCTGCGCGCGGCCACGCGGCCGGTCGGTTAGGCCCGCTGGTGGACGACCTCAAAGCCACGAGACAAAGCGGCCAGCCGCACGCTGCCGAACCGGCGACGCCCTGGGCGCTGCTCCTTCTCCTGATGGCGATGACGTCGATCGGGCCGACCACGCTCAACGTCGTGGTCCCTGCGTTACCCCAGATGGCAAACCGGCTCGCCTCCGACGTCGCCACCATTCAGCTCACGGTCACGGTCTATCTGCTGGCGCTGGCCGCCGGCCAGCTCGTGATGGGGCCGCTGTCGGATCGCTTCGGCCGCCGGCCGGTGGTGCTCGCAGGCCTCGCGTTGACCGCGGCGGCCAGCATCATGGCCATCACGATGGGCACGGTCGGCAGCCTGATCGGCGCGCGGGTGTTGCAAGCGTTCGGCGCCTCGGCCGGCATCGTGGTGAGCCGCGCCATCATCCGCGATCTGTTCGACAAGAACCGCGCCGCGGCGATGCTCGGACTGGTCGCCACAGTGATGGTGGTGGTGCCGACCTTCAGCCCGCTGATCGGCGGCCTGCTGGAAATCGGTTTCGGCTGGGAGGCAATCTTCCTGTTTTCCGCGATCACCAGCGCGCTCGTGGTGAGCTGGGCGGCGCTGGCGCTGCCGGAAACGCGCGGACTGAACGCACCGCCCGGCGTGTCGCAAGGCTTTGTCCACGACCTCACGGGATTGGTCAAAAGCCGGAAATTCGCCGGCTACGTCTGCGCCGGCGCGTTCGGGTCGGCGACGTTCTTCGCGTTCCTCGGCGGCGGCGCTCACGTCATCATCACGCTGATGCAGCGCAGTTCGGCGGAATACGGCGTGTGGTTCGCCATTGCCTCGGTCGGCTACATGGCGGGAAACTTCGGCGCGTCGCGGCTGTCGACGCGGTTCGGCATCGACCGGATGATCTGGTGGGGTATCGGATTCGAGGCGGCGGGGGTCGCGCTGTCCGCCGTGCTGGCAATTTTCGCGATGCACTGGGGTCCGGTCATCGTGTTCGGGCCGCAGTTGATCGTCAATTTCGGCAACGGCCTGCTGTTGCCCGGCGCGATCTCCGGCGCGGTCAGCGTGCGTGCCCAGGCGGCCGGCACCGCCGCCGGCATCATCGGCTTCACCCAGATGGCGCTCGGCGCGGCGGTCACGCAATACGCCGGCATCCTGCTCGCCGAATCGCCGACCGCGGTGCCGCTGGCGCTGCTGATGGTGGCGCTGGTCACGGCGCTGACGGTGTCGTTCGCCTTGCTGGTGCGAAGAGCGTAAGCGTCACTTCCAGAGCGAGTAAATCAGGCTACCGACCGAATAGACCAGCGCGCAACCCACCAGCGCCAGGATGCCCCACACCAGATAATCGACCTGCTTTCGCAGTGTCGCGGACGCCTCCTGCATCACCTTCGATTTCCCGAAGAACATCGTTTTGAGAAACAGGATGATCGGGATCGCCGCCGCGAGAATGGTGATTAGTTTGACCATGCGGAGCGCACCATAACGGTTCGCGCGAGCGTTCATAGAGGCGGGAGCAGCCCTCCCCTTTGCGCCGCACCTGTTCTATCGTTGGTGCAACAACAAGGGGGGATCGCCATGAAAGCGAAAATGACAGCAAAAGCTGCAATGCTGCCGCTCTGCACCGCGCTGGCCGTGCTGGCGGTGCCGGCGAGTGGCGAGACACTCGACGAGCTTTACCAGAAGGCCAAGGCCGAGAAGGAGGTCGTGTTCTACTCCGGCGGCCCCGCGGCCCCGCACGAGAACCGCGCCAAGCTGTTCATGCAGCAGTTTCCCGGCATCGAGGTGAAGGTGACCGGCGGGTTCAGCAACGTGCTGAACGAGGACATCGAGAAGCAGATGGCGAACAAGAAGCTCGCCGTCGACATGGCGTTCTTCCAAACCGTGCAGGACTTCGTCACCTGGAAGAAGCAGGGCAAGCTGCTCCACTTCAAGCCTGACGGCTTCGAGCAGATCTACCCGAACTTCCGGGATCCGGACGGCGCGTATATGTCGTTCTCCGCCAACGCGCTCACTTACGCCTACAACAAGGCCGCGGTGAAGCCCGAGGACGCGCCGAAATCGGCGCTGGATTTCCTCAAGCCGATGTTCGCCGGCAAGATGATCAGCGTTTATCCGGCAGACGACGACGCCGCGCTCTATCTGTTCCACGTCATTGTGAAAAAGTACGGCTGGAGCTGGATGGAGAAATACACCGCCAACAAAGCCAACTACGTGCAGGGCCATCTGCCGGTGTCGCGCAGCGTCGCCTCCGGCGAGAACATCGTGACGCTCGACGCCTCATCGTCGGTCTGGCCGTTCCGCCGCGAAGGCAAGGTCGAAGTGGTGTGGTCGCCCGAGGACGAGACGCCAGTGTTCACGCTCACCGGCGGCATCTTCAAGGACGCGCCACATCCCAACGCGGCGAAGCTTTACGTGACGTGGTTTCTGGCCAAGGAGCAGCAGGCCAAGGTCGGCTCGTTCTCGTCGCGCTCGGACGTGCCGCCGCCGGAGGATTTCAAGCCGCTCACGTCATACAAGATCGCCAACAACTATCGCGAGTTCATGGTGGACGAAAAGCTGATCGCAGAATTGCGAAAGCGCATGGAAAGTTTCACCGGCCCGCCGGTGAACAAAGGCGGGGTGAGGTAATCACCGAGCAAGCTCCGAGTACGCTTCACTCGCCCCTGGAGGGAGGGTGAAGAGAGCATACGGCAACTCTTTGCGCGCTATTTCCCGCCGACCAGCACGAACCATTCGTCTTCGGTCAGCGTCGTGACGCCGTGCTTCTTCGCCTCGGCGAGCTTGGAGCCGGCACCCGGCCCGGCAACAAGATAATCCGTTTTCTTGGACACCGACCCCGCGACCTTGGCGCCGAGCCGCTCGGCCATCGCCTTGGCCTCGTCGCGGGTCATCTTCTCCAGCGCGCCGGTGAACACGACGGTCTTGCCGGCGACGGGCGAATCCTGCCGGGGCCGCTCCAGCGCCGTGACTTCGATCTCCTTGAGCAGCCGGGCCAGCGCCTCGCGGTTGTGCTTCTCCTTGAAGAATTCGACCACCGCCATCGCCACCACCTCGCCGATGCCTTCGGTGGCGTTCAGCTCCTGCCAGGCGTCGTTTCCCTTGTCGCCCTTCTCGCCAGATGGCGGCGTTGCCGCGAGCGCCGCCTCGCGCAGCGCCTCGATGGTCGGATAATGCAGCGCGAGCAGCCGAGCATTGGTCTCGCCGATATGGCGGATGCCGAGCCCATAGATCAGCCGGTTGAGCGGCACCTTGCGCCGCGCGTCGATGGCGTCGAACAGGTTACGCACCGAGGTCTCGCCGTAACCCTCCCGGTCCATCAACTTCTTGGTCGAGCGTCGGTCGCGGTCGGCCAGCGTGAAAATGTCGGCGGGCTCCATCACCAGCCCATCGGCGTGGAACGCCTGCACCTGCTTCTCGCCGAAGCCTTCGATGTCGAAGGCGTTTCGCGAAACAAAGTGGCGCAACCGCTCGACCTGCTGCGCCGGACAGATCAGCCCGCCGGTGCAACGGCGCACCGCCTCGTCCTCCTCGCGCACGGCATGGCTGCCGCAGGCCGGGCACTTGGTCGGGAACTCATACGTTTTCGCCGATTTTGGGCGCTTCTCCAGCACCACATCGACGATCTGCGGAATGACATCGCCGGCGCGCTGGATCGTCACCGTGTCGCCGATACGAATATCCGTGCCGCCGCGGATCGGATTGCCGTCGTTGCCGATACCCTTGATGTAATCCTCGTTGTGCAGCGAGGCGTTCTGCACCACCACGCCGCCAACCGTGACCGGCTCGAGCTTCGCGACCGGCGTAAGCGCCCCGGTGCGGCCGACCTGAATTTCGATGTCGCGCAGCACCGTCGTCGCGCGCTCGGCGGGAAACTTGTGCGCGATGGCCCAGCGCGGACTGCGCGAGACGAAACCCAGCCGCTCCTGCCAGTCGAGGCGGTCGAGCTTATAGACCACGCCATCGATGTCGTATTCGAGCTCCGCGCGATCGAGCCCGACGTCGTGATGAAACCTGAGCATCTCGTCCACCGAATCCGCGATGCGCCACAGTGGATTGGTCGGAAAGCCCGCGCCCTTCATCCATTTCAGCATGCCGGATTGCCTATCCGCCGGCATCTCGCTCATCTCGCCCCAGGCGTAGGCGAAAAAGTGCAGCGGCCGCGTCGCGGTGACGCTCGCATCCTTCTGGCGCAGCGAGCCGGCCGCGGTGTTGCGCGGATTAACGTAGAGCTGTTCGCCCAGCTCGGCCTGCCGCTTGTTCAACTCCAGAAACGCCGCCTTGGTCATGTAGACCTCGCCGCGCACCTCGCAGACCGGCGGAATATCCCGGCCCTTCAGCTTCTCCGGGACTTCCTTCATGGTGCGGATGTTGGCGGTGACGTCCTCGCCTTCGAATCCGTCGCCGCGTGTGGCGGCCTTCACGAACACGCCGTCCTCGTAGCGGAGCGACATCGACAGCCCGTCGATCTTCGGCTCGGCGGTGAACGAAAGCGGCTCGCCCTCCTTCAGATTGAGAAAGCGGCGGATGCGGCCGGCGAAGTCCGCCACGTCCTCGTCGCTGAACGCGTTCTGCAGCGACAGCATCGGCACCGCGTGGCGCACCTTGGAGAAGCCGCGCGACGGCGCGACGCCGACCTTGCGCGACAGGCTATCCAGCGTTTTCAGATCGGGAAACTTCGCCTCGATCGCTTCGTAGCGCTTGCGCAAGGCGTCGTACTCGGCGTCCGACACGGTGGGCGCATCCTTGCTGTAGTACGCCTCGTCGTGAGTCTTGATCTCCGCCTCCAGCCGCGCGTGCTCGCGCTTGGCCTGGCGCTGCGTCATCGCATCGACGGCGAGCGTGGAATCCCGGGGCGGTTTGGGTGCTTTCATGGGGGTCTGGCGAGGTCCGAATTTCCGGCGGCACCCGGCTTGTTGCCGGCGCGGTGGGGTGTAGCATCCTCCAGGCGACCGTCATCAAAAGACGGCGTCGAAATTTCATAGCCTGGGGAGGCGCTCATGTCATCCGACCACGATCCCGCCGCGAATCGGCGGCGGTTCCTGCAATATCTCGCCGCAAGCCCGCTGATCGCTTCCGGCGCAACGCAGACGCTCGCCGAAACGCTGCTGCCGAAGGCGAAGCTCCCGGACCCGCTGATGTGGGGCCCGATGGACGCGGCCCAACTTATCAAATCGCCGAAAGACGCCATCAACGTCTTCGATCTCGAGCCGGTCTGCCGGCAGAACGTGCCGCCGGCGCATTTCGGCTACATGGCCTCGGGCATCGACGACGAGGTAACGCTGCGCGCCAACCGCGAGGGTTTCCAGAAGTTTCAGTTCCGGCCGCGGCGGCTCGTCGATGTCAGCAAGGTCGACATGAGCGTCGACATCCTCGGCCAGAAGTTTGCTTCGCCGATCGTCTGCGCGCCGGTCGGCGGGCAGCGCTCCTTCCACGCGGACGGGGAGGCCGGCGTGGCGCGCGCGGCGAAGGCCGGCGACCACCTGCAAATCCTATCGACCCAGACGTCGGATACGGTCGAAGACGTCATCAAGGCCCGCGGCGCGCCGATCTGGATGCAGCTCTACGCCACCAACAAGTGGGAGGTCGCCGCCGCCATCACCAAGCGCGCGGAGAACGCCGGATGCACCGCGCTCGCGGTCACCGTCGATCGGAGCGGTGGGCGCAACCAGGAAACGCTGTTCCGGCTGCGTCCGTCCGACACGCGCGATTGCAACGGCTGCCATGACCGAGGCGGCCTCGCGTCGAGCCTACGCACCCGCGCGATGTGGAAGGACATCGACGTCACGGGCCTGAACAACATTCAGTCGTCGAACATGACCTGGGACTTCTTCAAGCGGATGCGCGACCACACCAAGATGAAACTCCTGGCCAAGGGCATCCTGGCCTGGGAGGACGCGGTGATGGCCGCCGACGCCGGGCTCGACGGCATCATCGTGTCGAACCACGGCGCGCGGTCGGAGGATTCCGGGCGCTCGACCATCGACGCACTGCCTGAGATCGTCGAGGCGGTGAAGGGCCGCATCCCGATCATCGTGGATTCCGGCTTCCGCCGGGGCTCGGACGTGGTGAAGGCTTTGTGCATGGGCGCCACCGCCGTCTGCGTGGGCAGGCCCTATATCTGGGGGCTTGGGGCCTTCGGCCAGGCCGGGGTGGAGCGCGCTTTAGAGCTTCTCCGCGTCGAAACTCACGCTATGATGCAGCAGGTTGGCGCCCCAAGCGTCAAGCAATTGGTTCCCGCGATGGTGCGGCGGGCCTGAGTGAGGCCACAAGGGCCTGCGCCAAAGGGCCCCCCCGGAAACGGGGGCCTCTTTTTTCTTGGTCCAGCGGGTTGGGCTCCCTAAAGGGAGCCCTCCTTTTTTCTGCTGAGAATGATGAATCGCCGGGTCAAGTCCGGCGATGACGCCACGGGTGTGGCGTCTTTGCGTTCCGCCATCGGCTATTTGAACGTGATCAAATCCGTGCGGCTGAGGGTCGAGGCATTCATCTTCAAAGGCTCGTTGGCCGCGTTCGCACTGTTCTGATTCAGAATCTGGTACTGGCCGATGGCGATTTCATAATCCGTCGCGTCCAGACTTGTATCGATCGGCACCACGACGGTGTAGCCCCGCAGCGTCGCGCCGACCGATGTGTAGGTCACCGAGCCGCTCACCTTCCAGCCGGTCAGGATCAGCGTCGTGATGCCTTTGGCCTTCAATTTTGCATCGAGATCGGTGTTGTAGAATCGGTCCTGCGCCTGATTTTCGACCTTGATGTCGCCTGGCGCGGGAGCCACCTCCGGCAGCCACGTGGCCATGTTGACCGCGCGGGTGCCGTACGCGACGGCGACACCGGCCGCCCGCGCCCGCGCGAGCAGCGCAACGATCGCCGGCAGCATCTTGGCCCGGCAAACCGGCTGGCGTTCGCTGATGTGCTCGATGACGTCGAATATGAGCAGCGCCGTTGTCGTGGGGCTGAGCGCCACCGGCACCGGATCGGGGAGCGCCGGCATCTGGAGCGTCAGCGGAGATTTGCTCATGGGGAATGCCCGATCGGTTCAATTTAACGACCATGGTATTGCAATGACGCGCTCATGCGAAGCTGATGTCAGCCAACGGGCTCCTAACTATCCGTGGTCATTCCGGGACGCCGCAAAGCGGCGGACCCGGAATGACATCTCCGGCCTACGCCACGCCCCACGTCTTCATCCATGCCGGCAGCACCGCTGGATTGACCAGGTAGCGCGGCGGCTTGCCGGCCAGAATCAGGCTGAGGTTCTCGCGGGTCGCTACTTCGAGCGAATGGTGCGCCTCGACGGTTTGGCCGATCATGTGGGGCGTCAGGATCGCGTTCGGCAGTCCGCGCAACGGACTTGCCTCCGGCAGCGGCTCCACCGCGAAGCAATCGAACGCGGCGCCGGCGATCGCCTTGCGCTTGAGCGTATCGGCCAGCGCCGCCTCGTCGACGATGGAGCCGCGCGCGGTGTTCACCAGAACGGCGTTTGGCTTCATCAGCCGCAACTGCTCCGCGCCGATCAGCCCGCGGGTGTCCGGATTGAGGCTCGCCATCACCAGTACGACATCGCTGGAGCGCATCAGCGTCTCTAGATCGACGCGCTGCATCGGCGGCAGGCCGGCGAGATCCGCGTCGCGGCGCGCGCTGTACTGCACCGAGGCGCCCCACGGCGCCAACAGGCGCGCGGTCTCGCGGCCGATCTTGCCGAGCCCGATCAGGCCGATGGTCTTGCCGCGCAACTGGCTCGCCTTGAGGTGCGGCGGCCGCCAGAGATTCTGCCTAATCTGGTTCTGCGCGCCTTCGAGGTCGTAGAGCGCGGCGAGCATCAGCATCACCGTGGCCTCGGCCATGCCGATGACATTCTCCTCGGTCTGCGCATTGGCAACGACCACCGCGCGCTCGGTCGCGGCGTCGATGTCGACGCCATCGACGCCGGTCACCGCGGAAACGATGGCGCGCAACCGCGGCGCCGCCGTAAGGATAGCGCGGGTCAGCGGAAACACCGCGACGCAGAGCAGGATGTCGATGGCGGCGAGCGGATCGGGCGTCGCGGTGAAGGCGTCTCGATGGGCGTAGCGGGCGATCCGGTGGCCGGCGTCGCGCAGTTCGGAGCCGATCTCGTCGAACATCTGGTTGTGCGAGTGCCAGCCGACGATGCCGATGTCGAGCGGAGCCTGGCTCATCGTCAGGCCCTAACCGGCCGCCGCGCGGATGAGCTTCTCGGCGGCGGCGCGCGCCTCCTCGGTGATCTCGGCGCCGGCCAGCATGCGGGCGATTTCCTCGCGGCGGCGCGGCGCGGCCAATTCGGTGACGCGGGTGGCGACTCGCTTGCCTTTCTCCAGCGCGTCCTTGGTGATGAGGTAGTGCCGCCCGGCGCGGGCCGCGACCTGCGGCGCGTGGGTGACCGTCACCACCTGCACGCGGTCGCCGAGCCGCGCCAGCCGCACGCCGATGGCGTCGGCGACGGCGCCGCCGACACCGGTATCAATCTCGTCGACCTTCTTCTCCAAGACGGACGCGGGCGCCGAGCCGCGATCGGCCAGCACCACCTTCAGCGCCAGCAAAAAGCGCGCAAGCTCGCCGCCGGAGGCGACCTTCATCAGCGGCCCCGGACGGGTGCCCGGATTGGTCTGCACCCAGAACTCGACGCGGTCGATGCCGTTCGGCCCGGCCGCCGCGGCGTCGCTCTCGACCTGAGTGGAGAACTTGGCGCGTTCGAGCTTGAGCGGCTTTAACTCGCCGTTGACCGCCTTGTCGAGCTTGTCCGCCGCCTTCTTGCGCGCCGCCGACAGCTTGGCGGCATCGGCGGCGAAACGCGCGGAGGCGGCCTTGGCCGCCTTCTCCAGCGCCGCGAGTTGGTCCGCGCCGGCGTCGATCAGCGCCAGATCGGCGACGTATTTCTCGGCCAGCGTGTTCAGCGCATCAACGGGGGAATTGTACTTGCGGCCGGCCGCGCGCAGCGCGAACAGCCGCTCCTCGATCCGCTCCAGTTCCTGCGGATCGTGGTCGGCGACGCGCAGCGCATGCTCCAGATGGCCGCGCGCCTCTTCAAGCGCGTTGAGCGCGACGTCGAGCGCCTTCACGGCCGGCTCGACCAGCGCAGGCGCCTGGGCGCCGCGGCGCTCCAGCCGGCGCACCGCCGCCGAAAGCGCAGGCACCGGGGAACCCGAGCCAGCGACCGCGTCGTGGGCGTCGCGCAGATCGCCTGCGACCTTCTCCGATTGCATCATCGCGGTGCGCCGCTCAGCCAGCGCGGTTTCCTCGCCGGCCGCGGGCTTGAGCTTGTTCAGTTCGTCCGCCGCATGACGCAGCCAATCGGCCTCGCGCGCCGCGCGCTCGATCCCTGCGCGGTGCTTCTCCACCGCCTCCTCGGCATCGCGCCGCGCCTTCCAGAGTGTTTCGACCGCGGCCGCGTCGGCCTCCAGCCGGCCGTAGGCGTCGAGCAGGCCACGATGGGTGCCCGCATCGACCAGCGCGCGCGCATCGTGCTGGCCGTGGATTTCGACCAGCGCCGCGCCGAGCGTCTGCAGCACCTGGACGCTCACCGGCTGGTCGTTGACGAAGGCACGGGTGCGGCCGTCGGTGAACTGCACGCGGCGCAGGATCAGCGCCTCGTCGGCCGCGATGTCGCTTTCGCTGAGCAGCGCGCGGACCGGATGCTTCGCCGGCAGTTCGAACATGGCGGTGACCTGGCCCTGCTCCGCGCCTTGGCGCACCAGGGTGGCATCGCCGCGTCCGCCAAGCGCCAGCGCGAACGCATCGAGCAGAATCGACTTGCCCGCACCGGTCTCGCCGGTCAGCACGGCAAGGCCCGGCACGAAATCGATATCGAGCCGGTCGATCAGAACGATGTCTCGGATCGAGAGCCGGGCCAGCATGGCACTCCTCAACAAAGGCCGTCATCGTCCGCGAAAGCGGCCGATCCCGTCAACACGGCAGGGCGAATCCACCGCGGGACAATAGCGGATGCCCCGCTCCGGCGGAGCATGACAGCAGGCGGCTGTGGATGGCGCCTAGGTCTTGCTGTTGGTGTTGCCGAACGGCGACCTGATGCCGGCGAAGGCCCGGCTGATCCAGGAGCCCTTGTTCTCGGTCGGCTCGAAGCCACCGGCCCGCACCAGCCGGTAGGCGTCGGCGTACCAGGAACTGTCCGGGAAGTTGTGACCGAGCACGGCGGCCGCGGTCTGCGCCTCGCCGGCAATGCCGAGCGCCAGATAGGCCTCGGTGAGACGCATCAATGCCTCTTCGACGTGGCGGGTGGTCTGGTACTGCGTGACCACGATCTTGAAGCGGTTGATGGCGCCGGTGAAATCCTTGCGGGTGAGGTAGTAGCGCCCGGTCTCCATCTCCTTGCCGGCGAGTTGGTCGCGCGCGACCTCGATCTTGCGCTTGGCGTTCTGGGCGTATTCCGAATCCGGATACTTGCGCGACACCTCGTCGAGGGCCGCGATCGCCTTCTCGGTGCGGCCCTGATCGCGGCTGACATCGGGGATTTGCTCGTAATACGAAGAGCCGATCAGAAACTGCGCGTAGGGCGCGTCGGAACTGCCGGGATGCAGTGTCACGAAACGCCGCGCGGCCAGGATCGACTCGTCGTAGTCCTTCGCCTCGTAACGGGCGTAGGCCACCATGATCAGCGCCTTGCGCGCCCAATCCGAATACGGGTGCTGCCGCTCGACCTCTTCGAATTTCTTCGAGGCGGCTCTGAATTCGCGCCGCTTGTCGAGCAGGAAGATGCCCTCGTTGTAGAGCTTCTCAGGCGGCTCGTCGGGGCCGACAACTTCGTCCTTGCTGAACAGGCCGCTGAGGCTCTCGCAGGCCGCGAGTGGCGTCACCAGCACGAGCACAAGCATCAGCCGCGCCAGCGGCGCGCGCCACGATCGGCCAGCGGATAAATTTCGCGACTGCATGCGATTAGACGTGCCCCGGTACGCGAACCCCACGCGCCCTCTATCTATTTGATAAATAAAGGTTGAGCGACCGTTTATGGGGACATTCGGCCAGCAATAAGGCGGTCGAATTCAGGATACGTCAGGTCCGTAGGCCGGCGCCACCAGGCCAGTAGCCAGATCCGCATGCCCACGGGTCACCCGGCGCGGGGCCTCGTTGCGGCTTTCCTGGCGAGTCTCCTGGCGGATTTCCGGGCGAATTTCCGGACCATCGACCAGCACCCAGGCCGACGGATCGGCCATCAGCGCGGAGAGAACAGCGTGGTTCAGTTTGTGGCCGCCGCGCACCGAACGGTAGGCGCCGAGCAGCGGTGCACCGGCCAGCGCCAGATCGCCGATGGCGTCGAGCGCCTTGTGGCGGGCGAATTCGTCGGCGAAGCGCAGACCTTCCGGATTAAGCAGACGGTCCTCGTTGATCACCAGAGTGTTGTCGAACGAGGCACCGAGCGCGTAGCCGGCGCTCCAGAGCTTCGCCACGTCGCGCATAAAGCCGAAGGTGCGGGCGCGCGACAATTCACGTCGGAATGTGTCCGGCGCAACGTCGTAGGCGACCTGCTGACGGCCGATCAGCGGATGATTGAAGTCGATCTCGAGCTCGATGCGGAAGCCCTGCGGATGCGGCCGCAGTTCGCCGGAGCTTTCGCCACTGACAACGCGGACCGGCTTGAGGATGCGGATATAGCGGCGCGGCACCGGCAGCGTGATCAGGCCGGCTTGGTCGATGGCATCGACGAACGCTGCCGCGCTGCCGTCCATGATCGGAACTTCCGGTCCGTCGATCTCGATGATGGCGTTGTCGACGCCGAGGCCCGACATCGCGGCAAGCACATGCTCAGCGGTCGAACACAGCGGACCGGCCGCATCGCCGAGTACGGTGGCAAATTCGGTTGCAGTGACGGCGCGGACGTTGGCGACGATTTCGCGGTCCGGCTGGCCATTGGTGCCGCAGCGCACAAACACAATGCCGGTGTCAGCTTCTGCCGGGAGTATGGTCAGGGTGGCGGGCGCACCTGAATGGACGCCAATACCGCTTACCGCAGTGGGACGACGTAGAGTGGTTTGCCTGCCGGCTTTCATGCCCAATCGGTACTCATCCACGCGCATCCAACCTGCGCGACCCCTACAAAAGAACCCCCCGGTCCTCTTTTCGCCTGAAATGCCGGAGGATAGTTTAGCGGCTTGCACCGCTCTTCCCCGCCATCGTCAGCAGAAATCCCCCTTGTGTGGTAAGAATTTAGCGCGGGAGTGAATCCTCGCCAACTCACGCTTTCTTACCGACTGTTACCGCTAAAAGGCCGCAAAGCTGCCCGATACGCGATGGGCAAACCCTCGACACAACGGTATTTCAAGCCGGGCCCAAGCGCACGCTGCGGGCAAAAGGGAGCTGCCAGCACATTCTGCTGACCCCAAAAAACTTCATCTAATCATGCACTTACTGTTTAATCGGAACACAACCGGTGTTTTCGGCAAACAGTCCCGGCGTTACCGCCGGGACTGCAAAGCATCTCCCGATAGGGAACTCGCCCGGCGCCTACTGGGCCTGACGGCGCAGGAATGCCGGGATTTCCAGCTGATCGTCATCCACAGGCTTGTGAGCCGGCGCCGACGGCCTGCCGTGCATATCGAGGCCCTGGGGGCCCTGCGACGATGGACGCTTGCCGTATTCTGATACCGGGTCCGGCATCCGAACCGGCTGGCGCTGCGGCAATGGCGGCAATTGCGGCCGAGTCGCATCCGGACGCTCCTGAGAATCGCTGTCGTCACGGCGGCCAAGACCGACCGCCGCCAGCCGTTGCAGCAGGCTCATGCGCTGCTTTTCCGGACCGGCCTCTTCGATCTCACCCTGCTGGGCACGGATCTCGTTCTGCGCCGGCATCGGCAATTCATCGATTCGCGGCATGCGCGGACCGCTTCTCGCACGCTCCGGTTGCGGCGGAATGAACGCCTTCGGCATGTCCTGCGGCGCCGGATCGGCCATCACCGGCTCAACGAACAGCGACGGCTTTGGTGTGATCGGCCGCACTGTCACATCGTCAGACGACGCCAGGGCGGCGGCCACCGCGGCGGTCGCCGCTTGCTCGACGGACGAGCGAGACGCGATCGGGGCGGGAGCCGGACGGACCTGCGGCTCTGCCGCAAACCGCTGGGTGTCCACCCGCAGCTTCTGGGTGATCTCGGCGATGCGGGTCTCCGGCGGGCGGGCCTGCATGGCAACGGTGTCGATGCCGGTCGCCACCACCGAAACCCGGATGATGCCTTCCAAGCCCTCGTCGAAGGTCGCGCCGACAATGATGTTGGCGTCCTGATCGACCTCTTCGCGGATGCGGGTGGCCGCTTCGTCGACCTCATAAAGGGTGAGGTCCTTGCCGCCGGTGATCGAGATCAGCAGGCCGCGCGCGCCCTTCATCGACACGTCGTCGATCAGCGGGTTGGCGATCGCGGCTTCGGCGGCGCGCAGCGCCCGCTTCTCGCCGGAGGCTTCGCCGGTTCCCATCATCGCCTTGCCCATCTCGCGCATGATGGCGCGGACGTCGGCAAAGTCGAGGTTGATCAGACCTTCCTTGACCATCAGGTCGGTGATGCAGGCCACGCCCGAGTAGAGCACCTGATCGGCCATCGCGAAGGCGTCGGCGAAGGTGGTCTTCTCGTTCGCCACCCGGAACAGGTTCTGGTTCGGGATGATGATCTGGGTGTCGACGCATTTCTGCAGTTCGGCGATGCCGGCTTCCGCGAACTTCATGCGGCGCTGGCCTTCGAAGTGGAACGGCTTGGTCACCACGCCGATCGTCAGAATGCCAAGTTCCTTGGCCACCCGCGCGATCACCGGAGCAGCGCCGGTGCCGGTGCCGCCGCCCATGCCCGCGGTGACGAACACCATATGCGCGCCGGTCAGATGATCGCGTATTTCGTCGATGACCTCCTCGGCGGCGGCACGACCAACATCCGGCTGGGAGCCGGCGCCGAGACCCTCGGTCACCTGCACGCCCATCTGGATGATGCGTTCGGCCTTGGACATGGTCAGCGCCTGGGCATCGGTGTTGGCGACCACGAAGTCGACACCCTGAAGCCCGGCGGTGATCATGTTGTTGACGGCGTTGCCGCCGGCTCCGCCGACACCAAATACGGTCAGCCGCGGCTTGAGCTCACGGATATCGGGGATCTTCAGGTTGATGCTCATCGTTGCCTCTTGCTTGGGCGAGCGCTTTGCAACGCCGCCGTGTCGTGCCGGTCTGCCGCCGGCCGATGGATGAAACGCGGGGTGAAACTCGAAGTGAATCTCGTGGGTGCGCGGGCGATCATCAGAAGCTCTCCCGCAGCCATCGTCCGACTCGGGCGATGTAGCCGGTACCTGTCATCATGTGCCGCGTACGCCGCGGTTCGAAATGTTCCAGATGCGCCGCCTGCGGATAGACCAGAAGGCCGGTCGCCACGGCGAACGCGGGCCCCTTCGTTGCATCGGGCAGCCCCGCCATGCCGAGCGGGCGGCCGATACGGACCGGCCGGTTCAGGATACGCGCCGCGAGTTCCGGCAATCCGGTCAGCTGGCTTCCGCCACCGGTCAGGATTGCGCGAGCACGCGGATCGGACGCGAACGGCGAAGCCGCCAGGCGGTCTCGGACCATTTCGAGAATCTCCTCGACTCTCGGTTTGATGATGCGCACCAAACTCGCGCGCGACACGAACTGTGGAGGCTCACGGTCATCGTCGCTGACCGCGGGCACCGTAATCATGTCGCGCTCGTCGGATCCTCCAGCGAGCACGCTTCCGTAAAACGTTTTGATTCGTTCGGCATCAGAGATACGAGCGTTCAGCCCGCGTGCCAAGTCCATCGTGATGTGATTGCCGCCGAGCGCGAAGCCGTCGGCGCAGGTGAACCGCCCGGACGAAAAGACCGCCATGGTGGTGGTGCCGGCGCCGAGATCGATCACCGCCGCGCCGAGATCGGCCTCGTCGTCGGCGATCGCGGACAGGCCCGCCACATAGGACGAAGCCACCATGGTCTCGACTTCGAGGTGGCAGCGCTCCACGACAAGCATCAGATTGCGCGCCGCCGCCACATCGGCGGTCACCACATGCATATCGACGCCGAATTCGCGGGCCAGCATGCCGCGGGGCTCGCCCACGCCGCGCACGCCATCGAGCGAATAGCCGATCGGCATCGAGTGCAGCATGATCCTGCCGGCGCGCACCGAGTGATTGCAGCCAGCGGCAAGCGCGCGGGCGACATCACCGTCGGTGACGCCGGAACCGGCGACATTGACGTTGACCGCGTAGGACTCGCTGGCGGGGCGGCCGGACGATACCGACAGCACCACCGATTGAAGCTGGACCGAGGCATCGCGCTCGGCGAGATCGACGGCATGGCGAACCGCCTGCTCGGCCTCCGCCAGATTGATCACCGCGCCGGCCTTCATACCGCGCGACTCGGTGTGGCCGACGCCGAGAATTTCGATGCCATGGCTGCGCCGCCGCAGCACATCCTGCGGGCCCTGCGGCCTGAGCAGGGCGATCATGCAGACGATCTTGCTGGTGCCAATATCGAGACCGGCGACGATGGCAGTGCGGCGCGGAGAGACCGGCCGCATTTTCGGAGTAAATCCGTCTTGGAGGCTCACGCGGCGCCCCCCTTCTTCTTGGCAGGCTTGGCCTTCAGCGCCTCGGCGCGCGCGGCTGCGGCCTCATCCGAAAGCTGGACGGTGACCCGATCGGGCAGACGCAGGTCGATCGAGGCGACATCGCGGCTCAGAATCTTGCTCTCGCGGTCGAGCTTCAGCAGGGCGTCCAGGGCCTGCTCAACATTGGTTTCCGGAAGCCGGACGTCGATGCCGTTCTTGAGCATGACATTCCACCTCCGCTCGGCCACCAAGACGGCGGCGTGGAGTTGCATGCGGATGGCCGGATATTGTTCGAGCAGCGTCAGGAACTCCTTGGCCCGCGTCTCGGCGCCCACGCCCACCACGAGCGGCAGGCCGGTAAAGGGCTGGCCGGAAAACTTTTCGACCACGGCGCCGTCCTCGGCGATCACCTCGACCTTGCCGTCGCGCTGCCAGAGCGCGAAGGCGTCGCGCTCGGTCACAGTGATGTGCAGCCGGCCGGGGAAGAGTTTCAATACCGTTGCTTCCGCGATCCAGGGATTGGCCCTGAGCCGCGTGCGCATTTCGGAGGCGTCGAGGAACAAAAGCGAAGACCGGCCGGTGATGCCGGCCAGCTGGAGGATGTCCTCGCGGGTCAACCGGCGCTCGCCGGCGAGCGCGATCGAGGCGATGCGGAAGCCCGCGGCGTTCGCCACGGCGTCGCGGAAATCGCGAAGCTCCTCGACGATCGCCGGAATGTGCCCGCCGCGAACGGCGCCATAGCCGCCGCTGGCCAGCACGAAAACAACCGCCGCGCCGATTTCAGCGGCGCGCGGAATCCGCCAGGACAGCATCGGGCCGAACCAGCGGCGCATGGCGCGCGCGAACCGGGTGCGGCCGAAATCGAATCGCAGGCGGGCGCCGACGCGCCGCCACACCGGCACCGCGCCGGTCGCCGGGCGCATATGGGCGCCATCGGTCACCGGTTCAGCGAGGCGTCTTCCACCATCCATCGCACCAGCTCTTCGAACGTCAGGCCCGCGTGAATCGCGAGCTCGGGCACAAGCGAAGTTTCCGTCATGCCGGGTTGCGTATTGACCTCGAGACAGACCAGCCCCTCTGTTCCCGTGGCCTGGTCGTCGTAACGAAAGTCGGCGCGGGTCACACCTCGACAGCCGAGGGCGTGATGCGCCTTGAGGGCCAGTCTGCGGGTCTCTTGGTAAACAAAAGGTAAAATCGGCGCGGGAAGAATGTGTTTAGAGCCGCCCGGGGCATATTTCGCTTCGAAGTCGTAGAATTGGGTCGCTGCGACGATCTCGATGACGTCGAGCGCCCGGTCGCCGATCACCGCGCAGGTCAGTTCCTTGCCGGGAATGTAGCTCTCGACCAGAACCTGCTCGCCGAACGCCCAGTCGTCGCGGGTGAGTTCCTGCGGCGGATGCTCGTGCTGCTCGGTGACGACGAAAACGCCGACGCTGGAGCCTTCCGCGATCGGCTTGATGACGTAGGGGCGCGGCAGTGCGTGGGCCAAACCCGCCTCTCGGCGCGAAACCACCTTGCCATGGGGCACCGGCACACCGGCCGCAGCCATCAGCACCTTGGCGACGTCCTTCTGCATCGCCACAGCCGACGCCATGACACCGGAGTGGCTGTAGGGGATGCCGAGAATCTCAAGCAGGCCCTGCAATGTGCCGTCCTCGCCGGGTCGGCCGTGCAGGACGTTCAGCGCCGCGTCGGGATTCAGTGTCTTGAGCACCGAGGCAATATCGCGGCCCACATCGACGCGACTGACCCGGTAACCGGCGCGTTCGGCCGCATCGGAGCAAGCCTTGCCGGAGCGCAGGCTGACCTCGCGCTCCGCCGACCAGCCGCCCATCAGCACCGCGACGTGCTTGCTCATGGCGCGGCCCCTGCGTCGCGCCAACGCGCCGCGCGCAAGCGGCCGCCCGCCTGCGCGGGCGAGATGAGAGCGCCGTCCGGGACACGCCCGCCGGCCGCAATGAGATCGGTGTTGCGCGTCACTGCCGCTCCGCGAATCAGATTCTCAAGCTAAGCCGCTGTCCGCCGGAGGTGAATCCCGCGCGGGCAAAGCACGCACAACGAACCGCCGAGCGTGACAAAAATGACTCAGCGCGCTGGATTCGGAATCAAAATCAGCGGAGTTTCCTGTAAGCGACTCTGGCTGCTACGGAATCGTTCGCGCGATCGTCAGGCCGGAACGCCGACCCGCTTGATTTCCCACTCCAGCTCGACGCCGGAATTTTCTTTGACGCGCGTTCGCACGGTCTCGCCGAGCGTTTCGATGTCGGACGCGGTGGCGTTGCCAAGGTTGATCAGGAAGTTGCAATGCAGCTCCGACACCTGCGCACCGCCGACGATCAGGCCGCGGCAGCCGGCGGCATCGACGAGTTGCCAGGCCTTCCGGTCCGGCGGATTTTTGAAGGTCGAACCGCCGGTGCGACTCTTGATCGGCTGGGTTGCCTCGCGCGACTCGGTGATCTTGTCCATCGCGGCGGCGATTGCCGCCGGGTCGCCGGGCGTGCCCACAAAGACCGCCTGAGTGAAGATGTAGTCCTCCGGTGCACCACAATGCCGGTAAGTGTAGTACATGTCGGCGTTGCTGAGCGTGTGGATGCGGCCTTTCCGATCGACCGCCCTCGCCTCCACGAGAATGTCCTTGGTCTCGCCCTGGTAGGCGCCGCCGTTCATGCGAAGCGCGCCGCCGACCGCGCCCGGAATGCCGCGCATGAAGGCAAGGCCCGCGACGCCCGCCTCCTGTGCCGCGCGTGCGACTCGGACGTCAGGCACCGCGGCGCCCGCGACGACGCGCACGCCATCCACGCTGATCTCGCTGAAGCCGCGGCCGAGGCGCACCACAACGCCCGGAATTCCGCCGTCCCGCACGATCAGATTGGAGCCGAGGCCGATCACCGTCACCGCAATGTCCGCCGGAAGCAGACCGAGGACATAAGCGAGGTCGGCCTCGTCCTCCGGCATAAACAGCACCTGCGCCGGTCCGCCGACGCGGAACCAAGTGAGTTCGGCGAGCGACTGGTTCGGTAGCAACCGGCCGCGCAGTTGGGGCGCGCGTGATTTCAAATCCGGAACGATATCCGGGAAGCCCATCAGCCCAGCGCCTTCAACTCGCCTTCCAGCGAATACGCCCATTGGGTGATGTTGCCGGCACCGAGGCAGACCACGTAGTCGCCCGGCTTGGCGATGCTCTTCACGAGGCCCGCGAGTTGCGGCTGACCCGGCAGCGGAAGTACCTGCCGGTGGCCGCGCGCGCGAACCGCGGTGACGAGGTGATCGCGGTCGATGCCTTCGAGCGGCGGCTCACCCGCCGCGTAAACATCGGCGACGATCACCGCGTCGGCGTCGTTGAAGCAGGTGGAGAACGGCTCGAACAGCGATTGCAGCCGGGTGTAGCGGTGCGGCTGGACCACGGCGATGACCTGCCCCTTGGTCGACTCGCGAGCGGCCTTGAGCACCGCGGCGATCTCGACCGGATGGTGGCCGTAGTCGTCGATGATGGTGACGCCGTTCCACTCGCCGGCGCGGGTGAAGCGCCGCTTCACGCCGCCGAACCCGGCCAGCGCTCGGCGGATCGCTTCGTCGGAAATTTTCAATTCGCGCGCCACTGCGATCGCCGAAGTTGCGTTGAGCGCGTTGTGGCGGCCCGGCATCGGCAAGGTCAGGTCCTTGATGGCGTGAACCAGTTGCCCCTCGCTGTTGCGGAACTGCACCGTGAAGGTCTGTTTGCCGCCGGCGTTGCTCAAATCAGTGAGCCGCACATCGGCCTGTGGGTTCTCGCCGTAGGTGATGATGCGGCGATCCTCGATGCGGCCGACGATGCGCTGCACGATCGGGTGGTCGGTGCACATCACGGCGAAGCCGTAGAACGGAATGTTCGAGATAAAATCGACGAAGGCGTCCTGGACCTTGGCAAACGTCTTGAAGTGATCGAGATGCTCGGCGTCGACGTTGGTGACGATGGCGACATCGGCCGGCAGCTTCAGGAAGGTGCCGTCGGATTCGTCGGCCTCCACCACCATCCAGTCGCCGGCGCCGAGCCGCGCGTTGGTGCCGTAGGCGTTGATGATGCCGCCGTTGATCACGGTCGGGTCGAAGTTGGCGGCGTCGAACAGCGCCGCGACCAGCGACGTGGTCGTGGTCTTGCCGTGCGTACCGGCAATGGCAACGCAGCTTTTCAGCCGCATCAACTCGGCCAGCATCTCGGCCCGGCGCACCACCGGCAGGCGCTTGGCTCGGGCCGCGACCAGTTCCGGGTTGTCGCGCTTGATCGCCGAAGACACCACCAGCACCTCGGCGCCCTCGATGTTCTCGCCCCTGTGGCCGATCGAAACCTTGGCTCCCTTGTCGCGCAGCCGTTTGACGTTGGCGTTGTCGCTCGCGTCCGACCCCTGCACTGTGTAGCCGAGATTCATCAGCACCTCGGCGATACCGCTCATGCCGATGCCACCGATGCCAACAAAATGGATCGGCCCGATTTCGCGCGGCAGTTTCATCGCTGAATGGCCCTATGTATCGAAACGGCTGATTACCGCGAAGGCGGTATCACACCCGCCACCCGCAGCACCAGATCGGCGAGGCGGTCGGCGGCGTCGAGAATGCCCGCGGCCTTGGCGGCAGCGGCCATCGTGGCGAGCTTTTCCGGGGCGGCGGCCAGAGCCGCGATCTCGGCGGCGAGCCGCTCCGGCGTGAAGTCCGACTGGTCGAGACGGATCGCGCCGCCGGCATCCATCAGGAAGCCCGCATTGGCGCGCTGATCCTGGTCGAGCGCGTGCGGCAGCGGAATAAGAATGCCCGGCCGGCCGATCGCCGAAAGCTCGGCCACCGTGGAGGCCCCCGAGCGCGACACCACAAGATGGCTCGCCGCCATCCGCGCCGGCAAGTCCTTGAAGAACGGCGCCACCTCGCAACTCACCTGCAGCCTGTCGTAGATGGCGCGAACGCGCGGCAGATCCTCGTCGCGCGTCTGCTGCACGATGCTGAGCCTCGTGCGCAAACGCGGCTCCATCATTTCGACTGCGGGAGGCACGATGTCGGCCATCACCCGGGCGCCCTGGCTGCCGCCGAACACCAGAATTTTCAACGTTCCGCCGGGATCGAGCGGCGGATACGGATTGGCCGCCGCAGCGATCACCGCCGGGCGAACCGGGTTGCCGGTGTGGGTGGCCTTGGCGTCCAGCGCCGCGTTGCCCCGAAGCACTCCGGCAAAGCCGGTGGCGATGGCCCGTACACGCGGCGCCAGCATCCGGTTGGCGCGGCCCATGACTGCGTTCTGTTCGTGGATCAGCGTCGGAATGCCGCGCAACGTCGCCGCCAGCAGCGGCGTCAGCGTCGGATAGCCGCCGAAGCCGACCACAACAGCGGGCTTAAGCCCCGGCAACACCATCCAGGCTTTGACCAAACCATAGGTCAGCAGCGTGCCGGTTTTCATAAGCGACAGCGGATCGCGGCCGCGAATGGTGGCGCTCGGGATGATGTGGACGGCGTCCGGCGGAAACGCACCGGCGTGCTTTGCCGCGCGCGCGTCGGTCAGCAGGCCGACGGAGATGTTGCGCTTGGCCAGCGCCGCCGCCAGCGCTTCGGCAGGGAACAGATGCCCGCCCGTGCCTCCGGCGGCGACAAGCACGCCGCCCGAAGCCATCAGGCCGGACTCCCGGCGTAGCCAAAGTCTTGCTTCGCCAGATATTCAGCGCGGGGCCGTTCGCGCGTCATCGCCAGCAGCATGCCCATGCCATAGGCGAGCGAAATCATCGACGAGCCGCCGTAGGAGACGAACGGCAGGGTCATGCCTTTGGCCGGCATCAGATGCAGATTGACCGCCATGTTGATGGCCGACTGCAGCCCGAACAGGATGGCGAGGCCGGCAGCGGCGAAACGCGAGAACGGATCGACGCTGTGCAGCGCAAACCGCAGCGAGCGAAGAACAATGAAGGCGAACAGCGCCAGCAGCATCAGGCAGAGCACGATGCCGAACTCCTCGGCGCCGACGGCTAACACGAAGTCGGTGTGGCTCTCCGGCAGGATGCGCTTGACGGTTCCCTCGCCCGGCCCTTTGCCGAACCAGCCGCCGCGCGCGAAGCTCTCCAACGCAAGGTCGATG
>JAPLPD010000002.1 GCA_026400395.1 Alphaproteobacteria bacterium | reverse complement strand
TCGGTCGACGATTCAATTCCGCCCGTTCTCGAAGCGCTTCGGCTGGTGGACCCGACATTTCGGGAAATCCCGAGCCTCGCAAATCCGAGGGCGACAACCAGCTTCAGCAATGCAGCTGGCTTCAAGGTCGAATTCCTCACACCGAACCGAAGCAAGGACGACTTTGCAGGCGAACCGGCGCCGATGCCCGCGCTTGGCGGCGCCTCCGCGCAACCACTTCGCTATCTCGACTTTCTGATCCATCAGCCAGTCCGTTCGGTGCTGCTGCACAAGGGCGGCGTTGCGGTTCTCGTTCCCGCACCGGAGCGGTTCGCGGTCCACAAGTTGATCGTTTCAGAATTGCGCCGTGTTGACCGCGACAGCGCGAGCAAGGCCCGCAAGGATCTCCAACAGGCGTCAGTGATGATCGAAGCGCTTGCGAACAGTTCGTCCAGGCTCGATCTCGGCCTCGCCTACATCGAAGCGCGCGACCGTGGACCGAAATGGCGTGAGGCGCTGGAGGGGGCGGAAAGCAAGCTTCCGCCAGAAGTCAAAGAGCGGCTCCATTCGGCCTGCGCAGATGCGGGCGCCGTTGATGGGTAGTTGCGGCAATGGCAATTCTTCGGCTTTGCTCCCCTCCGCAACAGCACCTGTCGGCACGCGAAGTGGCAATTATTGTCACGGACAGTTCTCTGCTAACGATAGCTCAGCAAAATGAGCGCAAAAGAAAACGGAGATAATTGCTTGGCAGAGCACGTATCTGAAGCGACAGGCGCAAACGGAAAGCGCAAAAAGAGGATCACATGGGCGCTTGAGCAGGCGCGTCGGGACCTCGTGGATGCTACCCGCCGAAATCGCCTGCTACATGCCCCCCTGATCGGCAAGCGACCTTGGTGCCTTGCTGTAACCGGACACATCGCGGACGATCTTTTGCATCGGCTCTATTGGGATGAAGGCACAAACGCTTATGCGTTCCAAGGCGTTGACGAGCAGCCCCAGCTGGAAGCTCCTTTGGTCGACAAGACCAACCTTCCAGTCCCTTTGACACCCGACAGCGGCCCAAAATCCACCGGCAAGGCTCTCGCGACAAGGTCGCGTCTTGCCAGCAGTCGCTACGCTCTGCTCCAAACCCGGCTTGCGCAAACGAAGCTTGAGAAGCGGCTCACGAAGATTTTCCGAGAAGAACGAACGCTTGAGGAAGAACAAGGCCTGAGCACCCTGTATCTCGCGGCGGGTTTCCTAAAGTGGTTCGATAGCGATAGCAGCGACGAAGCGTCCTATGCCCCACTTATACTGATCCCCGTGACTCTGATGCGGGTGGCTGGACCCGAAGGCTACGTGCTGCATGGCCGCGATGACGACATCATGGTCAACGTCGCGCTTCGGGAAAAGCTGCGTGGCGACTTCGGCCTGACGCTTCCCGACATCCCGGAAACCGAAGGGTGGAGGCCGTCCGACTATTTCGCGTTGATCGAAGCGGAAGTCAGCAGGCAGCGCCGTTGGCAGGTCGAACGAGACAGCATCGGTTTGGGCTTCTTCACGTTCTCCAAGTTCATGATGTGGCGCGATCTGGATGCGAACAGCTGGCCGAACGGCTCGCTTCTGGACCATGGGCTGCTGAACGTCCTGCTTGGCGAAAACACCTCGTTCGCCAACGAGCCGCCAATTGTCGAAGATGATGAACCGATCGATCACCGCATCGACATTTCTAAGTGCGTGCACGTGGTGGATGCCGACAGTTCGCAAACAGTCGTGATCGAGGAGGCGCGGGGCGGACGCAATCTGGTAGTCCAAGGACCGCCCGGAACCGGCAAGTCTCAGACTATCACCAACGTTATTGCGGCAGCGGTGCATGCCGGTAAGAGCGTTCTCTTCGTTGCGGAAAAGACAGCCGCGCTGGAGGTGGTGCACGACAGGCTTCGCCGCGCCGGGCTTGGGGCCTTGTGTCTTGAAATGCACAGCCGCAAGGCCAACAAACGGGAAGTCAGAGGTGGCTCGGGAAATTCGGACAGCCCGATGAGTGGATTTCTTGCCTGACAGCGGCGAAGGTGCCGTGGATCAGGAGCGAACATGACGAAGCGAACCCGCCGGACGCATAGCCCCGGCTTCAAGGCGAAGGTGGCCTT
>JAPLPD010000052.1 GCA_026400395.1 Alphaproteobacteria bacterium | reverse complement strand
GATGCGTTCGGACAGGGCGGCGGCGCGCGCGGCGTTCGGTTTGTCGAGGAGGGCGGAGATCGGAGAATCGGTCATGTCGTCGTCTTCCTCGTCATTTGCGATGAGTTGGCTTTGCAGCGGTTGTGAAAGTTTCGAGCCGTCGCGGTAGAGCGCGTTGGCCTTGAGGGCGAGCTTCCAGGACAGCAGGTACGCCGCCTTGCAATCCTCGACGGTGGCGTCGTTCGGCATGTTGATGGTCTTGGAGATCGCGCCGGAGATGAACGGCTGCGCCGCCGCCATCATCTTGATGTGGCTCTCGACCGAGAGATAGCGCTTGCCGGTGCGGCCGCATGGGTTGGCGCAATCGAACACGGCGTAGTGTTCGGCCTTGAGGTGCGGCGCGCCTTCGACGGTCATGGCGCCGCAGACGTGGATATTGGCGGCGTCGATCTCGCGCCGGGAGAATCCCATGTGGGCGAGGAGGTCGAAGCTCGGCTGCGCGATGACGTCGGCGGGAACCTTGAGCTGGTTCTTGAGGAGGTCTTCGCCGAGCGTCCACTTGTTGAACGCGAACTTGATGTCGAACGCGGTCGGCAATGCCTTCTCGATCCTGGCGATGGCCTCATCCGTGAAGCCCTTGGCGCGCAGCGTGGTGTGGTTGATGCCCGGCGACTGGCCGAGTGAACCATGGCCGACAGCATAGACTTCGATCTCGCCGATGTCGGACTCAGAGTAGCCGAGCGCGCGCAAGGCTTCCGGCACAGCGCGGTTGATGATCTTGAAGTAGCCGCCGCCGGCGAGCTTCTTGAACTTCACCAGCGCGAAGTCCGGTTCGATGCCGGTGGTGTCGCAATCCATCACCAGGCCGATGGTGCCGGTCGGGGCAACCACGGTCGCCTGCGCGTTGCGGTAGCCGTGCTTCTCGCCAAGCGCGAGCGCGGAGTCACACGCCTTTTTGGCGTGATCGGCCAGCGCGACGAAGGCCGGCGTGCCGTTGAGAAGGCTCTTGTGGTCGAGCGGTACGGGCGGCTGCGAGACCTGCTCATAGCCGGTCTTCTCGCCATAGGCCGCGCGTCGATGGTTGCGCATCACGCGCAGCATCGGCTCGCGGTTTTTCTTGTAGCCGGAGAACGTGCCGAGCTGCTTGGCCATTTCGGCGGAGGTCGCATAGCTGATGCCGGTCATGATCGCGGAGAGTGCGCCGCAGATCGCACGGCCCGCGTCGGAGTCGTAGGGAATGCCGGCAGACATCAGGAGGCCGCCGACGTTGGCATAGCCGAGGCCCAGCGTGCGGTACTCGTACGACAGTTGCGCGATTTCCTTCGAGGGAAACTGCGCCATCATCACCGAGATTTCGAGCACGACGGTCCACAGACGAACCGTATGTTCGTAGCCGGTGATGTCGAACGCGCCGGTCTTGGGATCGCGGAACGAGAGCAGGTTCCCCGAGGCGAGGTTGCACGCCGTGTCGTCACACGGGTTCGAGCCACGGATCGGGCCTGAAGCGGCGCAGGTGTGCCAGTCGTTGACGGTCGTGTGGTATTGCAGGCCCGGATCGGCCGAGGCCCATGCGGCGTGGGCGATCTTCTCCCACAGGTCGCGCGCCTTCAACGTCTTGGCCACCTTGCCCGGCTTGGTGCGCCAGGTGAGATCCCAGTCGCCGTCGGATTCCACGGCCTTGAGGAATTCGTCGTTGACGCGCACCGAGTTGTTCGAGTTCTGGCCCGAGACGGTGAGGTAGGCTTCCGAGTCCCAGTCGGTGTCGTAGATCGGGAATTCGATGTCGCGATAGCCCTGCTTGGCGAACTGGATGACGCGCTGGATATAATTGTCCGGCACGTAGACGCGGCGCGCGGCCTTGATCTCGCGGCGCAGGACCGGGTTCTTCTCCGGGTCGAAGCAGTCGTCGCCGGAGCCTTCGCAGTTCACGCAGGCCTTGAGGACGGCCTTGAGGTGCTTCGCCGGTCACCAGGGCAGCGACCTTCTGTTCTTCGATCACTTTCCAGTCGATGAAATCCTCGACATCGGGATGGTCGATATCGACGATCACCATCTTGGCGGCGCGGCGCGTGGTGCCGCCGGATTTGATCGCGCCCGCCGCACGGTCGCCGATCTTGAGGAATGACATCAGGCCCGACGACTTGCCGCCGCCGGCGAGGTGTTCGCCTTCGCCGCGCAGCCGCGAGAAATTGGAGCCGGTGCCGGAGCCATACTTGAACAGCCGCGCTTCACGCACCCACAGGTCCATGATGCCGCCTTCGTTGACCAGATCGTCATTGACGCCCTGAATGAAGCAGGCATGCGGCTGCGGATGTTCGTAGGACGATTCCGATTTGGTCAAAACGCCGGTGAAGGGATCGACGTAATAGTGACCCTGCGACGGGCCATCGATGCCGTAAGCCCAGTGAAG